>CAMTWF010000299.1:0-5273 GCA_947085355.1 uncultured delta proteobacterium
GACGCGCCAGCATGCTTTTTCGCTCCGTCGGTCGACCGACGGGACGCGCCAGCATGCTTTTTCGCTCCGTCGGCCGACCAACGGAACGCGCCAGCATCTGTTCTTGCTTGATCGGTCGACCGACGGAACGCGCCGGCATCCGTTCTTGCTTGATCGGTCGACCGACGGCCCACACCAGGCTGCGGAAGGGGTCGAAAAGGCGGGCCACGCGCCACACCGGACCTCCAGGCCCCCCCGAAGTCGGAGGGGAACCGTTCACCCCCTGTGGCGCCAACCAATGAACGAGCCCGAGCCCGAGCCCGAGCCCGATCGCCCACGCCTACGCCCACGCCTTGCTCCTCCTCGAAACCGGGCTCAGGCGCGGGCTCGGGCGCGTTCACGGGACGGCAGGGGAGGGTGAACGGTTACCCTCAAACGACGAATCACCGCAGAGACCGCAGAGGGCGCAGAGAATGGTCTCTGTGTTCTCTGCGTGCTCCGCGGTGACCAATGTCGTCGCGCCGTGCGACGAAGTTCGGGGGTAGTAGACTAGAGGACCGCGAAGGCGCACCGGAACCCGAGATCGCGGCGGCTGGTCTCCGGCGACTCGAACTTCCGGAAGCCAGTCATCATGTACCTGGAGCCCGCCATGAAGGAACCACCGCGAACCACGCGGAAAGAGCCGGAATCGGGCCCGCGAGGATCTGCGGCCGGCGATTCGCGGTAGTAGCCCTCGGCGTACCAGTCCGCCGTCCACTCGGCCACGTTTCCGCCCATGTCCAGGATGCCGAAGGGGCTGGCCCCGGCCGGGCGGGCGCCGACCGGAGCGGGGGCGTCGATGCCGCACACGTTGTGCAACGCCAACTCGCACGTCGGCGCGGCCCCGCCCCACGGGTACTTCCGTCCGTCAAGGCCGCGCGCCGCCTTCTCCCACTCGGCCTCCGTCGGCAGCCTGCCGCCTGCCCACGCGCAGTACGCCGCGGCCTGGCGCCAAGAAACGCACGTGACCGGCAGATCCGGCCCCACATGGGCTTCCGGTTGCCCCCGACAGAGCGCGGCGGAGCATTTCCCCGCGTCCACGCAGCGACGGTAGTCGCCGACGGTCACCTCGGCCCTGTCGATCCGGAACGCGGACATCTCGATCAGGCGCATCGGATGCGTGTCCGGGTTCCCGAACGGGTGCGGCGGCCCATCCGGATGGCCCCTCCAGAACGGCCCGGCAGGCACGAGGACCTGCGTCGGCGGTCGGGAGAACGGCCCGGCAGGCACGAGGACCTTGGCGCCGTCGTCGTCCTCCTCCCGCGATGCAAGCAGCGCCAGCACGATTCCGGCGGCGACCGCGACGGCCGCGGCCGCGATCGCTGCGATGGCGTACGTCTTCTTCCCGTTCCGGTCCGAACCCATGCCCGCACCTCCAAGCGTCGTTCCGATGTCTACCACGCCCTGCCGACGCACCACCCGAACCCGGCGCTCGCCTGGTCCGCGGGGTTGTCCAGCGTGACGTTCGGAAGCGACGGCACGCCCGAGTCGCTCGTGTAGTACACGAACGCGTTCCCTTCATCCACGGCCGGCGCATCCTGCATCGGAGCGCCGGCGACCAGGTCGGGACGGCCGTCGCCGTCGAGATCGCCCGGGGAGGCGACCGACGTTCCGAAGCGCGCCCCGGCCTGGTTCGCGGGGTTGTCGAGCGTCGTATCCGGAGCCGGCGCGAGGCCCGCGGCCGCCCCGTAGTATACGAAGGCGTTCCCCTCGTTCTCCGCCGGAGCGTCCTGGTAGCGCGCGCCGACCGCGAGGTCGCCGTATCCGTCCAGCGTCAGGTCCCCGGCGCACGCGACGCTCGAGCCGAACTCGGCGTCGGCCTGGTCGGCCGGGTTGTCGAGCGTGACGGCGGGCAGCGCGGCGACTCCGACGGGACCGCCCCGGAAGACGAAGACGGCGCCTTCGTTGATCGCGGGCACGTCCTGCCTCGGAGCGGCGACCGCCAGGTCCGCGTATCCGTCGCCGTCGAAGTCGCACCCGCCGGCGATCGCGGCGCCGAACAGGCCGGCGCTCTGGTCGGCCGGGTTGCCGATCGTCGCCGACGGCGCGGCCGGAACACCGGTCGGCGACCCCCCGTACACGAACACGACGCCCTCGTTGAAGGCCGGGTCGTCCTGCAGGTGCGCGCCGACGGCGAGATCGGCGAAACCGTCGCCATCGAGATCCCCGGCGCCGGCCACCGCGATGCCGAACTCGGCGCGGGCCTGGTTCGCCGGGTTGTCGAGCACGACGTCCGGGACCGCCGGCACGCCCGCGCTCCTGCCGTGGTAGATGAACGCGCCGCCCTCGGCCTCGGCGCCCGAATCGTACGCCGAGGCGCCCACGACGCTGTCCGCGAAACCGTCGCCGTTGAGGTCCCCCGCGCCTGCAACCGAGATGCCGAAGTGGGCGCCGGCCTGGTTGCCCGGACAGTCCAGCCGGATGGACGGGGCGACCGGCAGGCCGGCCGCCGAACCGAGATAGACGAAGGCGTTGCCTTCGTCGGTCGCCCCGGCGTCCTGCATGAACGCTCCGGCGACCAGATCGGCGTAGCCGTCCGCGTTGACGTCCCCCGCGACGGCGACGGCCAGGCCGAAACGGCCCAGAGCCTGGCCGTCCGGGTTGTAGAGCGACGCGGTCGGGATCGCCGGCAGGCCGGCCGCCGAACCGTCGTAGACGAAGACGGCGCCCTCGGCCGGCGCGCCGCCGGTCTGGGCAAAGGCCCCCACGGCCAGGTCGGACCAGCCGTCGCCGTTGAAGTCTCCCGGCGCACGCCCCACGTCGATGTAGCGCACGTGACTCCACGCCGAGCAGCGATCCAGCGAGTCGCAGCCGCGAACACGCCAGTAGTACCTTCGGCCGACCGGCCGAAACCAGGAGACCGGCAGGTCGGACGGCGGACGGAACCTGACCGCCGCGATCCCGGTCTGCGCCGCCTCCGGGCTCGGGAACGGGCACGCCCCGAAGCCCGGCGTCGAACACGAATCGTCGATCTGGATCTCGTAGGCGACGCTCCCGCAACCGCCGTCAGACGGCCTCCAGAAGAACGACGGCCTCAGCGTTCCGGCGGCCGGCGGCGCGTGCGGGCTCCCCGTGGCGGCTCCGTTCGGCGGCCAGAGGGGCGCCGGCGCGCCCGGCGGCGGCGGCACGACGGGGCAGTCATCGCGACAGGAGCAGGCGTTCTCGCCGCCGTTGCAGCAGCCGTCGCCGCACTCGAACCCCGCGCCGACCTCGTCGGTCATGGTGTCGCAGTCGTCATCCCGCCCGTTGCACTCCTCCGCGGGCGGCTCGCAGATCCAGGCGCACCCGGTGCACACCTCCGTGCCGTCGGATCGGCACGGCGTCGTGCATGATCGCGGCGGATTCCCGTCGCACGCCTCGCCGCGCTCGACCACGCCGTTGCCGCACACCGGACCGGTCGCGTCGTCCACATCCGCGTCCGCATCAGCGTCCGCGCCGGCGTCCACGTCCACGTCCACGTCCACGTCCACGTCGGCTTCGCCCTCGACATCGGCTTCGGCGTCCAGGTACACGTCCACGTCGGCTTCGGCGGCAGCATCGCCGAACTCCTGCCAGGAGTAGACGAGATTGCACGCGGAGGGGACTAGGCAGAGCGCCGAGAGCGCGGCCAGCAGCGCCGGCAACCTCACGGTCCGCTTCCCGCGATGACGGAGACATCGGCCTCGGCCCCTGCCCCACCGAAGTCGGTGAAGAACGCCAGCACCAACGCGGCCGCGCCTGCCGCCCCGGCCGCCACGAACAGGCCGTCCGCCGCGTCGAACAGCGTCTCGCCCAGCGGACGAATATCGTCCCTGCGGGCCTGGTCGGTGCCCGCGTCGTGGTACTCGGCGTGCAGCGACGCGCCCCACGCTCCGGTGGCGGCGCCGCCGATCCCGAGCGCGGCGGCGGCGGCGGCCGCGCCCCAGAACCAGCCATGATGCGCGCCTGCGCCGGGCAAGCGCACGTCCACCCGGCAGATCGCGCCTTCGGGCACCTCGACGCGGTCCTCCCATGCCCGGGAGCCGGACAGTTCGACGCGCACCAGGCGCGTTCCGGGCCGCACGTCGCCGAGGGTCGCCGGCGTCGTTCCGGTGCGTTCGCCGTCCACGAAGACGGCGGCTCCTTGCGGATCCGATCGCACTTCCAGCACGCCGGTCGGCGCCGGCGTCCGTCCGCCGCTCGCGAGCGGCGCCGGCGCGACGTCCAGCACCTTCGACTCCCCGGCCGCAACCACGATCCGCCTGAGGATCGGCTGGTGGCCGTCGAGATCGATCCCGACGGTCCACTCGCCCGCCGCGATGTCGTCGCCGAAGGGCGTCGTGCCGAACGGCTCGCCCTCGAGGCTCACGGCGGCGCCCGGCGGATCGGTGATCACGGACAGGCGCGCCAGGCCCAGATCCAGGCGGAGCGCCACCACCTGCCCTTCGATCTGCGACCTCTGCCGGGCGGGGACGGCGGCGCCGCCGTCGGCCAGCGCCTGCGAGTACAGCCGCAGCGCCTCCCGCTTGTTCCCCAGGTCCTCCTCGCAGAGGGCCATGCCGTTGAGCGTGACCCAGTGCGGGACGAGCTGGTAGGAGACGCGCAGCTCCCTGAGCGCGTCCTGCAATCTCCCCTGTTCGTACAACTCGCGACCGCGGCGGTAGTGCTCCCGCGCCGCTTCCCGCACCGCCTCGTCCGCCGCCGCGGGCCGCTCCTGGGCGGCAACCGGAGGGCTCAGCGTCGCGACAGCCCCTACGCAGAGGATATGCACGACCGACCGGAAACGACGATTCTTGCGCCGGTCGCCGGCCGCTGGTCGCTGGTCGCCGCCCCCCCCGCCCCCCGCCTTCACAGCGGCAGCTCCTCGATGAACTCGGGCCGTCGTTTCACGGGCTGCTTGCCCGGCCGGTCGGTTTCGGGACGCACCGGTCGGACGCCGCCGTCTCGCCGCGTCGCGGGGAGCTGCCGGCCCGGAGGCGCAGCCGTCCCGCGCAGGTCCGGCATCAGGGACACGTTGCGATCCGGCACCACCGTGACGGCGTACGGCTCGAACCCGTCGGCCCGCACCGTCACGTCGATCGGCTCCGCAGACGCCTCGAAGGCGCCCACGTAGGGCTCCTCTCGGATCTCCACGCCGCCGATCCGCACAACCGAGCCTGCGGGAAGACCCTCGACCGACACCGTGACGAGCGCCCCGGTGGCGGGCAAGGCGTGCCGGGTTGCGGGCGCCGCGGCCCCTTCGCCCGGCGCCCGGCCGTCCGCGGCCTGCGCGGCGCCTCCCGCTCCAGATCGGAAGA
>CAMTWF010000300.1:0-4148 GCA_947085355.1 uncultured delta proteobacterium
CGCCACGGCCCGCGGCGCCGGCCGGGGTTCCGGCGGCGGCGGCGAAGACGGAGCGGCCGCCGCGGGCGCCTCGGCGGGCGGCGGTGAAGAGGGAGCCGGGACCGGCTGCGCTTCCGAAACCTGTGGCGTCTCCGTTTCGGCCGCCGATACGCTCGGCGCGGCGGCCGCATCCAAGTCCACCCCCTCGGCGGACAGCTCCAGGAGCGCCGGATGCGACGAGTCGATCGCGCAGAGCATGGCGCCGATCGCCGCGGCGCCGGCCCCATCCTCGAGGTCCCGTACCAACGCGAGCGATCCGGCGGCGAGGTAGAACGCCTTGGCGTCGGGCTCGACGGCCGCCGAGGCCGCCCTGACGGCCACGTCCCTCGCCCTGGTCCGCTCGCCCTTCGCGCGGTAGAAAGTGAGGAGGTAGTCGAACGTGCGCTCGTCGTCGGGGCGCAACTCGAACGCCACCTCGTGGAGCGGCACGGCCGCCGACGGGGTCTCGACCTGGGACAACAACCGGTGCGCGAGGCCGTGCGCCAGCGCCGCACGATCCGACGGGTCGCGCGTGGCGTCGATCACCTCCCGGTACAGCCGCTCGAGTTGCGACGCATCCGGCTCGTCGCCGAGGACCCGCTTCTCCGCGAGCAGAACGGCGATGTCGTCGGAAGGGTCGAGCGCCGCGGCGCGCACGAGATCCCGCCTGGCGTCGGCGGGGGGGCCGTCTGCCCTGAGCGTCATGACGGCCGCGCGGATCAGCAGCAGCGCGGCGGCGCCGCGGTCGGTCTTGATGAGCGCCTCCGCATCGTCGCGCAGGCGCGCCGCCGCGGCGACGTCGGGCTCCTCGATCTGGAGGTCCGCGGCGACGGCGCCGGAGACGGGATGGCCCGGCACGTAGTACAGGGCCTGCCGGAAGGCGGAGAGCGCCTTGGCTTCGGCGCCGAGCGCGAGTTGCACCCAGCCGAACTCGGCGTGGGCCTCGGCGGCAGCCGCCGCGGACGGTGCGCCCGGCCGAGCCGCCTTCTTGTGGACCTTGAACTCGATCTCGAAGACCTGCGTAAGCCGGTCGTCCAGACGCCCCCGCAGGCGGAAGAGCCTGCGGGCACGGCGCAGCGCCTCGAGACAGTCCTTGTCGGCGCGGAAGGCGTCCTTGTAGTGCCGGTTGGCCTCGGCCTGCTCGCCGAGCCTCTCCTCCTTGATGATGCCCGCCCGGAGCAGCGCCCGGGCCCTCGACACGGCGTCCTCGTCGCGCTCCGCGGAGTTCTCGATGCTGTCGGCAAGCTCCCTCCAACTGCGAAACCCTTCGTAGCGCAAGTTCCGAATCCTTTCTCGCCGGCCCTCGGCCGAAGACGCACCCGATCCGTCAGCGGTTGGGGTCGAACCCCAGCGGAGAGACGCCGCACATCTCCCGCCCCAGGTGCATCACGTACTCCCTGCGGGTCTCGCCGGCCGGGTCCGCACCCAGGCTCCTGATCGCCTCTTCCGCCGCAGTGCAGGCGTTCTGCGTATCGCCCCTGCGCTGGTAGACCTGCGCGAGTTGCAGGTTCAGCTCCGTCCGATCCCGGTAGTCGGAATCGATCGATCGGAAGACGCTGATCGCCTTCTCGAAGAAGCCGTCGGCCACGCCCGCATCCTCCTCCACGTCGCCCTTGGCCGCGTACAGCTTCCCCAACTCGAAGCCCATCTCCGGCAGGACCGTCTCCGACTCCGTCGGCAGGTTGGGAAGCTCCGCCAGCCGGGAAGACGTCGACAACGCCTGTTCGGCCAGGTTGAAAAGGTCGTCGCGGTACAGGATCCTCCACATGAGGCCGTACAGGCGCCCCAACTCCAGGTACGGATCCGCGTTGATGGGGTCGAGATCAATCGCCTTCCTGTAGTCCTGGGCGGCTCCCTTGAAGGCGGACAGCGCCTTGCGGCATCGCGCGCGCAGGAGGAAGTAGTCGGCCAATGTGCCGTTCCTCTCGATCGCCTTCGTGACGTGCTCCTCGATCTTCGGCAGGTACGACTCGCGCTCGATGCCCGCCGATGCGCGATAGACCTCCCAGTACTTGCCGGCCAGCTCGTACCGCCACTGCGGGTTGTCGGGGTTCAGATCGACCGCCTTCTCGAAGTCAGGGATCGCCTCCGCCGGCCGCCCCTCCTTGGACAGGATCGCGGCACGCTCGCGATACGCCCTGGCGTTGGTCGCATCGGTGGCGATCGCGAGCTGGAGCTTGGATTTCGCCGTCTGGACGTCGCCCTGGGCGTGCTTCTCCAGGGCCTGGTTGACCAGCCTGTTCGAATCGTCACGCTTGCTGGTACACCCGCCGGCCGCCCCGGCGATCACCACGAGGAACACCGCTCGACGCACACAGGCCATCATCGCCGACCTCCTGTCCTTGACACTGGCTGCACCCGCCGCCGCCCATCCGAGGCGACGGCCGATACTAGAGGACGTGACGCCGACTTGTAAACCGAATTGTCGTCCGGGAAGACGCCGGACGGGAGGCGATCAGCCGCCCTCGCCCTCGCCCACCTGCTGGAGGAGGAACGGATAGGTGCAGCCGGTGATGCCGTCGGCCTGCGGGAAGTTCATGCGCCGGACCACGTTCACGATGCACTGGGCCAGGCCCGAGTCGCCCGTCGTGTTGCCGGCATCCTCGGCCGCCTGCACGTTGCCCTGCGGAGCGATCGTGAACTTGACCGTCACGCGCCCCTCGATCTCCGGAGCGGTCCGCAGCGCGGCCTCGTAGCAGTGCCTGATCCGGCCGCGATGCTGGGTGACGATCCGGCGGATGACCTCCTTGGACAGACCGCCGAACGTCGTCGCCTCGCCGAGTCGCAGGTCGGGGGCGCGGCCGGTGCGGCCGCCGAGATCCGGCCCGAACCTGTCGCCCGACCGTCCCCTGCCCATGCGGCCGCCGCCGCGGCCGAAGCCGACCCCGTCGCCCGTGCCGTAACCGTGCCCCATCTGTCCGACGTCGCCCAGCCCGAAGCCGTAGATGTTGGACCCGCCGCCCCCGGCGCCGGTGCCGAACATCCCCAGCCCGCCGACCCCGTAGGCGTCGCCGTACTCCGACCCCATCAGATGGCCGCGTGCGTTCACCGGGTCGTTGCCCAACGCCGTCGAGTAGGGTGAGAACGGCGAGGTGGGCGCGTTGGCCTGGAGCGCCTGGAGGGCCGAGATCGCGCCGAGCTGCGCGACCTGTTCGAGCATCTGCGTCTTGGCCATGTGCGGGTTCGGGTTGTCCTTCGGTCCCTGCACGCCCGCCATCCGATCGACGTCCTCGGAGTCCCGGCGGCCCATCTTCCCTTCGTCGCCGGCCGCCCGAGCGCCCGTGCCGCCCTCCTCCTCGTCCTGCAACTCGTCCTCGAGCTCCTTCTCCTCGTCGTCCTTCTCCTCCTCCTCCTTCTTCTCCTCGAGGACGATCTCCTCATCCTCCTTCATCTGGGGAGGCGCGATGACCATCATCTGCACGTACGGGTTGTCGGAACTCAGCACGTCGACGGCCAGACCGCTCTGCGAGGTCTGGTAGCGCCACGCGATCCCCAGGAACGCGGCGTGCAGGACGAAGCTGACCGCCACGAAGATCGGCGTGACCCACTCCATCGACCTGGTGATCACCAGCTTGGGCCTGGCCACCATGTTGGCAAGGAACGTGAACTCGCCGAAGTCCTGCCTGAGCCGCTCGCCGGCCTCCAGATTCACGTCGAACCCGCCGTTGATGTTGGCGCTCGGCGTCAATCGCCCGGACTTCTTGAGTTCGTCCGTCGAGACTGCCTGCCCCGACGCCGTCGTCACCGAACCGCTCGCGCCGGGCAGGAACGTGACCGCGAGCTTGTCCCCCACCGCTTGGCCGATCCTGACCTTGTCCCTGCCGTCGAGCTGTTCGAGCGGGATCCAGAGGTCGCTGGTCGGGTTCTCGCCGAGCGAGAACGTTTCGGACGCCTGGTCACGCGACAGGTGGAAGTGCTTGACGTTGAAGACCGAGCCGTTCCAGATGGAGATCATCTCGCCGATCTGGTACCTGGCGTCCTCGTACCGGGAGACGTCGATGTACACGGCCGGCTGCGCCGCCGCGGCCTCCTCGGCCTCGAGCCCCGGCACCATCCCCATGCCGGGAATGATGGGCATCGGGGCCGCCGCGATGATCGGCACGCCGGCCACCATCATGGGAGCGGACGCC
>CAMTWF010000301.1:0-8190 GCA_947085355.1 uncultured delta proteobacterium
TCATCTCCCTCGCCTTTCGGGCCACCTGCGTCTCGATGCTGCTCATCCAGGCCACCTACCAGGCAGCCGGCCAAACAGGACATCTTTAAGTGCTTATGACCCGGACATCTTCAGTGCTCGTTACAGGGGTGCAACCGGGCTTGACCGGCCGGACCGGCGACGGATAGCCTGCACCGCCGGAGCGAGGCTCGCATGAACCGCATCGCCATCGATCGCACCCGGATCGCCGCATTCTGCCGACGGCACCGCGTACGCCGGCTCTCGTTGTTCGGCTCGGTGTTGTGGGACGACTTCCGCGGGGACAGCGACGTCGACGTGCTGGTCGAGTTCGAGGCCGGAGCGGCGCCCGGGCTCGGCTTCTTCGCGATGGAGCAGGAGCTGTCGGATGTCGTCGGGCGTCGGGTCGACCTCAACACCCCGGGCTTCCTCAGCCCGTACTTCCGCGATCGCGTGCGGGCCGAGGCGGAGGTGCTGTTTGAGCGCCCGTAGCCCGCTCGTCAGCCTGCGGCAGATGTTGGATCATGCCCGCGAGGCCGTGGGGCTGGTGCGCGGCAGGACGCGCCGGGACCTCGACGACGACCGTCTCCTCGACTTGGCCCTGGCCCGGTTGCTGGAGATCCTCGGCGAGGCGGCGGCGCGCGTGCCGCAGGACGAGCGCGCCCGGCATCCGGAGATCCCGTGGACCGCCCTCGTCGGTCTGCGCAACCGGCTCATCCACGGCTACGACGTCGTCGACCTGGACGTCGTCTGGTCGATCGCGACCGCCGACCTTCCCCCGTTGGTCGAGGCCCTCGATAAGATCGTGGCTGTCGCGCCCGACGGCTGACGCCACGCCGGAGAACATCGGCCACGTTGGCGTGGCCGTCGTGGCCGCCGGCGCCGTCCCCGCGCCGCCATAGGTGCTAACCTGGCGCGTTCCGCTCCCGCTCCCGTTCCCCTGCCTGTCGGAGCGGGAGCGGGAGCCGCATTCGTCCGATCCGCGAACTGCGAACCGCGAACCGCTGCCGTTGACACGCCGGCGGGGGTGGCGTATTCCGGCCGCTGTCCGTCCGGGAGGCGGTGCTTGGAGTTCCGATTCACCGAGGAGCAGGAGTTCTTTCGCGGGCAGGTGCGCGACGCGGTGGACCGGCTCGTGCGGCCGAGGATCGCGGAGATCGACGCACGAGCCGAGTTCCCGCGCGACTTGTGGGACGAGTTCGCCCGGCTGGGGTATTTCGGCCTGCGGCACCCGCCGGAGTTGGGCGGCATGGGCGCCGACACGACCATGTCGATGATCTTCTTCGAGGAGATGGCCCGTGGATCGTGCGGCTTCTTCATGGCCGTCACGGTTCAGATGCTGATGGGGACCTACTTCGTCGGCAGGTTCGGCTCGGAGGCGATCCGCCGGCGAGTGCTGGTCCCGGCGATCCGCGGCGAGAAGATCGCGGCGATCTGCTTCACGGAGAGCCAGTCGGGTTCGGACCTCGCCGGGACCCGCACGACCGCGGTCCGCGACGACGACGGGTGGATCCTCCGCGGCGCCAAGGAGTGGGTGACGAACGGCCCGATCTGCGACTTCGCCACCGTGTTGGCGACGACCGATCCGGGAGCCGGGCTGAAGGGCCTCTCGTTCTTCCTGGTCGAGAACGGGACGCCGGGGTTCGCTCGCGGCGGAAAGATCGGCAAGCTCGGCGCGCGCGGCTCGGCGACCGGCGAGATCGTCCTCGACGACGTCCGCGTGCCGGCGGAGAACCTCCTGGGCGAGCCAGGCAAGGGCGTCTCGTACCTCGGCGACATCCTCAACCAGGTCAGGGTGATGACCGGCCTGACGGCCTGCTCCATCGCCGACGAGGCGATGCGCGACGCCCGCGGGTACGCCCGGCGCCGCGAGGCGTTCGGCAAGCCGATCTCGGAGTACCAGCTCGTCCGCGAGAAGTTCGGCAGGTTCTGGGCCAAGCGCGAGGCGGCCAGGACGCTCCTGTACCGCGTCGCGTGGATGATCGACCAGCGGATCGACTGCCTGCGCGAGGCGATGGCGGCCAAGTGGTTCGCCACCGAGATGTGCCTGGAGGCGGTCGACGAGGCGACCCGCATCTACGCGGGCAACGGGTTTTCCACCGAGTACCCGCCCGAGCGTTTCTTCCGGGACGCGCGGTTCCTCCTGTCGGGAGGCGGCACCCACGAGGTGCTGCTCGACTACCTCGGCCGCGCCTACCTGAGGGAGTAGCAGTTGGCGCGGACGTTCGGATTTCGAGCTGCGGAATGAAGATCGTCGTCCTCGTGAAGCAGGTGCCCGACCCCGAGGCGCGCGTGACCGTCCGGGAAGGCGGCGGCCCCGACGCCCTGTCGGTGGAGGACCGCTGGTTGACCTCGTACTTCGACGAGGTCGCGCTGGAGAAGGCGCTGCAGCTGCGCGAGCGGCACGGCGGCACGGTCACGGCCGTCTCGGCCGGTCCGGGCAGGGCGGTGGACGCGCTGCGGCGCGCCGTCGCCTTCGGCGCAGACCGCGTCGCGCACGTGGACGACCCGGCGCTCGCCGCGACCGATAACCTCGGGATCGCCCGCGCCCTGGCCGCATTCGTCCGGAAGGAAGGCGCGGACCTGATCCTCTGCGGCCGCGCGGCGCTCGACGACGACGCCGGCATCGTGGGACCGGCCGTGGCGGAGTTCCTCGCCCGGCCGCACGTGGCCGACGCGGTGGAGATCGAAGCCGCGCCCTGCCGTCCGGGCCTTCGCGTCGTCCGGCGGACCGATCGCGGCCGCGAGATCGTCGACCTGGAGCTTCCGGCCGTCGTCACCGCGCAGAAGGGCCTCGCCGTTCCGCGCGTGCCGGCCGTCACGGGCGTCATGAAGGCGATGCGCGCCGCGATCGAGAAGGCCGATCTCGGAACGCTCGGGCTGTCGCCGGCCGACGTCGAGCCGCGAACGGCCGTCGTCTCGGTCCGGCCGCCTCCCGCGCGCCGGCCGGTCCGAATGATCGAAGGCGACTTCCCCGAGAACGTCCGGACGCTGGCCGCGCTGCTGCGCGACATGGAAGGGCTACAGGCTTCAGGCTTCAGTCCACGGGAGCCCGTCGCCGGCCCGAAGCCGGCGGCCTGCGACGTTGCATGGGTCGTGGTCGAACGCCGACCCCCGACCACCGGCCACCGACCCCCGACCACCGACCCCCGCGTCCGCCGCGTCTCGCTCGAAGCGCTCGGCAAGCTCGCGTCGCTCGGCTTCGAACCCGTCGCCGTGGCGATCGGCGGCGACGTCGAGGACGCGGCGCGGGCCGCGGCGCCGTACGCCGCCCGCGTGCTGGTCGCGGAGCACCCGCTGCTGGCCGACTACGACGGCGAGACGTGGGCGCGCGTTCTGACCGATCTGACCGAGCGATTCCGGCCGTGCGTGGTCGCCGCCGGCGCCACGGCGCTGGGCCGCGACCTGCTCGCTCGCACCGCCGCGAGGCTCGGCTGCGGCTACGTCGCCGATGCCGTCGATTTCTTGGACCGGGGGGCTGTTCGGCGCTTCGCGCCTCACCGCCCCCCGGACCCCCGCGGAACCTCGCGGCAAAGCCGCGAGGTTCCTTCGGACCGGGGGGCTGTTCGGCGCTTCGCGCCTCACCGCCCCCCGGACCCCCGCGGAACCTCGCGGCAAAGCCGCGAGGTTCCTTCGCTCGACATCGGCGGCGATCTTGTGGCCGTGCGTCCGGTGCTGGGCGGCCGTGCGTACGTCGAGGTCGCGTTCTGCGGTCCCGGGCCGCGGCTGGTCAGCGTGCGGCCCGGCGCCTTTGCGCCGCCGGCGCCGGGCGCGGCCGGGACGGTTGAGCGTGTCGAGCCGGCGGTGGGGCCTCCGCGGGTCAGGGTTGCCGGCAGCAATCCCGACCCGTCCGGCCGCGTGGACCTGGCCGACGCCGACGCGGTGGTCGCCGGCGGTCGGGGCGTTCGATGTCCCGAGGGGTTCGCCGCGGTCGAGTGCCTGGCGGACGCGCTGGGGGCGGCCGTGGGCGCATCCCGCGCGGCGGTCGATGCCGGCTGGCGCGACCACGGCTGCCAGATCGGCAAGTCGGGTCGCGTCGTCTCCCCGAAGATCTACGTGGCTCTCGGCGTCAGCGGCGCCGTACACCACAGGATGGGCATGGACAGCGCGCGGACAGTCGTGGTCGTCAATTCGGATCCGAACGCTCCGTTCTTCAAGCACGCCGACTACGGGATCGTGGGCGACCTGTTCCGGATCGCGCCGGCCCTGGCCGAGGAGATCCGCCGGATGCGCGACGGCTGACGGCGCGCGATGGCGGCATCCGATCGCTTCGACGTCGTCGTCGTGGGCGGCGGCCCCGCGGGGCTCTCGTGCGCCCGCGAAACGGCGGCCGCGGGGCTGTCCACGGCGCTCTTCGAGCGCGGCGAGGAGTGCGGGGCGAAGAACGTCTCGGGCGGACGGTTGTACCTCGGGCCCCTGGCGGATCTGCCGGCGGGGTTCTGGAAGGATGTTCCGCTGGAGCGGCGCGTCGTGCGCGAGACGCTCACGCTGGTCTCGGGCGCCGCGACGGCGTCGATCGACTTGCGGTCGCCGAGGCTCGGCGAGGCGCCGGTCGAGAGCCGCACGGTGCTGCGGGCCCGATTCGACCGGTGGCTTGCCGGGCGCGCCGTCGAGGCCGGGGCGATGGTCGTGCCGGGCGCCCGCGTGGACGGGGTGCTGCTGCGCGACGGGCGCGTGATCGGCGTGCGGCTCGGCGCCGACGAAATCGAGGCCGCCGTGGTCGTCGCCGCCGACGGCGCCCTGTCGAGGATCGCCCCGGCCGCCGGCATCGGCGGGCCGCCGCGCCCGGACCGCCTGGCGATCGGCGTCAAGGAGATCGTGGCGCTGGACCCCGGCAGGATCGAGGATCGCTTCGGCCTGGAGCCCGGCGAGGGCGCCGCGCGGCTTGTGATCGGCGATCCGACCCGCGGGATCCCCGGCGGCGGGTTCTTGTACACGAACCGCGACTCCATCTCCGTCGGCGTCGTCGCGAAGCTGGACGCCCTGGGTGCGGCCGGTCCGGGCGGTCCCGAGACGCACGCCCTGCTCGAGGCGTTGCGGGCCGTGCCGGAGGTGGCGAGGCTGCTGGCCGGCGGCGAGACGACCGAGTACTCGGCCCACCTCGTTCCCGAGCTGTCGGTCGACGATGCGCCGCGCCGGGGGATGCCCGGACTGCTTGTCGCCGGCGACGCGGCCGGATTCGTCGTCAACCACGGGTTCACGGTGCGCGGAATGGACCTGGCGATCGCTTCCGGCGTCATCGCCGGGCGCGCGATCGCCCGGGCGGCGAGCGGCGGCGACCCGGCGACGGCCGCGCCGGCGCTCTACGAACGCGGGCTCGAGGAGTCGTTCGTGATGCGCGACATGGAAGCGGCGCGCCGATCGATCGGGTTCCTGTCCCGCGACAGGTTGTATTCGCACTACCCCCGCGCCGTCTGCGCGCTGTTGGAGGATATGTTCTCCTTCGGTCCGGGCGGCAAGGGCAAGACCGGGACGGCCCTGTGGAAGTCGGCCCGGACGGGGTTCATCAACCTGCGCGGCCTGGCCGACCTCTGGGCGATGCGGAGGATCTGAGATGCGCCTCGACGAGAAGCTGGCGCTCGACGCTTTCAGGCAGGACGAGGAGGCGCACATCCGCCTCGCGCAGGAGATCTGCGCGGGCTGTGCGGACCGCGTCTGCGTGCGCGCCTGCCCGGCCGGGCTCTACTCGATGGTCGAGGAGACCGGCGAGATGCGGGTCGAGTGTTCCGGGTGCCTGGAGTGCGGCTCGTGCATCACCTTGTGCGCCCGCGGCGCCGTCGAGTGGAACCACCCCCGCGGCGGCTTCGGCGTGAGATACAGGCACGGGTGAGGGCGACCGTTCCCGCCGGCCGCGCTCATGCGGGGTCGTCCACGTCCACGTCCACGTCCACGTCCACGAGGTGGACTCCGCGCTACAGGACGATGTCCATGATCGACGTGTCGCCGGAGGTCATCGCCTGGGCGAGCGCTCGGTTCTCCGGGAGGACGTTCATGTGGAAGAACCGCGCCGTCTTGATCTTGCCGTCGTAGAAGGCCGCCTCGGGATTCCGGCGCACGAACGCCGCGCGCGCATCCGGCGTCGCGGCGCCCTCGGCCGCGCACAGCGCGCCCAGCTTGTCCCACGCCAGCATCGCCTGCTCGCCGAGCAGCCAGGCCAGCACGGTGTGCCCCATGAAACGCAGGAACGGGGTCGCCTGCTGCAGGACGTAGAGCATCTCCCCGGACGCGTTCTTCCCCAGGAACGTCATGGCGACGGCCTGGAGATCCTCGATCGACTTCTCCAGCTCGCCGACGAAGTCCTTCGTCGCCTCGTGCTCCCTGGCCCGGCCCAGATGCGCATGAACCTCGCCCAGGAAGGTCATGAAGACGGCGCCGCCCTTCATGCCGAGCTTGCGGCCGACGAGATCGATCGCCTGGACGCCGTTGGTCCCCTCGTAGATCGACATGATGCGCGCGTCGCGCATGTGCTGCTCGACCGGGTACTCGGCGCAGTAGCCGTAGCCGCCGAGCACCTGCACGGCGAGGCTCGCGACGTCGAACGCGGCGTCGCTGCCGTAGCCCTTGCAGACGGGGGTGAGCAGTTCGACCAGCGCCGAGGCCTTCTCCTTCGCCTCGGCCTCGCCGTGGTGGGCAAGGTCGATCATCTTCGCCACGCGGTACATGAGGGCGCGGAGGCCGTGGACATAGGCCCGCTGGATCATCAGCATCCGTCGCACGTCCGGGTGTTCGACGATCGGCACGCGCGGCGCCGATGCGTCCTTGAACCGCCGCGCATCGACGCCCTGGATCCGCTCGCGGGCGTAGTCGAGCGCCTCGTTGTGGGCCGTGCCGGCGAGAGCCAGGCTCAGCAGGCCGACGCCGAGGCGCGCATGGTTCATCATCTGGAACATGTGCTGGATCCCCTCCCCTTCCTTGCCGACGATCCAGCCCTCGCAGCCGTCGTTGTCGCCGAACGACATCGTGCAGGTGGCCGAGCCCTTGATGCCCATCTTGTGCTCGATGCCGGCGCAGGCGACGTCGTTGGCCTCGCCCACGCCGCCGTCGGGCTTCGGGCGGTGCACGGGCACGATGAACAGCGACAGACCGCGGATGCCGGGCGGCGCGTCGGGCGTGCGCGCCAGCACCAGATGCACGATGTTCTCGACCATGTCGTGGTCGCCGGACGAGACGAAGCTCTTCTGCCCGCGGATCCGGTAGAAGCCCTCGCGGATGAGGCGCGCCGTCGTCCGCACGTCTCCCACCGCGGTGCCGGCCTGCGGCTCGGTGAGGCACATCGTTCCGCCCCATGCGCCGGAGAGCAGCTTGCGGGCGTAGACCGCCTTCTGCTGGGCGCTTCCGCGCGCGACGATCGTCGCCGCCGCCGCCTGTCCGAGCCCCGGGTACATCATCAGCGACACCGACGCCCCGCAGAACGCCTCCCAGGCCGCCAGGCGGATCGCCTCCGGCGCGCCCGTCCCGCCGAACTCGGGCGGATCGCCCAGGCCGATCCAGCCGCCCTCGCAGATCGCCCGGTACGCCGGCCGGTACGCCTTCGGCGCCAGCACGCGCCCGCGCTCGTCGAGCCGGCACCCCTCGCGGTCCCCCGGAGCGTTCACCGGCGCGATCGCCTCTCGCGCCAGGTCGAACGCGTTGCGAAGGAGCAGGTCGATCGTCTCGCGATCCATGTCGCGGAACGCCGGCAGCCCGAGCAGCTCCTCGACCCCGACATGCTCGAACAGCACGAACCGTACGTCTCTCTCGTCGATGCGGAACATCATCTCCTCCTTTCATCCCGGTTCCTGCCGGGGAACGACGCGACCCTCCGTGCGGAACCTGTCCGGCCCTCTCGGCCAAGTCAAGGCATCGCCGCAACCTGGGTGCATTCGCGATTCTTGGGGGGTAGCCCGTCCGCCGCCCCCATCCCCATCCCCGTTGCCGTTGCCGTCGCCGTTGCCGTCGCCGTCGCCGTCGCCGTCGCCGTCGCCGAAGACTCGACTACCGGGAAGTTGCCACATTGCCATCTTGACCGGTAGCTTCTCAAAAGCTGGTGGCAGCGGCGCAGCCTTCCGGCATCTCGAAGACCGTGGGCGTGCACGTGGACGTGGACGTGATCGACGGCAAGGTATAGCCAGGGAGTCGTCCACGTCCACGTCCACGAGGGACAACCGCCACACTTCTTGAGAAGTTACAGCCATGCCGGGTTTTTTGACACAA
>CAMTWF010000302.1:0-1495 GCA_947085355.1 uncultured delta proteobacterium
CGTTGTCCGGGTCCGTCAGGTCGGCCAACAGCAACCGGTCCAGGCGCGTCTCGATCCGGTCGGCCGGATCCCCGGGCTGGACCTCGGACTGCACCCCAGCCGTCCGTCGAAGCGCGATCGCCTCCCGCAGCAGCTCGGCGATCGCCCGGGGCCAACGCACGGCGCCCCGCGTCTTGATCTCGCCCAGCTCGTCCAGATCCCGCAGGATGTGCTCCAGGCAGGTCTGGTGCAGGCAGTTCCTCATCGCGTCGTACGTCCGGGCGCCGTCGTGGTGCAACAGCCCCACGAACCCGGACCCCAGCACCTCCAGCGGGACCTCGTGGCTGCGCCGGGCGTCCACGACGTACACGGTCACCTCGGCCGTGCAGAAGATCCACAGCCACCGCGTGGCCCGCACGATCCGCCAGCCGGTCTCATCGGCGAAGACCGCGTTGGCCACTTGCAGGGCGGAGATCAACGCCCGGTACACGGGCTCCAGCCGCCGCGCGAGACGTTGCAGCATCTGCGCCAGACCGCCGGCCGTGAAACCGAAGCCGAAGCCGGCGGCGAAGAACTCCCCCACCCGACGCATCGCGACGCCGTGCCGCACCTTCAGGTCGATGGCCAGCGCCGCGGCCTGCGGACCCACGCAGACCTTCGCCGCCCCGCACGCCACGGACGGTTGTTCCGGATGACGGCTCCGCACCCGTCGGTGGCAGCGCCGGCAGTAGCCGCTCTCCGTGACGTAGCGGATGGCCTCGAATGCCTTCCGCAGCACCTCCACGACGTAGTTCTCGTGTTCCCGTCGGTTCCGCAGGTCCGTGCAGCCGCAGTGCGGGCAGGCATTCAGCGGCTCGTGCTCCGTGCGGTCCACATCCCCTGGCGGCGCCCGGAACGAGCCCGGGTGCCCCGGCTTGCGCCCGGGCTTCTTCGGCTTCCGTTTGGCCTTGCGTCGCCCGAAGGGGTGGGCCTGGCGCTTGGCCGCGCGACGGGCCTCCAGCAGTTCTCGCTCCAGATCGGCGACGCGCCCCTCCAACTCGGCGATTCGCCACCGCAACCCCGCCTCGTCGTCCGCACCGCGCTCCCCGGCCAACACCTCCAGCTCGGCCACCCGCCTGCGCAGCCGCTCGTTCTCTTGCCGCAGCTCCGCATTCCCAGCGACCAAGCCCGCGACCTCCCCTGCCAAGTAGGTCGCGCGGGCCTCCAGGCCGGCGATCCGCCGCCGGGCTTGCTCCAACTCGCGCCGGAGGTCACTTCGACCCCGCTGGCCTACGCCGGAATCGTCATCACGCGGAACGGCCTGACCAGCGAGCACGCCGCGATGGTATTCGTCCGTGACCGGAGGGCAAGTTTCTTGCAGACGCTAAACACGTACGATCTCGTTCGTCTGGACGAGCAGGCTCGTGGCCGGGTCAAAGCGGAATTCGGTGAAGTGCAGCGGCTCGGTGTAGAGGCCTCTCTGGACGACGATGAACGGATCCGCCACCCCGTCCCCGGTCGCATCGCGGGTGCGCGC
>CAMTWF010000303.1:0-7745 GCA_947085355.1 uncultured delta proteobacterium
GAACCGCGGCCGGCATGGGGGCGGGTTGCGGTGTCGGATGCGCGCCGCAGCCGCCGCCTGGCATGGGCACAGGCTGTGGTGGCGGCGGTGCGCCGCAGCCGCCGCCGGGCATGGGCGCCGGCCCGGCCGCGGAGGGCGGGATCGTGGGCGTCGTGATGCCCAGGATCTGGTCGATCCAGCTTCCCCAGTCGCTCGTGGGCCTCGCGCCGACGAGCATCCGACCGTTGATGAAGCTGGTCGGCGTGCCGGTGACGCCGAGCCGCGCGGCCTCGGCCTTGTCGGCCTCGAGGCGCTGCCTCGTTTCCGCGCTGTCCATGTCGGCGCGGAACCTGGCCATGTCGAGCCCGGCCTGCTCGGCAAGCTGTTCGATGCCCGCCTGCTCCCTCGCCTGGGCGCCGTTGGCGTACAGCGAATCGTGCATCTGCTCGAACTTGCCCTGCCTGGCCGCCGCGAGCATGGCGCGAGAAGCCGCTTCGGTGAACAGCACGTGGTTGCGGAAGACGACCCGCACGCGGCCGCCGTAGGCCTGCACGAGCTGTTTGAGCGTCGGCTGGACCCTGCGGCAGAAGCCGCAGCCGTAGTCGCAGAAGTTCACGATCGTGACCCTCGCGTCGGCCTTCCCGATGAACGGGTTCCAGGACTCGACCTTGACGTCCCTGGCGTCGGCCGGCAGCGGCGGCGGACCGGGCGGGGGCGGCGGTGGCTGCGGCGGGCCGGCCTGTTCGCCCGCGGGGGCGGCAAGGAAAACGGCGCTCTCGGCGCCGCCGGCGATCAACTTGTCGTAGATGCCGGCGCGGGGCGTGCCCGAATCGACAAGCGCCTTCACCCTGGCGATCTCCTGCTCGACCCTCTGCTTGAACGCCTCCGGCGGGAGATTCGGCGTCTTCTTCCCGTTCATGACGAGGGTCGGCGTCCCGGTGATGCCGAAGCGCCGGCAGATTTCCAGGTCCTGCTGGACGCGGGCCTGGTAGGTGCGCTGGTCGAGCGCCTGGCGGAACTTGGCCATGTTGAGGCCCAACTCCTGGGCGTAGCGTTCGAGGTCGGCGCGCTGCATGGCCTGCTGGTTGGCGAAGAGCTTGTCGTGGTACTCCCAGAACTTGCCCTGCGCGTGGGCGGCCAGCGACGCCTCCGCGGCGAGCGGCGCGTTGTGGTGGAAGCTCAGCGGGTTGTGCTTGAACACGACCTGGAGGTCGTCGGGGAAGGCCGCCACGAGCCCCTTGAGCGTCTCCGCCGCGCGCGTGCACGGCGGACACTCGAAGTCCTTGAAGGCCATCAGCGTCACGAGAGGCTGGCGGGCGCCCTTGGTCGGCGAGTCGCCGACCGGAATCTTGTAGACGGCGTTCGGGTCCTCCCTGGGGCGGGCGGGGCGCGCCGGCGCCTCGGCCGCGGCGGGCGGCGGGCCGGCGGGCGTCACCTGCCGGGTGGAAACGAACCGCGCGAGGACTTCGCAGCGGGAGCGCGGCGCATCGAGAAGATCGCGGGCGCGTTCCACCTCGCGGTCCACGGTCTGGCGGAGCTTCGCGGCCACCTCGTCGGCCCGGACGATCGTCCCGTTGACCCAGAAGGCCGGCAACGGGCCGGTGATGCCGATCTCCTGCGCGGCGGCCCTGGCGCCGTCGAGCGCGTCGGCCGTTTCGCGCGAGTGCAGCTTGCTCCGGAAGGCGTTCACGTCGATACCGACCTCGCGGGCATACCCCTCGAGGTCCGGCATCGCCAGCCTGCCGGGTGCGGCCGTCGCGCGCGCCATGAACTCCCAGAACTTGCCTTCCTGGGCCGCCGCGAGCGACGCCTGCGCCGCGAGGCGCCAGTTCTGCGCCCCGACAGGCCGGCCCGGCTGGATCGCCGGCGCGGCGCCCTCGACGTTCAGGTAGTACACCGCCACGTCGTCCGGGTACGCCGCGATGATCTCGTCGACCTTGGGCGCGGCGGCGGCGCAGTCGGGGCAGTCCGGGTTGGAGAACTGCACGACCGCCACGAGCGGATCCGGCGAGCCCTTGCGCGGCGCGTCGCCGATCGGCAGGCCGCCCTTGAGAAGCGCCTCCGAGCAGGCCGTGGGCGATATGCCCGCCGAAGCGCGCGCCGCTCCGCGGCCCCGCGCCTCCGCGCGGGATCTCGGCGTCGGTTCGCTGCGGCACGCCGCCTGCCAGACCGCCGGCAAGACCGCCAGCGCCACGCCAAGAGCCAATCCGTGTCCGTGAATCATCCTTTTCATTTCCGTACCTCCTTGCACGCGAGGGCGCATGCTCCGCATCGCCCTCATGCTTGCGCTAGCCGCATCCTCCGCCCTCCGGGGGGGCGGCGGCGCCTGCGAGCGCGGTCAGAGCATCATACACCGCCGAATAGTACTCCCAGAACTTGCCTTGCGCGTGAGCGGCCAGGGCGCCCTCGTGCGCCGGCCTGGCTTTGGGGTGGAAGTCCAGCGGGAACTGGCGGAAGACCATCCTGACGCGGTCGCCGTACCGCTCGCGGATCTGCTTCACCGTCGGGAAGACGCGCCGGCAGAACGGGCACTCGAAATCGCAGAACTGCACGATCGTCAGCGCGGCGCCCTCGGGTCCCACGGCCGCCGGGTTGCCCTCGGTCGCCAAGCGTCGCACCAGGTCCGGCGACACGTCGCGCGCCTCCGGATCGCCCGTGGGCTCGCCGCGCAGCGCCCTGTCGATCATCCCGGCGAACTGCTCGAACGACTTGGCGCCGGAGACGGTCTGTCCGCCGATCAGGAACGTGGGCGTGCCCGTGACGCCCGCCTGCCTCGACAACGCGATGTCCGCGTCGAGCGCCCTCTTGTAGGCGCCGCCGGCGAGCGCCGTCTTGAAGGCGGCGGCATCCAGCCCCGCTTGTGCGGCGTACCGCTCCAGGTCGGCGCGTTCGAGGCCCGTCTTGCGCGGGGCCTGGGGGGCGCCGTCGGCGCCCGCGGCGCCGCGCTGGGCCGGTCTCGATACGGGGCGGCCCGCCAGCGCGTCGTCGATCATCTTGGAGAACTGGTCGACCGGCAGGGCGCCGGAGAACTGGTAGCCGTTCAGGACGAACGTGGGCGTGCCCGAGACGCCGGCGGATCTGCCGAGCGCCATGTCGGCTTCGACGACGGAGGAGTGCGTGCGGTTGTCGAGGGCCGTGCGGAACCGGGCCATATCGAGGCCGATCTCCTGCGCGTAGCGTTCGAGGTCGGCCCTGCCGAGGGCCTGGCTGTTCGCGAACAGCTTGTCGTGGTACTGCCAGAACCTGCCCTGCACGTGCGCCTCGACCGAAGCCTCGGCGGCGAGCTTGGTGCGGTCGGGGTTGAGCGGGAACTGGCGGAAGACCACGCGCAGCCTGTCGCCGTAGTTCTTCTCCAGCTCCTTGATGGTGGGAGCGACCTTTCCGCAGAAGCCGCATCCGAAGTCGCAGAACTGGACGAGCACCGCCTTGGCGCTCGCCGGTCCCTTCGCCGGCGGGTTGCCCTGGCTTGCCGCCTTCCCCTCGACGTCGCCCGCCACCTTGCGGGGCTGGGCCGGCGCCGAGGCCGCCGCCCGCCTCTTGGGCGGCCCGGAGAACACCTTGCCGACGACGAAACCGGCCATGGCCGCGATGACCACGGCGACGATCGCGCCGCTCAGCGGAACAACCCTCGGCTGGTAACTCGCCTCCTGCGCCATCGATCCGGACTCCTTTCGACCGCCGCGCCGGGGCCGCAGCGCAAATCGCCGCTTCCATAGCGCAACGGACCGCGCCGATCAACCCCGGCGATCTTCCCGAGATTCCCGGACGCGATTCCCCCGCAAGACTTGCCCCTCCGGGGAGGCGCGCGCATACTGCCGCCCGATCGTCGACGGAGGGTATCGATGCGCATGCGCACCGCAGTCGTTGTCTTCGCCGTGGCCGCAGCCGCCGGGGCGCAGCCGCCGAGCGGCGATCCGATGGCCCGCGCCGAGGAGCTGCTCGCGCTGGGCGACGCCGCGGGCGCATCGGAGATCCTCGCCGCGCTCGCTGCCGCCGACCCGACGGACGCGATGGTCCAGGCGAGGCTCGGCGAGGCGCTCGGCAAGCTCGGCCGGCTGCCCGCCGCGGCGGAGGCGTTCGGGCGAGCGTTCTCCCTGTCGCCCGATCTGATCGCCGCCTACGCGCGGGTCGGCCTCGACATGGCCCTCTCGGGTCGCTCGGACGCCGCCCTCGATCTGCTGCGTGCGCCGTGCGCGGCGATCCCGGCCTTCGCTCGGGATGCCGCGTGGGCGCCCCTTCTGCGCGCTCGCGGCGCGGCGTTCCGCGGCGTGGGACGGCTCGCCGAGGCCGCGGCGGACCTGGAGAGGGCGACGGAACTGGCGCCGTCGGACGTCGATATCCGGATCGACCTCGGCAACGTGCACCTCCAGGCGGGGCGGGCCGACGTCGCCAGACCGGTGTTCCTGGAAGCCGTCCGGTTGGCCCCCTCGTCTCCACAGGCCCACAACGGCCTCGGCCGCGCCCTCGCCGCGATCGGTCGGCACGAGGCCGCCATCCTGTCCTACCAGCGGGCGCTCGAGTCGAACCCGCGCTACCTCGCCGCCCGCAACAACCTCGGCCTCGCCCTGCTCAAGCTCGGCAAGACCCCGGCGGCGGCCGACGTCTTCCGCGAGAACGTGACGCTGGACCCGACCTACGTCCGCGGCTGGATCAACCTCGGCGGCGCGCTCCTGGACGTGGACCGGTGGGCCGATGCCGAGATGGCGTTCCGGTTCGCGGCCGAGATCGATGCGCGCTCGGCCGAGGCGCTCGAAGGGCTCGGCAGGGCGTTGACGGGGCGTGGCAGAGTGGATGACGCGCTGGCCGCCTTCGAACGCGCCCTGGCGCTCGAGCCGGCGCGCCCGCGCTCGCTCCTCGGTTCGGGCAAGGCCCTTGTCGCCATCGGCCGGCTGGCCGAGGCGGCCGAGCGGTTCTCGCGGGCCGAGGCCGACCCCGAGGTCGGCGCGGAAGCGTCGCTCGAACTGGGCATGACGCTCGTGGCCCTGCGGCGGCTCCCGGAGGCCGAAGCGGTGTGCCTGCGGGTCCGGCATAGCCGGCAGGACGATCCGAGGACGCACCTGTTCATCGGATCGGCGCTCGTCTCGGTGGGAAGGCCGGAGCGCGCGGCGATCGCGTTGCGGCGCGCGTTGGCGCTGTCGCCGGCGGATCCCCGGATTTCGTTCGACCTCGGCCTGGCGTTGGAAGGCGCCGGATCCCAGGACGCGGCCGGGGCGTTCATGCTCGCCGGGCGCGGGTTCCTGCGGGCCGGGCGGCCGGGGGACGCGGCGCGCGCGTTCCGGCGAACCGGTCTGGGCTTCCCGGAGGCGCGCGCGGGCCTCGGCGAGGCGCTTGCCGCCGCCGGCGACTGGAGCGCCGCCGCCGAGCAGTACCGTCTCGCGCTCGGCGCGTTCGACGCCTCCGTGCCGCGCGACAAGGCCGGCGAAACCCGCGCGATGCTCGCGGTGGCGCTGGTCAACGCGGGCCAGGGCGCCCGGGCGGTCGAGGAAGCCGAGATCGCCGCGCGCGAGGCGCCGCGCTCGGCCGCCGTGCAGGAGCTGCGCGGCAACGTGCTGCTGGCGGCGGGGCGCGCCGAGGGCGCCGTGAACGCCTACGCGGTGGCGGTCGCGATGGACGGGTCGAGGGCGCGCGCCGTGGTCGGGCTCTGCCGGGCGCGCGTCCTGTTCGACCCGTCGAAGCCGGAGGCGGTCGAGGCGTGCAGGGAGGCCGCGGAGACTTTCCCCTCCGATCCCGAGGCGGCGCGCAACCTCGGCGTGACGCTCGAAGCGGCCGGCAGGCGCGACGAGGCCGCGGCGGCCTACCGCGCCGCGCTCGCCGTGGCGCCCCGCGACGCCGCCGCGAACCACCTGCTCGGCAACCTCCTGGCGGAAGCGGGCGACGTGGCCGGCGCGCTCGAGCGTCTCGGCGCGGCGGCCGAGGCGCCCGGCGGGAGCGCGGACGTGCTGGTGGATCGCGCATCGGTCCTGCTGGCGGCCGGGCGCGCGCGAGAGGCGCTGGAGGCGGTCGAGGCCGCGGCGGCGCGCGACCCGGACTCGCGGCGGGTCCGCCTGGCGCGCGGCCAGGCGTTGCTGGCGCTGGACCGGGCGGCGGAGGCCGAGGCGATCTTTCGGCGACTTTCCGCGGACGACCCGCGCGACGCAACCGCGCCGGCGGGCCTCGGCGCGTGCCTCATGGCCCAGGGCGATCACGCCGGCGCGGCACGGATGCTCGAACAGGCGGTGCGGCTCGCGCCGGACGACGCCCAGATGAGACTCGACCTCGGCGTGGCGCTGCTGAACTCCGGCGATCCGGCGCGCGCGGTCGGGGCCCTGACCGCCGCGCGGCGGCTCGCCCCGAACGACGCCCTGGTTGCATTCCGCCTCGCCGGCGCGCTCGCCCGCGCCGGCCGGTGGGCCGAGGCGAGCGAGACGCTCGACGCCGCCTTCGAGTTGGACGACGCGCTGGCCGACCTGGCCGAGTTCGAGCGGCTGCGCCAGGAGATCAACTCGCGAGTCGCGGGACCCCGGCCGGACGAGTCAGGACGCTGACGTAACCTCGTTGGGGGTGAACGGTTGCCGCGCCGGCGCAGGTCATGCACGCGTCGGCGCGACTCATGCGGGCGCGGACGCAGGTGATACGCGCGCCGGGGCAAGGCAGGAACGCGCGGGCGCAGGTCATGCACGCGCCGGCGCAAGTCATGCAGGCGCCGCGACAAGTCATGCAGGCGCCGGCGCAAGTCATGCGGGCGTCGGCGCAAGTCATGCGGGCGCGGCGCCGGCGATCTGCGCGCGATGCGGCGGGTGTCGGCGTCGTCCTACGGAGTGTTCGTGACGGCCGGGGCGCCCTGCTGGGTCGACGCCTGCGCCCAACAACGCGGCCTTCAGGGTCAGCTCCACGACTTCCTGCGCCTTGCGCACGCACCGGTTCCAGGAACCGCGCGCGAGGGCGGTCTTCAACTCATCGAGCGTCTCGCCGGCGTAGGCGAGGAGCCTCCGCGCACGGTCCTCCCCGGTCATGCCACGTCCGCCTGGTGCGAACGCCACCCGGCGCCCATGTCCCAGAAATAGCCGCCGCCCGGGAGCCCCACCTTCCGGATGCCGGCGGTCGCGATGCGGCGTTCGAGGCGGGCGAGCGCGGCGTGCAGGGCGCCGGTGCGATCCACAATCACCTCGCCGGCGTCGTGGATCTCCAGGAGTATCCCGATGTGGTCGTCGATCTCACTCTCATCCCAGAAGATCGGATAGGGCCCCGGGTACCATCCTCGTCGCGCCATCGCGGCGTACGGCTCCATTGCCCGGAGCGCCAGGACGGCCGGGACCACGTCACGGTAGGCGGCGCCGGCGCCGTCGCGCAGGACCGCCACGAGGTCGATGTCGCTCCCCGGCCTCGCGTCCCCGCGTGCGACCGATCCGAATACCGCGACCGACAGCAGCCGATCGCCGAACGTCCGATCGAGCAGCGCCACGAACGCCCGGACGACGGCTGCGTAGTCGTTCCCGACGGGCATGACCCCAGCGTAGCACTGCGCTCCGAACGCCATCAAGCCGCACCCGCGGCCACGATCTGTGTCACAGACACTTAAACAAGTCCGACCCATAAGCACTTAAAGATGTCCTAACCTAACCGGGGGGGCCTTCGGGGCCGCCCCGCGCCGCCCCCTTCCCGCCGCCTCCTTCCCGCCGCCTCCTTCCCGTCGGTCCCCTTCCCGTCGGTCCCCTTCTTGCCCGTTGCCCGCCTCCCATTCCCCCTGCGGCATTCGACAACATGGATGGAGACCTGCCCGCCTTGGA
>CAMTWF010000304.1:0-6576 GCA_947085355.1 uncultured delta proteobacterium
CGTCCGCCAGCTCCAGAAGAACGAGGGCGCGCTGATCGCGCTCTTCCCGGGCCAGAAGGCCCGCGTGCGCACGTTCTTCAAGCGCCCGAAGCGTTCCAGCAAGAAGGCCGCCCCGGCGTAGCGGCCTCACCGTGCGGCGGGCCCGCCGCGCGCTACCGCCCGTCGGAAACGTCGCCGACCGTGCACGGCACGAGGAAGGTCATCGTGCGGCTCCAGATCCCGGTGCCGCGCGTCGTGCGGCCGATCAGGCGGGCGTGGAACCTGCGGGCGAGCGGTCCGTGGGGGAGGTCGGCGTTGCGGAAGTAGACGCGGTAGGCGACCTCGGCGCCGCGGACGACGCCGTAGAAGACGCCGCCCGAGGCGCGGCTCACCGATTCGTCGCGTCCGAACCCCGGCGCCGGCGCGTAGCGGTACGTCGTGACGTACATGGCGAACTTCGACGCATCGACCTCGGCCGCCGGATCGGCCGGCGGCGGATCGTCCGGCAGGTCCACGACGGCCAGTTCGACATCCTGCGTGATGTTCCGCGAGACGATCTCCACGGCCTCCCGGACGGCGCCGGCGCCGTCGGAGCCGCCCGGGCCGCCGGCGCGGACCATGATCGGCGCGCCGCGGGGCCCTATGGCTCCGAACGCGAGCGCGAGGCCGGGCATGTCGGCCGCCGCGGCCTCGTCGGGACCGACGTGAACCGGCACGACGCGCATGTCGCGCAGCGCGGCCGCCGCCGCGGCGTCGGACAACGACCGGGCGCCGGCCGGCGGCGACGCCCCGGACGCCGGCGCCACGCCCGAGGTCACCAGCACCACGATCGGCAGGGCGTCGCCGCGGAAGCACGTGAGCCCGGCGCGGCCGTCGGGGCATGCGGAGGGCGGCGGGAAGTCGGGCAGCGTGGCCCCGTCGGCCAGCGACGCAAGCGCCTCGCCCGCGAGCGCCGCGCTCGCGCCGTCCACGCACGAAGGCAGGCGCGATACCGCCCCGGCCCAGCCGGCCGGGTCGGCGCTCCCCGACGCCAGCCTCAACACCGGCGTGCCGCCCTTCGCCAGCAGCGCCGGGCCGTCGCCGAAGATCGCGGCGCCGACGAACGGCGCGGGAAAGCCCGATCCCACCGCCGGCGCGACCTCGACGGCGAAACGCGTCGATAGATCCCGCAGCGCCGCGTCCGCCGCCGCCGAACATCCCAGAGCAAGCGCCACGTCGACGCGCCGGAAGTCGACCACGAACGCGTACGTCCGGTAGAAGGCCGTGCTGTTGTACGGGACGCGCTCGATCGGGGCTCCGTCCTCCGGCTTGACCTCCGGATCGAGCGGGTCCGCCCCCGGCCAGCCCCACTCCTGCAGGTCCGTCCACGTGTCGCCGTCGGTGTCCTGGCGGGTGCGGTCGGCGCCGAGCGCCAGTTCCTGCGCGTCGGCCAGACCGTCGTTGTCGCTGTCCGTGTCGCGGAAGTCCGCAACGCCCCAGCCGTCGGTGTCGCGAGGCCGCGTCTCGATCCTCGAATCGCCGGCCTCCTCGGCGTCGAGGAACCCGTCGTCGTCGGAATCGAGGTCGAGGAAGTCCGGCGTTGCGTCGCCGTCCGAGTCGACCGGCGGGGTCCAGCAGTCCGCGTCGCCGGCCTCGTCGCGGTCGCGGATCGTGTCGCCGTCGGAGTCGAGATCGTCGGCCGACGGGATCGTGTCGCCGTCCGGGTCGCCCTCACCCTCGTCGGCGTCGGAGATCGTATCGCCGTCGCGGTCGACGCAACCGGCATCGGCGTCGCGGGCGTCGGCGTCGCGGATGTCGCGTGTGTCCGCATCCGCGACGTTGGCGTCGCTAGCGTCGGCCGGCGGCGTCTCGTCGCAGGCGGCGAGCGCCGGCAGTGCGGCGAGGACCGCGGCCGACCACGACCACGAGGACGAACGGCTCGCGCTTGACGCGCGGGGCGGCCGGGTACACGATTCCCGCTGCTGGCGTTTCCTTGAACCTCCGGGGAGCGGTGTCGGCAAGAGGTGATCCATGACAAGAGCGTTGACCATCATCATCACCGCGACGGTCGTCGTCGCCGTGCTGCCGGCTGCGGCGGACGCCGGCACGGTTGCGGAGTCGCTCGCCGAGATCCGCGCGGTCGCCGGTGGGGAGCTTAGCGTCGTGACCGCGGATGGGCAAACCACCTTGCGGTTCGCGACGGGCCGCCTGACCGCGACGCCTTCCGCGGATGTCCGATCGGCGGGCGCGCGCTTCCTGGAGCGGCACGCGGCGGCCCTGGGCGCATCCGGCGGGACGAGCGTCCATCCGGAGCGCGACGTGCCTCTGGCGACCGGCGTCGTGCTGCGCTACCGGCAGCGCATCGCCGGGATCCCCGTGGTGGGCGGCGAGGTGGCGTTGCGCTTCGATCGCTGGGGCATCCTGCGCACGGCGGTTTCGGGGATGCGGCCGCTGGCGCGGATCGCGCCGGCCGTCCCGCGGGTCGGGTCGGCCGTCGCCGTCGCCAAGGTGCTCGCGATGCCCGACGTCGTCGCCCCCGCCGATCCGGGCGCCTCGTGGGTCGGACTCGTCTACTACCTCGCGGGCGACGAGGCGCGGCTGGCCTGGCAGGTCGAGGCGGGCGCCGTCCCGGCGTTCGGCGCCAACTGGGTCGCATGGATCGACGCGCACACCGGCGAGGTCCTCGCGCGCCGCAACCGCATCTTCCACGACAGGCAGGCCAGGGTCTTCCCCGAGAACCCGGTGTCGACCCCCGACATCGTCCAGGTGACGCTCGACGACCTGCCGCCGTGGACCGCCGATCCGTACCACCTCACGAATGACCTCATCCTCGCCCGCAACTGCCCCGACCTGCACGAGCTGTTCCCCGTCAGCTTCGGCGGCTTCACGATCAACGCCCACCTGTGCTCGGAGGTCCAGGTCGCGGTCGGGGACGAGAACCGCGATTTCCTCTACTACGACAACAGCGACACGGCCCAGGAGGACCTGTTCGCCGAGGCGACGATGTTCCACCAGGTGTCGAGGGTGTACGACTTCTTCCAGGGATTCGGGTTCGTCGCGCTGCGCGAGCAGCCTCTGGCCTGCACCGTCAACTTCCGGATCCCGATCGACATTGCAAGCGGTGGATACGACCTGGCGAACATCACCAACCGCAACGGCACGCTCTACCCGTTCGACAACGCCTTCTTCCTGCCGGCCGGCTCTGCGGCGACGTACATCGCACGCGACAGGGACTCGATCGTCTTCGGCCAAGGGACCGCCGCCGACTTCGCGTACGACGGCGACGTCGTGTACCACGAGTTCGGCCACGCCGTGGTCGACTCCACCAGCGGCCTGGAGGCCGCGACGATCGACGACCAGGGGGTGGATGTCGGACCGGGGGCCCTCAACGAGGGCTACTCCGACATCTTCGCGGCGTTCCTGACCGACGACCCGATGATGGGCGAGTACGCCGGCGGCACGCTGTCGCCGTCGGGCGCGATCCGGAACCTGGACAACGAGCACCGCTGCCCGGAACACCTCGTCGGCCAGGTGCACGAGGACTCGCTCCCCTGGACCGGCGCGGCGTGGGACATCTACCAGGCCCTGGGCGCCGCCGTGATGCAGCCGTACTACGACGCCATGGCGTCGCTCATCCCCAGCGCCGACTTCGCGCTCGCATCGCGCGCCACCGTCGCCGAGATCGGCAGGCAGATCGGCGCCGACGCCGCAGCCACGGCCCAGGCCGTGCTCGATGCCCGCAACCTCGTCGACTGCGAGCGCGTCCTCGTCGGCGGCGGAGGGCCGAAGTTGCTGCTCATGGGCGAGGGAACCGACGCCATCGGGCTGACGCCGTACGTCCCCGGCTACGCGATGTTCCGCATCGCGGTTCCGGCCGGGCAGACGCAGATCCTCGTCCGGTTCCGGGCGAGCGTCGGAGGTACGGGCGGCGTGATGGGCGGCGAGATCCGGCCCCACGTCCTGTTCCGCCCCGGCCCCGACAGGCTCCGGTTCACCTACCGCGGCACGCGCGTCACGGGGAACGAGACCTACGCCGTCGACGCGGTCCGCGGCACCGGCGCCGACTACGAGGCCGTCTACTGCGAGGCCGACGGAGCGCTCGACCCCGGGGACTACTACGCCATGATCGCCAACACGGGCGGCGCGTCGATGCAGATGACGGGGATCTCGGTGCGCTACAACAACAGCCCTCCCGAGGGACCCTGCGCCGGCGGCGGCGATGCCGGCGAGGGCGGGGAGGACGTCGTCGAGGACGCGCCGGAAGAGGCGGCCGACGAAGCCGATGGCGCGCCGGAAGGCGGCGACGACCGCTGCGATCCGCCTTCGCGGTGCGAGGAGACCTGCCGAGCAAGGGGATTGGGCGCCGGTATCTGCACCGACACGCCTTCCGGCCCGCGCTGCTCGTGCTCGCCCGGCGGCGGCGACGGCTGCGGCTGCCGCGCGGCCGGCGCTCCCGGCGGCATGGGCGGCGTCTTCCTCATCGCCGCGGCCGCCGCGATCGGACGGTTCCGCAGGCGGAGCCGGAGATAGGGCGTTCGGCGTTCGGAACCGAAAGCGGAAGACCGAAAGCCGGTTAGGCGGCGTCAATAAATAATAGTTGCATCTGCTGCGTGCCTCGGTATAATGGCGGGCCATGGAGACCTCACTGCGGCAGAAGCTCGCGGATGTGTGGCCACTGCTCGACGAGCGCAGTCGCCGCCTCCTGGCCGCCACCGAAGCCCGTGCCCTCGGCTATGGCGGGATCTCGCTGGTTCGCCGCGCCTGCGGCTTGTCGCGCAACGCCATCGCTCGGGGGATTGAGGAGATCGCCGCGAAAGCCGTACTCTCCCCAGGACGCGTTCGTCGGCCAGGCGCGGGCCGGAAACGGATCACGGTTCGCGACCCCCGGCTCTTGGACGCTCTGGATCGGATGATCGAACCCAAGACACGGGGAGACCCGGAATCTCCTCTGCGCTGGATCTGCCAGAGCACCCGGACCTTGGCCGCACAGCTGACGCGACAACGTCATCCGGTCAGTCACGAGAAAGTAGCGCAGTTGCTTCGTGCCCAGGACTACAGCCTGCAAAGCAACCGCAAGACCGAGGAAGGCGAGGATCATCCCGACCGAGACGCGCAATTCCGTCACATCAATGCTGTGGTGAAGCGGGCCCTGGCCGCGGGGGCACCAGTCGTGTCGGTGGACACAAAGAAGAAGGAGTTGATCGGGAACTACGAGAATGCCGGCCGAACATGGCGTCCCGCGAAAACCCCGGTCACCGTCAACGGCCACGACTTCCCCAACCCCGAAGTTCCCCGTGCCTACCCGTATGGTGTCTATGATATCGGGCGCAACACGGGCTTCGTGAATGTTGGGACGGATCATGACACGAGCGCCTTTGCCGTGGCGTCGATTCGGGGCTGGTGGCGACACGAGGGCCGCCGCTTGTACACGGACGCGCCCGAACTGGTCATCACGGCAGATGCTGGTGGCAGCAACGGGTCGCGACGGCGGCTCTGGAAGTTGTCGTTGCAGGAACTGGCGGACGAGACCCGTCTGGCCATTTCCGTCTGCCACTTCCCGCCGGGGACGAGCAAGTGGAACAAGGTGGAGCACCGGCTGTTCTCCTTCATCTCCTCGAACTGGCGCGGGCAACCGCTACGCGACTACGAGACCATTGTGAACCTGATCGCCCGGACCACGACGGCCAAGGGCCTGAAGGTGACGTGTCGCCTGGACCGCCGGAAGTACCCGACCGGCCGGGAGGTGACGGACGACGAGATGAGGCGAGTGAACCTGGAGCGGCACAAGTTCCACGGGGATTGGAACTACACCATTCGACCGCACGCAACGTAGGCCAGATGCTACGGTTATTTATTGACGCCTCCTTACCGGACCGGCTCGCGACGACGAGGATCTCGCCGGCAGCCTGCACACCGCCACGCCGACCGACGATGCGGGGCTCGAGGCCGGCATCGGCGCGCTCTCGGCGATCCTTCGCAAGGTCAAGGCGAATCTGCCCAGGGAAGACCGCGCCGAGGAGCGACTCGGCGAGGTGACCGGTCTTGCCGCAAACCTGAAGGCATCGCCGGGCGCCGCGCGGCTCGCCAAGACCGCCCCCGTCATCGATACCGCCGCGATCGACCTGCTCGACGGCAAGCTGTACGTCGCCATCCACGACATGAACAAGGCCGCCCGCCGCGCGATCCGCGGGGGCAAACTGGGCGCGAACCTTGACGAGTATCGCTTCCACCATCTCAAGCCCGGAGCGCCGGCCCGCACCGGCGTCGCGCGCGCGCCGGACGCTCCCGCAGGCACGAACACTCCGTAGGACCACGCCGACTCCCGCGTAGCGCGCCGCACGCCCTGGGCAACGTGCCGCACGATCTGCCGCGGGTCGTGCACGAGTGCCCCGATCCGCCGCCCAAGTTGCGCAAGGTCCTGCCCAAGTTGCGCAAGGTCCTGCCCGACTTGCCGGAAGTCCCGCCCAAGTTGCCGCGAGTCCCGCCCAAGTTGCGCAATGTCCTGCCCGAGTTGCCGGAGGTCCCGCCCGAGTTGCCGGAAGTCCCGCCGACGTTCCGGGACGTGATGGGCGAGATGGCGCGGCGCGGCGGAACGACGGAAACGCGCCGCGCGCGTCA
>CAMTWF010000305.1:0-1702 GCA_947085355.1 uncultured delta proteobacterium
CAGGCCGCTCGACGAGCTGCGCGACAAGCAGATCTTCGACGTGGAGCCGTCCGAGGTCGTGGCGATGACGGTGCAGCGCGGCCGGAGCGAACGTTCGTTCGCCAGGGAGGGCGAGCAGTGGAAGACGGCCCAGCCCGACGAGAACTGGCTGCTCGATCCGTCGAAGGTCTCCGGCGCCGTGAGCTCGCTGGCGCGCCTCCGGGCGATCAATTTCGCCGACGACGCCGGCCCGGACGTAGCCGGCCTGGGCGGCATCTTTGCCACGGCCGTCGTGACGTTCACGGCACAGGCCGAGGGCAAGACGCCGACGACGTACACGCTTCTGATCGGGAACAAGGACGCCCAGGGCGAGAACTACTACGTCGCAAGGAAGGACGGGGACGCCCTGTCGACAATCTACGTCGTCTCGAAGTGGACCGTCGAGCGGTTCATCGGCGAGGAGAAGACCGGGCTGGACGAGTACCGCGAGAAGCGCGTGATCCGCGACGTCGCGGCCGACAAGGTCAAGACGGTCGCCGTGTCGGTCGGCGGCGCGTCGGTCGCGTTCGAGAAAGGCGCCGGAACCGACGAGTGGAACGTCGCCGCCGGCGCGCCGTTCACGAAGGCCGACGGAAGCACGATCTCCGAGATCGTGCGCAAGCTGGTCGGACTCCGCGCGGACGACTTCGTGGCGGTGCCCGGGCTGCAGTTGGGCGGTCGGTCCGTGACGCTGCGCGCGCTGATCGAGGGTCTGCCGCGGGACATCCGCGCCGGCATCGCCGCATCGGCGCGCGAGGGGTCGGTGGCCGAACTCGACTTCACGAACGCCTTCACCCAGAACCTCCAGTTCCTGGAGCAGATGGCGAGGTTGTACGCCGTGATCTACCCGGCATCGACGGCCGGCGTCGCCGGCGAGCTGCGCGCCCTCTCGGGCGAGGTCCGCGGCACGTTCAGCGCCTTGCGCGACCCGCTGCTGGCCTTCTCGGCCAGGCTGGCGGCCCCCGTGGACGGCGTGCCGGTGGTCTGGACGCTGGGCCTCGACGACGGCAAGACGATCGCGATCCATCTCGGCGCGAAGCTACCGGACGGCAAGCGTCCCGTGCGGACCGACGTGCCCGGCGACGCGCAGATCTACGCCGTCGCATCGGACAAGCTCGGCGACGTCGCGCTGGAGGACCTGGGCGACCTGCGCGACCCGAGGCTGCTCGCGGGCGTTCCCGCGGACCGCGTCACGGCGGCCGTCTTCGCCGGGGCCGGCCGGACCTGGGAGTTCGCGCGCCCGCTGGACGGCGCATGGACCCAGGGGCGCCGCACGTCGGTGCCCGGCTTCGACCCGGAGAAACTCGCCTCCGCCGTGCGCCGGGTGGTGGACCTCCAGGCGGTGAAGTTCGTGCGCGTCGCTCGGGAAACCGCCGGGCTGATCGCCCCGACCGCCACGGTGCGCCTCACGTACGTTCCCGCCGCGGAGCCCGCCGCCGAGGGTCGGCCGGCGCCGCCGCCGGCACGGCCCAGGACCGTGACGATCGCCGTGGGGCTGAGCGACCCGGAGGGGCAGCGCTACGCGAGCATCTCGGGCGACGGTGTGGACCCGATCCTCGCCGCCGGCATCTTCACGATCGGCGCCGCCGCCGCCGGCGACCTGATGCCCGACGCCGCCACGCTGTCCACGACCGCGGAGCCCGCCGCGCCCGCGGAGGCGCTCGCCCCCACCGAGGCCCTCCAG
>CAMTWF010000306.1:0-5130 GCA_947085355.1 uncultured delta proteobacterium
AGGGGGTGTACAACGGCTGCACGAGGGCAGGCGATCCCTGCAGTGGTGGCGTGCGACCGCCGCAGCGAACCGGATCGCGTCCTCGCTATGCAGGCGGCGCGACGGGGGCGGGCTCCGGGGTCTCCTCCTCCTCCTCCTCGCGGTCGGCGACGAGGATGATGTCCCGCGTGGACTGGATCTGCTCCCGCAGGCCCAGGCGGATGAACTCCGACGGCACGATCTTGAAGAACCGGCGGATCATCAGCAGGTCGAGCGCCTCGTCGTTGCCGGGCAGGTCGGGGGCGAACCCACCCTCGTCGCCGACGCCGGTCCCCAGACCGCGCTCGCGCAGGACGCCGCGAAGGGCGTGGAACACCTCGACGCCGGCGCGAAGGGCCTCGGAGAACGTGGGCAGGCCGAGCGGCACGATCATGGCTGAACGCCGCCGAAGGAGGGCGCCTTGAGATGGCTGCCGCCAGACCCAACCCCTCACCGCGGCTGCCGCCCCCCCTCCCTCGGGCGGCCCGCCGCCGAACGTGGACACCAAACTTCGGCGCGTCCCCCCGGGGCTTGCGCCGCGGGCGGCGGAGGCTAAACGACGCCGGCATGGCCCGGCGTGAGGTCGTGCGGATCGAGCGGCCCGCGGCCCCGCGGGGCGTCCAGTGCCTCGAGCACCCGCCGCCAGCCGGAGGGGTGGATCAGGTACCCGTAGTGCGTGAACCCCGGCATCTCGATGTTCTCCGCACCGCCGACGACGCCGGAACGCGCGGGGAGGAGGATGACGTCGGTGGCGCTCCATAGCGCCACGAGCCGAGGCTGCGCGGGCGGGCCGCGCCACGGGAGCTGTCGGGCCAGCCGGGCGAGGACTTCCGAATCCGGGCGCAGGTCGAGGCTGCCCGGCGTGTTGCCGTAGCGCGCCAGGTGGCTGCCCGCGTGGGGCGTCGCCATCGTGACCAGGACGGCCACCCGGTCGCGTGTTCGCTCGTCCTCCAAGGCGAGGCGCGCAGCGAGCCCGCCCATGCTGTGGGCGACGATGTCGAAGCGGGCGTCGGCGGGGAGCCCGTTCACCGTCGCGACGGCGTCGAGGAACTCCGACAGTCGCGTGGCCATCCCGTCGAGCGACGACACGCCGGCGAATGGCGCGGCGTAGGTCCGCGAGCGGCCGTGGAGCCTGAAGAACAGCCTGATCGGGAGGAAGTTGCCCGGCCCGCCGCCGAGCCCGTGCACGAAGATCACCGGCCGGCGGCCGTCGTCGGGCAGCGGCTCGGGCGCTGGGTTGCCCCGGGCGAGCATCGTGAGGCCGACGAGCGGGAGTTGGGCAATGTGCCGGCGCAGGTCGGGATCGATCGCACGGTAGGCAGCCGCCACCGAACGTCCGACCCACCCCCCGGCGGCCGCCAGGGCGCGGCCCGTCGCCGCCGCCGCGCGCGCGCCGGTCCCCGTATCCGCCTCCTCCGGCGCCGTCATCGTTCTCCACGCCTTCCGGAGGTCGACACCCGGGCCCTGCTTTCGAGACGATCCGACGACCGGCGACGGATCCTCTCGATGCGTCGCACGGCGTCCTCGCCCCCTTCGGCGCCGAACTGCGCCGCCAACCGCCCGTGACGTTCGGCCGCCGTCAGGTCGCCCGTGCGGTGCTCGTGGTGCTTCGCCAGGCCGAGGTGCGCCTGCCCCTCGTCGGGTTTCGCCGCGAGAATGGCGGTCCAGCACGCGGCCGCGAGGTCGTGGCGCCCGCGCCGCCGATGGACGAACGCCAGCGTGCGGTTCGCACGGACCGCCAGATCGACGACGTCCGCGCGGTTCGGCCCGGCCGACAGGCGCCCGATGGCGCACTCAAGGTGCGCCGCCGCCCGATCGAACTCGTGCGCGGCCCAGGCGATCTCGCCCAGCGCCACGTCCACCGCCGGATCCTCCGCGGCGCCCGGCCCGCCCGAAAGAAGCCGCGCATGCAGGCCGACGAGCGCGGCCATGGCCACGACGTCCCAGACGTTGTGTCGGATCACCTCGGCGAGCCGCCCCGGTCGCCTCGTCATCAGATAGCGCCGGTAGATCCCCGGGATCTCCGCGCCCGGCACGTCGTCCCGGCGCTCGAAGCCGAGCACGTGCCGCTCGATCGACCCGAGCGACCGGTCGTCGAGATGATGCCGGTGCAGGCGGCGACAGCCGGGGAGGAGGTCGAGCGCCGTCTCGATCGGCGGGAACGGGGTCCGGTGCAGCACGAAGCGGTTCTGCACAAGCGGCACGTCGAAGCCCCGGCCGTTGTAGCTGACGACGTGTTGGAAGCGCGACAGGCGATCCCGCAACATCAGGATCATCGCTGGTTCCTGGCGCGGATGGTCGAGGAAGAACTGCTCGATGCGAAGATCGCCGCCATCGAGCCACGCCAAGCCGACCAGGAACGGGAGCGTTCCCGCCCCGCCGGACAGGCCGGTGGTCTCCGCATCGAGGAAGACGAGTCGCTCGGGATCGGGCGGGCCGGACAGGCGGTAGAGCCTCCGCAGGGCGCCCAGGTCCGCGTCGGACTCGGCGAACGATCCGATCGCGAAGCGGCCGTGGAGGTGCGAGCGCGGCGCCGCGGCCGAGATCAGGCGCACCGGGCCGCGGGGCGTCTCGACCATTCGGCCGGGCAGTCCGCCGCCGGCCGGCGCCGCCTGGGTTTCCGGAAGCGACGCGGGCTCCGGCTTCCACCGGCGATCCAGCGCCTCGATCTGCCGCCGCAGGCGCGCCAGAACGTCCTCGCGCCCGGGCGCCGGCCGATCCTGGTCCGCCGCATCCTCGCGCACCGGGCCCGGGGCAGGCTCGTCCGCCTCGCCGAATCGCCGCCTGAGCCGGGTCAACAGCTTCGACACGGACCCGAATATACCGCTAGCGGCCCGCCGCCGTCCGCCGGTAGTATCCGGCGCATGCGGGACGTTCGCGGACGAGCGGTGCGTGCGTGCGTGTTCGACACCGAGATCGGCCCGTGCGGCGTCGCGTGGACGCGGCGCGGGATCGTCCGGCTGCAGCTCCCGGAAGGCGGGCGGGCGGCGACGCTCGCTCGGACCGTGGCCGGTCTCGACGGGGTGCGCGTGGTCGCCGAGCCGCCGGTGCCGGTGGTGCGAAGGACCCGAGCGGCTTTGCCGCGAGGGTCCGCGGGGGTCCGGGGGGCGGTGAGGCGCGAAGCGCCGAACAGCCCCCCGGCGCAAGCGATCCGGCGGATCCGCGGACACCTGTCGGGCAGCCCGGATGACATGCGTTCTGTGGCGTTGGACCTGTCGGGGGCCACGCCATTCGAGCGCAAGGTGTACGAGGCGGTTCGACGGATCGGGCCGGGCACGACGGCGCGCTACGGGGAAATCGCCCGCCGGATCGGGGCGCCGGGGGCCGCACGCGCGGTCGGCGCGGCGCTGGGCCGCAATCCAGTCGCGTTGCTCGTGCCGTGCCACCGGGTCGTCGGAGCGGGCGGGCGGATCGGCGGATTCTCCGCGCGCGGCGGGACGGCCCTCAAGCGGAAGCTGCTGCGAAACGAGGGCGCCGCGATCGCGGGCCTGCCCGGACCGTTGCTCCCCGGCGCCGCGCGAGCCGCGGTCGAGCATCTCCGGCGGGTGGACCCCGTAATGCGGCGGATCGCCGATCGCGTCGGGCCGTGCACGCTCCGGCCGTTGCGCGGCGGGTATTTCGAGGCGATCGTCGAGGCGATCGTCCACCAGCAGCTCACCGGCAAGGCGGCCGCGACGATCTTCGGGCGGCTCCGGTCGCTGTTTCCCGGCCGCGGCTTCCCGCGACCCGCGGAGGTGCTCGGGGCGTCCGATGCCGCGCTGCGTTCCGCCGGCCTGTCGGGGCGGAAGGTGCGGTACGTCAAGGACCTGGCGGCGCGGGTATCAGACGGCCGACTGCCGCTCGGGCGCCTCGCGCGGCTCGACGACGATCGCGTCGTGGAGGCGCTCACGGCGGTGGACGGCGTCGGCCGGTGGACGGCGGAGATGTTCCTGATCTTCCGGCTCGGACGCGCCGACGTGCTGCCCGTGGGCGACTACGGCCTGCGCAAGGCGGTCCGGCGCGCCTACGGGCTGCGCGCGCCGCCTTCGCCCGCCCGGCTGCGGGAGATCGCGCTCCGCTGGCGGCCGTACCGGTCCGTGGCGACCTGGTACCTGTGGCGGACCGCCGGTCCCGTTCTGGTCGGCCGGCGCGGGCGGCCCGCGGCAGCGTCCCCGCGGCGGCTCCAACAACGGCCGCGACATTTCCCTTGATGGCGCATAGAATGGCGCCTGCGCTCGAGAGTTCCGTGACGCCGGCGCACAACCGACGGAGCAAGCATGGCCGCACAAGCTGAAATCACCAACATGGCGCTGTACTGCGACTTCGAGAACGTCGCGCTCGGCGTGGCCGACGCCAAGTTCGCCAAGTTCGACATCAGGAAGGTGCTCGAGCGCCTGCTGCTCAAGGGCAGCATCGTGGTCAAGAAGGCCTATTGCGACTGGGATCGCTACAAGGGCTTCAAGGCGGCGATGCACGAGGCGTCGTTCGAACTGATCGAGATCCCGCACCGGCACATGTCGGGCAAGAACTCGGCCGACATCCGGATGGTCGTCGATGCGCTCGACCTGTGCTACACCAAGGCGCACGTCGATACGTTCGCGATCATCAGCGGCGATTCGGACTTCTCGCCGCTCGTGAGCAAGCTGCGGGAGAACAACAAGATCGTGATCGGCGTCGGCGTCAAGAACTCGACTTCCGATCTGCTGATCGCGAACTGCGACGAGTTCATCTTCTACGACGACCTGGTCAGGGAGAAGCCCGCGAGGAAGCGCGCCTCATCGCGCAGGGCCGGTTCCGTGCCCGTATCCGGCGAGGCCGTCGCGGATGCGCCGAGGAAACCGGACGAGGGCAAGAAGCAGGAGGCGCTCGACCTGATCCTGGAGACCATCGAGGCGCTCGGCGCCGAGCGCGGCGCGGACGAGAAGATGTGGGGCTCCATGGTCAAGCAGGCGTTGAAGCGACGCAAGCCGGGCTTCAACGAGGCCTACTACGGCTTCCGCTCGTTCAACCGGCTGCTGGAGGAAGCCGAGGCGCGGCAACTGCTGAAGCTGGAACGCGACGAGAAATCCGGCGGCTACGTCGTCCGCATGCTCGCACACGAGGACTGAGACCGCGCCGGCCGGCCCGTTCCGG
>CAMTWF010000307.1:0-5279 GCA_947085355.1 uncultured delta proteobacterium
CAACCTGTCCGAGCGGCTCCGCGTGCCGGCGTTCGTGATGGCCGACGAGGCGGTGGGGCACCTGCACGAGACCGCGGAGTACCACCGCAGGTTCGACGTCGTCGATCGCGTGCGGCGGGGCGGCGAGCCCCCGTTCGGAACGCCCGAGCCGGACGGCGTGCCGCCGATGCCGCGGTTCGGCGACGGCGAGAACCTCCTCGTGACCGGCTCGACGCACGACGCCTCCGGCTACCGCAAGGTCGAGGATTCCGCGGTGCACGCCGCCCTCGTGGACAGGCTCCGCGGGAAGGTCCTCGCCCGCCGGGAGGAGATCGTCGAGGTCGAGGAGCACCTCCTGGACGACGCCGACGTGGCGGTCGTGGCCTACGGGTTCACGGCCCGCGGCGCGCTTGCCGCCGTGCGCGAGGCGCGCGAGCGCGGCGTACGCGCCGGCCTGCTGCGGCTCAAGACGCTGTGGCCCTTCCCCGAAGCACAGGTCGAGGCGCTCGGCCGGCGCGTCCGGAAGATCCTCGTCCCGGAGATGAACCACGGACAGATGGCGGGCGAGGTGCGGAAGCAATGCCGCGCCGACGTCGTGCCGTACGGCCGGACGAACGGCGAGGCGATCGCGCCGGAGACGATCCTGCGCGAGATCGAGCGCATCGCGCCGGGCCGGCGCGGCTCGGGGGCGGGCTGAGCGATGCCGAGGGCGATGGAGAAGCACCTGCGGCCGGGCGTGAAGGCGACGGCGTTCTGTCCCGGTTGCGGCCACGGAATCCTGCTGCACGCCGTATTGACGGCGATCGACGACCTGGGCCTCGACATGCGCAAGGTCCTGTTCGTCTCGGGAATCGGGTGCGCGGCATGGATCCCGAGCCCCCACATCCTGGCCGACACGCTGCACACCCTGCACGGGCGCGCGGTGGCGTACGCGACGGGCGCGAAGCTGGCGAACCCGGATCTGACGGTGATCGTGGTCAGCGGCGACGGCGATCTGTCGTCGATCGGCGGGAACCACCTGATCCACGCCGCGCGCCGCGGGCTCGACCTCACCGTGATCTGCGCCAACAACGAGATCTACGGCATGACCGGCGGCCAGGTCGCCTCCACGACGCGGCTCGGCGCCCTGTCCTCGACGACCCCGGCCGGCAACCCGTACCCTCCGTTCGATCTCGCGAGGCTCGTCCTCGGGGCGGGCGCGGCCTATGCGGCGCGCCAACCGGTGACGCAGCCCGGCCTGCTGGCCGCGGCGATCCGGCGCGCGATTCGGACGCCCGCGTTCTCCTTCGTGGAGGCGATATCGCCCTGCCCGGTGCAGTTCGGCAGGCGCAACCGGATCGACTCGATCGAGCGGCTCTACGACTTCGCCGTCTCGGCGTGCGTGACGCGCGAGGAGGCGGCGGGAATGAGCGCCGCCGACCTGCGGGGGCGCCTCGTCACCGGCGAGTGGACGCAGGGTTGATTGATGCCGATCCAGGTGCGCTTCGGCGGTCTCGGCGGACAGGGAATCGTCCTGGCCGGCACGATGCTGGGCGAGGCCGCGGCGCTCGCCGGCCTGCATGCCGCCGGCTCCAACTCCTACGGCGCCGCCGCGCGCGGCACGACGTGCAGATCGGACGTCGTCGTGTCCGACGACCGAATAGACTACCCGCACCTGCGGCGCCCCGACGTGCTGGCCGTCATGTCGCAGGCGGCGTACGACGCCTTCGCCCCGTCGGTCGCCGACGGCGGCGCGATCCTGTTCGACGAGTTCACGGTCAAGCCCGGCGCCGCCCGCGGGGCACACCACGCCGTCCCGGCCACATCGACGGCGCTCCGCGAGTTCGGCTCGCGCCAGGCCGCCAACATCGTGATGCTCGGCGCGATGCTCGCCGTCACCCGCGTGGCGCCGGTGGATGCGGTTCGCGAGGCGGTGAGGAGGCACTCGCGCGAGCGGTTCGTCGAGACGAACCTGCGGGCGCTGGAGGCGGGACTCGCGCTGGCCGGGGGAAGGGGGGCCGCTTGGCCGCACGTCTGCCGAGATCCGCGTACTTGCGATTGAACTCCCTGGCCTCGTCCATGCGGCCACGGCGAGGCTGCTGGTGCATCCGCCACAGGGCGGCCTGGAAGGTCAAGGATGCCGGAGAGATGCGCTTGGAGTAGCCGTTCACCCCCTGTGGCGCCAACCCGTGAACGAGCCCGAGCCCGAGCCCGATCGCCCACGCCTACGCCCACGCCTTCCTCCTCGTCGAAAGCGGGCTCGGGCGCGGGCTTGGGCTCGTTCACGGGACGGCAGGGAAGGGTGAAAGGTTACCAGCCGGTCATGTGGGACGCACCTGGATTGCCTGGCCCCCCGGAGATCTGCGACGGGGCGACGGTACCGCGCTCCCCCCTGGCGCGTTGCTACCCGGCTTCGCGGGACAGCGTGAGGCCAGGCACCCGCTCGAAGTGGGCGCGGTTGCGCGTGATCAGGATCGCACGGTGTCTCACGCAGACGCCAGCGATCAGGGAGTCGGCCATCCCGATCGATCTCCCCCGGCGGTCCAGGTCACACCGAAGAGAGGCCGCGCAACGCGCGTCCTCCGCATCCAGAGGCAGGATGGTCAGCGCTCCGAGCAGCGTGTCGACCGCGCGTTCCCGTTTCGCGGACCCGATGGCGCCGGCCCACAACTCGAACGCGGTCACCACCGTGGTGCAGAGGCCGTGCTGCAACTCGAGGGCGATGCGCTCCGCCTGCGGGTCCTCGCCGCGAAGGTAGTCGATGAGGACATCGGTGTCGGCCACGATTATCGCCAGTTCTCCCGGACCCGCCGGCATGCCTCGGCGAGCCGCTCCCCCTCCTTGCCCTTCAGACTTCCGCGCATCGCCAGGGCGGCCTGGACCTCGGAAGCCTTGTCCTCCATCGCCTTCAGGTACTCGTCGAGGGCCTCCTGCACGAGGGCCGAGACCCCCTTCACTCCGCGCTTGGCCGCCAGGTGCAGCAGCTTCGCGCGTTGCTCGTCCGTCATCTCGATCGTCGTTCTCATGGCTCACCGTAATTGGACTACGACGGATGCAGCGCTCGTACTCATCAAGTCTCTGAGATTCCGGAACTCCAGGTAGCGGCCGGGGCGGAGCAGGGCAGCCTTATCCGACGTTGGGAAACACACTTGAGCGTCGGACCTGCTGACGTCGCGCAGGTGGCAGTCGAGAAGCTCGTCGAGATCAGCGCGGTACCCGCCGGTGAGGTCAACAACGTGTGGGGGCTCTGGGTGCAGCCGCCTCGCGGACAGATGCAAATGGCAGCGAGCGTCCCCGAGCGCCTTCGGATAGGTCACATCGATCCTCCCCACCTCCTCGGGCTGGCGCGCAGCCCCGCTGGGGGCCATGTTTCCCAGCTCCTGCCGGACAATTCCGCAAGAGCGGGGGCGAACCCGGATTGTCGTTCGGGCCCGCGTCACGAGAATTTCACCAAAGATTGGCCGGCGTCAACTTTTTTTTCAGCGCTTCGCGGCCCGCGCGGGGAAGATCTCCTCCTCGAATTCCGGCGCCCGGCCGGCGACGCCGCCGCGATCGCCCGGACGCCGTCCTTCGAGGTCTTCGTCGTGGAGAGATCCACGCTGGACGCAGCCGAGGCCGCCGCCGTCGTCGCAGCGGTCGCGCGGGCGGCGGCGGGACGGGACGGCGGCCGCTTCTGGCGGACGGCCGGCGTCACGCCGCGGCCGTCCTCAGCCGACGCAATCAGCGATCTCGTCTGGGCCTGCGGGCTGGCCGCGCTGGCCGTGCTCCTTGCCGTGGTCGTCGTCCGCCGGCGCTCGTGGCGCGACCCCGAGGCGCGCGTCGCGACGCTGGAGATGACCGCGCTGGTCGCCACGGCGTTCATCGTCCTCCCGGCAGGCTGGGTGGTGGCCGAGGTGGCGGGCTAGGCGCTCCGGACGCTGCCCTCTGGGGCGGCGCCGACGCCTGGCTCGCTCGGCCGGCTGCTCGGCCCCGCCGGTGGGTCGGTCCTCTTCCCCCCACGGACCCCGCTGCCGATCGGGCTCCTGGCCGTCCTCGGCCTCTTCGTCGCCGCCCGCCTGACACGAGACCGCGCGCTGCTCCGGGTGGTGGCGGGCCTCCTGCCCGCCATCCCGGCGGCGGGCCTCGCCGGACCGGACCTGGCGACGGCGCGCTATCAGTCCGCACTGCTCCCGGTCGCCGCTGTGCTCGCGGGGACCGGCGCGGTGTGGCTGGGCGAGCGCGTCGTGGAGCGGTGGCCGCGGACGCGGGGGCTCCTCGTACGCGCCGGCGCGGCGGCCGCGGTGGCCGTGCTCTGCTTCTCGGTCCTCCAGGCGCTGGCCGAGCCGACCTTTCGGCTGGAGTACGCCTTCTTCCGGGAACACCTCGGGGACGTCCACGCCGGCTGCCGGATCGTCAGGACACGGTGCAGTGGGGATCGCGGCATGGAGCCTCCGGCGCACCTGTCGCGCCTCCGCGGCCTCGGCGACGCTCGATCCCGCCGGGGCGTGTCTGGTCTGGTGGCAGTCCGCGGCCTGCCACGCCTACGACCCCGGCCTGCGGCCCGCCGCGGCCCGCCTGCTGCCCGACTGCGCCCTCGTGGAGTCGTCATACCGCCCCGAGCCGATCGCCCGGACGCTCCTTCCCGCGCGGCGGGAATTCGTCGAACGGTACCTCGCCGATCCGGCGCCTGTCGGCTTCTATCGCCTGCGGCGGCCGTAGCTGGGGGGGTGAGGGGGGGGCGGACCCGGCGGGCGCCGAGGAGCGCCGTAGCGCACGCCGGGAGCGCCGCATCCGGATGGCACGAGATTCCGCGCAGATCCTTTTGGATTACCTGGCCCCTCGTGCATCTCGAAGGCGGACAGGTAGACGACGCGCGCGACGCCCGCCACCTGGGCCTGCGCCAGCATGCGCAGCACGCCATCGCGCTCGATCTGCTGCCGCCGCCGGATCAGCTTCGAGCTCGCCGCCGACACGCAGGAGACGAGCACCCGCGCACCCTCGATCGCCTGCGCCACGGCGTTCTCGGAAACGATGTCGCCTTCGACGATCGCCGGTGCCTCGCCGACGACCTTCCGTGCGGCCTCGGGGTTGCGGGTCACGACGCGCACGGGCGCGCCGCGCCGCACGAGGCTCGCGACGATCCGGCGCCCGTAGTGCCCCGTGCCTCCGAAAACGACGACCGGTCCCGTCGCCATGTCCGCTCCTTAGTACCGCGCCGCGCAAGTTCGGGACCAGCCAGGAATTTGGACACGGCGCACGGGGGTGATGTGATGCGAGCCGTCTGGACGGTGGGTGGAGGGCGGGATGGTGGCGAACATCACGAAGATCCGGATCGAGTTGTC
>CAMTWF010000308.1:0-11026 GCA_947085355.1 uncultured delta proteobacterium
CGCAGGGCGCGAAGTCCCTGGACGCCGATCACCCGAAGCACAACCTGAATCGCCTTCCACGCCTCGGCGCGAACCGGGCCCCGCTCGAAGCGCCACCGCGGAGGCCCAGGTGGGTGACGAGGTCCAGGCTCTTCCACCCCCGGCATCTACGGACGGCTTGACAGCGACACGGCGACAGTGCTTGTCTGCGGCCGTTCGCGTGGAAGCCGAGGCAAGCGCGCCGGACGCGAAAGGAGTGTGTGATCGATGAGTACGTTCGAGAAGGCGATGCGTGAACTGGTGGAGCGATTCCTCGCCGACATCAACGCAAGGCTCCATGCGCTGCCGCTGGGGAAGATCGGCGTGGCGCTCGAGCGGATCGACGGCGTGATCGGGGATGTAGTGGGAAGACAGGCGGTGCGCCCGACGCGCGAACCGGCGCGAGCGCTGGCCGTCGACAGCATGGGGCGAACGATCCGGGTGACCAAGAAGCTGAGAGACGCCCGGAAGCTGCAGGGCAGCTACATCGGCCTGATGCGGAAGTTCCCCGACCCGGTCAAGAAGCAGATCCAGGCAATCCAGAAGAAGATGGGAGTCGCGGCGGCGATCGCCGACATGAGACGAAGAGTGTCGGGCGCGACGGGCGCGCCCAAGGCCGGAAAGGCGGCGGCCGCGCGGCCGAAGCGCAAGATGCCGGCCGGCTACTACCGCTGCCATCACCGGGGCTGCACTCGCAACTGGTTCCCCCTGGGCCGGCCCTACTGCGGCGAACACGCTGCGCAGCATCGCTAGAGCGCCGGCAAGCAACACGAGCCTCGCCGCCCGCGCCGGCTAGTCATCCGACGGCCTGAACTCCGAAGCCTCCCTCAACTCCTCGAACAGTCGCCGTTCCCGATCCGTCAGCCGCTTCGGGATCACGAGCCGGATCTCCGCGAACAGGTCGCCCCGGCCGCCGTCCCGGCGCGGCAGTCCCCTGCCGCGGAGCCGCAGGCGATCCCCCGACGAACGCCCCGGCGGCAGCCTCGCCTCCACCGGCCCGTCCAGCGTCGGGACGCTCACCTTGCCCCCCAGCGCCGCGTCCCACGGCGTCACGGGCGCCGTCACGACCAGGTCGTCGCCGTCGATCCGGAAGCGGGGGTGCGGTCTCACGCAGACTTTCAGGTACAGGTCGCCCCGGTCGCCGCCGGCGCTTCCGACTCCGGCCCGGCCCCTGAGCCTGATGCGCTGGCAGTCGCGCACGCCGGCCGGGATCCTGACGTCGTACGTCTTCGTCTCTCCGGACGGCTCGCGAACCTCCACGCTCCGAGTCGTCCCGCGGTGTGCCTCCTCCAGATCGATCTCCAGCCGGCCCTCCACATCCTCGCCGCGCCTCGGCCGTGGGCCGCGCATGCGATCGTCGTGGGCGTCCACGAACATGTCACCGAACGGGCCGTGCAACGTATCCGACACGGATCGTCGCCTGCCCGCGCCCGGCGGTCCGCCGCCGAAGATGGTCTGGAAGAAGTCGCTCCAGCCTCCCGCCCCGGCGCCGCCGGCTGCGCCCCCGGGGTAGGACCGGAACTCGACGTGGACGCCCGGGCCGAAGTCGGCCCATCCCGGCGGCGGCCTGAACTCCTGTCCGTGCCGCCAGTCGGCCCCGAGCGTGTCGTACTTGCGCCGCTTCTCCGGATCCCCGAGGACCTGGTAGGCCTCGTTGACCCGCTTGAACTGCTCCTCGGCGCCCGGGTCCTTGTTCACGTCCGGGTGGCACTTCCGCGCCAGTTTCCGGTACGCCTTCGTGACCTCCCCTTGGGAGGCGCCGCGGCCAATGCCCAACACCTTGTAGTAGTCGATGAACTCCATCCGGATCCCTCTGTCCGCCCCCGGCAAGCTACGAACGCCGCCGACCTTGTCAACGCCTCGTCGCCCGGCGCCGCGCCGGGCGCGGCCTCTTCCGCTCACGCCGGCCCAACAGTACGGGTTCGAGGTCGCTCCGTCCGCACAGGCGCAGCGCCTCCCCGACCATCGCGGCGTTTTCGGGCAGGTGATGCAGCAGCAACGCCTTCTGGAGCCGCTTCCTTCGCGGGTCGCGTTCGACGAACACCGGTTGCATCGTCGCCGGGTCGAGACCCGTGGCGTACATGACGGCGGCGGCCGTGCCCGGCGTCGGCGTGAAGATCTGGCACTGCTCGACGACGAGCCCTGCGCGCCTCAGGAAGAGCGCGGCTTCGACCATGTCCTCCATCCGGCACCCGGGATGCGCCGCCATGAAGTACGGCAAGAGGTACTGCTCGCGCCTCGCCTCGCGCGACAGCCGTCGGAACGCCTCCAGGAACCGCTCGAACCGTCCCCCGGCGGGCTTCCGCATGCAGGCCAGCACTCCGGGCGCCACGTGTTCGGGCGCCACCTTGAGGCGTCCGCTGGTGTGTTCCGACGCAAGCGCCCTCAAGAAGCCGTCGGACGCCGTCGCAAGGTCCATCCGGATGCCCGTCGTGACGAAGACGCGCCGCACTCCGGCGACGCGCCGGGCCGATCGCAGCACTTCCAGGAGGCGATCCTGGTTCGCATCGAGGCGCCTGCAGCGCCTCGGCCAGAGGCACGAGGGCCTCTCGCACGGCCCGGGCGCGGCGCACCGGGCGCCGTACATGTTGGCCGTCGGGCCGCCGATGTCGTTCACGACGCCGCGGAACCCGTCGTGTGCGGCGATCCGCCCGATCTCCGCCAGGATCGACCCGGCCGAGCGGCTCTGCACGGTCTTCCCCTGGTGGGCGCCGATCGCGCAGAAGGCGCAACCGCCGCAGCAACCGCGGTGGGACGCTACCGAGAAACGGACCTGTTCCAGCGCCGGGACGCGCGCGCCACGGTGGATCGCATGAACGTCCCGCGTGAACGGCAGGCCGCCGATGCGGTCGATCTCGGCCTCGGACAGCGCCGGCCAGGGCGGATTGGCCACGACCCGCATCCCGGCGCACTCCTGGTGCTGCACGCGGTCGCGGCAACGCTCCTGGATGCCGAACGCCCTCGCGTGCTCCCGCGGGTCGGCGGCCACCACCTCGGCCGACGGCAGTTCGACGCCGCCGGCCGGCGCCGGGACGCTCGCGGGCTCGCGATAGACGAGGCCGGGCACGTCCCGCACGGCGTCCAGCCGCGGATCACCCTCGCGGTTCCGCTCGAAGCCGCGCCGGCCGCCCACGGCGCGAAGCGCGGCGAGCCGGCGCGCGATCTCCCGCACCGGCCCCTCCCCCATGCCGTGCACGATCGCATCGGCGCCGCAGTCCATCAGCAGCGGGCGACGCACGGAATCGCTCCGGAAGTCGTAGTGGGCGAAGCGGCGCAGCGAGGCTTCGAGGCCGCCGGCCACCACGAACGCCGCCTTGGCGAACGCGCGCCGGGCCATGTTGCAGTATGCGGTCACGGCCCTGTCCGGACGACCGCCCGCGCGGCCTCCCGACGCGTAGGCGTCGTCCGAGCGGCGTCGTCCGAGCGCCGTGTAGTTGGCCGCCATCGAGTCAAGGGCGCCGGCGGTCGCGCCGAGGAATAGCATGGGGAGACCCAGACGCGCGACGTCCTCGGGCGACGACGGCCGCGGGATCACGCCGACCCGGAAACCGTCGGCTTCGAGCACCCGCCCCAGCAGAGCGGCCGGGAAGGACGGATGATCGACGTGCGCGTCGCCGGTGACCAGCACGACGTCGAGGGCGTCCCAGCCGCGCTCGCGCATCTCCTCGGGAGTCGCCGGAAGGTGCCGCATCACGCCGTCCCCGCGGCAAGGGGCACGAGAAGCCCGTCGCATCCCGGCATCCGTCGCTCCACCGGCCGCCAGTATAGATGCGGCGCAGTGCCGCTGGACAGCCGCCGGGGCGGCCCCCTTCCCCGACGGCGGCGGATTGGCGGTGCGTCCAACGCCGCTATATGCTGGTCGGCGTCTCGAACCGGAGGAGGGGCCGGGCCGCAACCGGGTGGAGGAAGGCGCCATGGACCCCGAAGTCGAGCGGACCCTGCGCGGCAGGCTGGACGAGCCGAACTTCGCCAAGCTCGCGGCGATCGGCAACCGGAGGCTGCACGCATTCGTGGCCGAGGCGATCGATCTGGGCGGGCCGGATTCCGTCCACGTGACGACGGACGATCCGTCGGATGCCGCGTACGTGCGCGAGCTGTCGCTCCGCAACGGCGAGGAGAGACCGCTGGCGACGTCGGGGCACACGATCCACTACGACGGCTACGAGGACCAGGGACGGGACACGTTCAGCACGAAGTACCTGCTGCCGCCGGGCGAGGACATGGGCGGGCGCATCAACGCCGTCGAACGCGAACGCGGGCTCGCCGAAGTGAGGCGGCTCCTGGCCGGTGCGATGGCCGGCAGGCGGATGCTCGTGCGGTTCTTGTGTCTGGGGATACCGGGTTCCGCCTTCGCGATCCCCGTCGTGCAGATCACGGACTCCGCCTACGTGGGGCACAGCGAGGACCTGCTGTACCGCACGGGCTACGAGGAGTTCCGCCGCCGCGGCGACGCGCCGGAGTTCTTCCGGTTCCTGCACTCGGCCGGACGCCTGGAAGGCGGCGTCAGCGCCGACTGGAAGAACCGGCGCGTGTACATCGATCTCCAGGAGGAGATCGTCTACTCCGTCAACACGCAGTACGCCGGGAACACGGTCGGCCTCAAGAAACTCGCCCTGCGACTCGCCATCCGCAAGGCCGCGCGCGAGAAGTGGCTCGCGGAACACATGTTCATGATGGGAGCGCACGGACCCGGCGGGCGCGTGACGTACTTCCTCGGGGCCTTTCCCAGCGCGTGCGGCAAGACTTCCACGGCGATGATCCCCGGGCAGACGATCGTCGGGGACGACCTGGCGTACCTGCGGAACATCGGCGGTGAACTGCGGTCCGTCAACGTCGAACGCGGGATCTTCGGCATCATCCAGGACGTCAACGAGAAGGATGACCCGGTGATCTGGAAGGTCCTGACGAGCCCCGGCGAGGTGATCTTCTCCAACGTGCTCGTCAAGGACGGTAGGCCGTACTGGCTCGGCATGGGGATCGAGACGCCACAGGACGGGCGCAACCACTCGGGCGAGTGGCGCCGCGGAAAGACGGACTCCGCCGGCAGGCCGATCGACCTGGCGCACCCGAACGCCCGCTACACGCTGCGAATCGACGACCTGGCCAACCGCGATCCCGAGTGCGAGAACCCCGCCGGCATCGTGCCCCTCGGGATCATCTACGGCGGACGCGATTCCGACACGTGCGTTCCGGTCGAGGAGGCGTTCGACTGGGAGCACGGCACGATCGCCAAGGGGGCGAGCATCGAGAGCGAGACGACGACCGCGACGCTCGGCCAGGCCGGCGTCCGCAAGTTCAACCCGATGGCGAACCTGGACTTCCTGTCGATGCCGATAGGCGCCTACGTCGCGATGCACCTGGAGTTCGGCAAGGGCCTGCGGAACCCGCCGCGGATCTTCTCGGTCAACTACTTCCTCAAGGACGGGCGCGGCGAGTACCTGACGGGGAAGCTCGACAAGCGCGTCTGGCTCCAGTGGATGGAACTTCGCTGCCACGGCGAGGTCGGCGCGATCCGCACGCCCACGGGGTTCATCCCGAGATACGAAGACCTGGAACCGCTGTTCCGCCGCCATCTCGGGAAGGACTACTCCCGCGACGAGTACGCCCGGCAGTTCGCGATCCGCGTTCCGGAACTGCTCGCGAAGTGCGACCGCATCACGGAGATCTACCGCGCCGAGCGCGAGGTTCCCGGCGTGCTCTTCGACGTGATCGCCCGCCAGCGCGAGAGGCTCGATGCGCTCCGCGCCGCCAAGGGCGACTACATCTCCCCGTTCGACCTGTAGCCGCGCCGCCCGCGCCGATCACCCGCGCTTGTCCGGGATGCGGATCGCCCCCTCGGGGCACTCGTCCACGCAGACGCCGCACTCCTCGCACAGCGCGGCGGCGATCGCCGCCTTGCCGTCGCGCACCTCGATCGCCTGCGGCGGGCAGGCCGCCACGCAGGCCGCGCACCCGTTGCACTTCTCGCCGTCGATTGCCGGGATCATCCGTCGAGTCGCTCCTGCCCGCCCTTCCCCTTGCGGGCGGTCCGAGCAAATCGGAATCCGGGCCGGAGGGCAAGCGCGGCGCCGGCGGGGCTATAATCCGGGCATGTCGGTCGGCGGGCTGGTGGCCGTGGATGTCGGGACGCACACGATCCTGGCGGCGGCGGGGCGGCTGGAGGGCGGCCGCCTGGTCGTCGCGGAGGATCGCCAGTGGTTCGCGCGCCTGGGCGAGGGGGTGCGTGCGAGCGGCCTGCTGCGGCCGGAGGCGATCGATCGCGCGCTGCGGGCGCTTCGCGAGGTCCGGGCGATGGCGGAGGCTCGCGGCGTCGCCGTCGCCGCAGTGGCGACGCGGGCCTGCCGCGAGGCGGGCAACCGGGACCAGTTCGTGCGCGCCGCCGAGGAGGCGTTGGGGGCGCCGCTGGAGATCGTGCCCGGCGAGCGGGAGGCGGAGCTGGCGTTCCGCGGCGCACGGAGCGGCCTGGACGTGCGCGGCGCCGCCTCTTTCGTCGACGTGGGCGGCGGATCGACGGAGGTGATCGACGCGGACGACGGACGCATGGCGGCGTCCGTGTCGCTGCCGCTCGGGGCGGTCGCGCTGACGGAGGAGTGGTTCCGGGGCGATCCGTACGCGCCGGAGGATGTCGATCGGGCGCGGGAGGCGATCCGTAGCGTGCTTGCGCGGGTGCCGTTCGCGATGCGGGGAACCGTGGTCGGCATCGGCGGGACGGCGACCACGTTCGCCGCCATGGAACTGGGGCTTGGGGACTACGACGGCTCGCGCGTGCATGGCCTCTCGGTCTCACGCGGCGCGATGGCGGAGCGAATCGCGCGGCTGGCGGCGATGCGGGCGGCCGAGCGGCGCGGTGTGCGGGGGCTGGCGCCGCAACGCGCCGACGTGATCGTCGCCGGCGGTCTCGTGCTGCTCGCGATCCTCGATCTGGCCGGCGCCGCGGCGCTGACGGTGTCCGACCGCGGCGTGCGCCACGGCCTGCTCCTTGACCGCCTCGGCGCTTCCGGATAGCGTGGCCGCCGGGTTTGGGATGTCCATGCCACGAGGATCAATAGCCGATCATCTGCTCCAGGCGAAGGCGATCACGCCGGAACAGTACGAGGGCGCCGTCTACCGTCTCCGGGCGTACGGAGGACGGATCGAGGAGCACCTGCTCGAGATGGGCGTGATCTCCGAGGACGATCTGCTCAAGAACCTCGCGGCGCTCCACCGGACGCGCTACGTCGGCACCGAGAAGCTCAAGAAGGTCAATCTGGACCGCTCGGTGCTGGACCGCATGCCGGCGCGAGTGGTGGAGGCGACCGGCTTCTTCCCGATCCTGTGGGACGCCGAGAAGCGCGTCCTGTCGGTGGTGACGGCCGACCCGGACAACCTGGAGGCGCTGAACGAGGTCAGGGCCGCCGGCGGAGCCAGGGACGTGCAGCCGTTCGTGGCGCGGCCGGCGGCGGTCAAGGCGCTGATCTCCAGGTGGTACCACGGCGACATCCACGCCTTCGCGGCGCTCGACACGAAGAGCTTCCAGGATCTCCACCAGATGATGGACGTGTACGAGCGCCACCTGCTGGACGAGGGGGCGATGGCGGCCGCGGTGGTGGACGCCAAGCACCGCGAGAGGACCCTGACGGGGGCCGACATCGAGCGTGCGGGCGGGCGGGCCGGCGGAGCCGCGGGCGGGCGGGCGGAGGACGCCTCGACCGTCGCCGTCGAGGACTACCTGGAGACGCTGAACGTCCTAGTCAGCCTGGTGGAGAACACCCGCGGGGAACTGCGCGGCCATTCGTTGGTCACGGCGCGTCACGTGCGGATGCTGGGCGAGCGGATCGGGCTCTTGCCGATGGAGTTGAAGGCGGTCACGGCGGCGGCATACCTGCACGATTTGGGCAAGGGATCGCCGTTCCACCTGACGTCGCTGAACGTGGCCGAGTGGGAGGGGCATCGGGACGCCGCGATGAAGCGGCACCTCGTTCCGACGAGGCTCTTCGAGTCGGTCAACCTGCCGGCCGAGGCGTTCAAGGCGATCTCGCACATGTACGAGCGGTTCGACGGCGGGGGGTTCCCGGATCGCCTTCGCGGCAAGGACATACCGCTCGGCGCGCGCCTCCTGTCGCTCTGCGACGTCTACGCCGACCTGACGCTGAATCCGCGGAACCCGTTCCGGCGCACGCTGTCGACCGGCGAGGCGATGTCGTTGCTGGACCGCTACCGCGACACGGTGTTCGACGGCAACCTCATCGACCTGCTGCGGATCGTCGTCGGCGGCGCCGACATCAAGCAGCGCATCCTGACCGGCTTCCGGCCGATCCTGCTGGTGGACGACGACCCCGAGCAGAGCACGGTGCTGGAACTGCGCTTGATGGGTCGGGGCTTCGACGTGAAGGTCGCCCGCTCGGCGGACGCGGCGATCCGCCTGATGGTGGAGACCGACATCGACCTCGTCGTCACCGAGGTGGACCTCGACCCGTTCGACGGGTTCGAGTTGATGCGCCGCGCCCGCGGCACGCCCAAGACGGCGAACCTCCCGTTCCTCTTCTTCACTTCCCGGTCCTCCGCGGAGGACGTCTCCCGCGGTTTCGAGTTGGGGGCCGCGGACTACGTGGTCAAGCCGTCGACCACCGAGGTGCTGGTGGCGAAGATCCGGAAGATCGTGGATCAGCAGGCCGCCCCGCGCGCCGGCGGCGTGTCCGGATCGCTGCGCGAGCTGTCGCTGCCGGACCTCGTCCAGGTGCTCTCGCAGGGCCGCAAGACCGGCCAGCTCAAGGTCACCGCCGCGAACAACCAGGTGGGGGAGATCCACTTCGTCGACGGCCGCATCGTCAACGCCCTGTTCCAGAAGCTCTACGGCGAGGACGCATTCCACTCGATGCTCCGCATCACCGAGGGCGCCTTCGCCCTCGATCCCGCCTTCCGCCCGCAGTCGGTGACGATCAACGCCGGCACGGAGTCGCTGCTCCTGGAGGGCCTCCGGCGCGTCGACGAGGGCGTTTAGGCCATGAACGACTCGGCACGGGCCGACGGCCATTCGCCGAGACCGACGCTGAATGATCTCCTCGACGCCCTGACACGGGCGGGACTGCTCAGGCAGGCCCACCGCGACGAGATCGGGGCGAAGGCGGCGGCCCAGCGCGCGCACATCGCGAGGCAGCGCATCGCCGCGCGACACTCGGGCGGCGGTGCGGGCGACGTGACGGACGCCGAGGTGATCGCATCGTTTCACTTCCCTCTCGCGTCCGACCCCACCGATCACCTCGACGAGGACCGCGTGGCCGAGGTCGCCGCCGCGCTGGCCGGCGTGCCGTACGTCCACATCGATCCGCTGAAGCTCTCGGCCCAGCTCATCACCTCGACCGTCTCCCGCCCCTTCGCCAGGAGACACTCGGTGGTGCCGCTGGAGTGCGGCGACGGCACGATCCGCGTCGCCATGGCCGACCCGCTCGATCTGACGCTCGTGGACGAGCTGCAGCGCATCACCGGAAGGCGGGTCGAGGCGGTCGCATCGAGTCGCCGGGCGATACAGAAGATCATCACCGAGGTGTACGGTTTCCAGTCGTCGGTCTCCGCCGCCGAGCAGCAGGTCCGCGGCGGGGCGCCGCCCGCGGCGGGGCCGGACCTGGGGAACCTCGAGCAGTACTTCCGCCTCAAGCGCGTCGACGAGATAGAGGCGACCGACCGGCACGTCGTCAACGCGGTCGAGTACATCCTGCACTACGCCTTCGACAATCGGGCGAGCGACATACACATCGAGCCGAAGCGCGAGGACAGCGTCGTACGGATGCGCATCGACGGGGTCCTGCACGAGATCTACCGGATCCCGAAGGCGGTCCACGGCGCCGTCGTGTCGCGGATCAAGATGATGTCGCGGATGGACGTGGCCGAGCGTCGCAGGCCGCAGGACGGCAGGATCAAGACCGCCGCGGGCGGCACGGGGAGCGAGACACGGGAGGTCGAGCTGCGCGTCTCCACCTTGCCGGTGGCGTTCGGCGAGAAGGCGGTGCTCCGCATCTTCGACCCGGAACAGATCCTGGTCGACCTGGCCGACCTCGGCATGTACCCCGAGGAGCTCGAGGCCTACGAACGGTTCATCGCGCGTCCCAACGGGTTGATCCTCGTCACCGGTCCGACCGGTTCGGGCAAGACGACGACGCTGTACTCCACGCTGCGCGCCCTCGCCTCCACGGAGGTCAACGTCGTCACGATCGAGGACCCGATCGAGATCGTGGTCGACGAGTTCAACCAGGTCGCCGCACAGCCGAAGATCGACGTGACGTTCGCGACCGCCCTGCGGAACTTCCTCCGTCAGGACCCCGACATCATCATGGTCGGAGAGATCCGCGACGCCGAGACGGCCGAGTACGCCGTGCAGGCCGCCCTCACCGGCCACCTCGTCCTCTCCACGCTGCACACCAACGACTCGGCCTCCACCGTCACCAGACTGCTCGAACTCGGCATCGACCGCTTCCTCGTCACGTCAACCCTCGTCGGCGTCGTCGCGCAGCGCCTCGTCCGCAAGGTCTGCCAGAACTGCAAGGTCGAGGAGACGCTCACGCCCGACCAGGTCGCGGTGCTGGAGATACCGATGCGGGCCGGGCGCGCGCCCGAGCTGAAGGTGGCGCGCGGAACGGGGTGTCCGAGGTGCCGGGGGACCGGCCTGTTCGGGCGCACGGGTGTCTTCGAGGTGCTCGAAGCCAACGACAACGTGCGCAGGCTCGTGGCCGAACGCGCCGACGCGAGGGAGATCGCCCGGCAGGCGAGCCTCGACGGGATGCGCACGCTGCGGGAGGTCGCCGTGCACAAGCTGGCCGCCGGCATGACGTCCTTCGAGGAGGTGGTGCGCGTGACGGTGCGGGAGGAGCACCGGTGAGCGCGGCGGAGGTAGCTTCTCAAGAAGTGGTGGCGACTATCCCACGTGGACGTGGACGGGGTGGGGGGCGCCCCCCCCCGCCCACCAAAGCCGCCAGAAAAAACCCCGCCCCCCCCCACAACACCCAAAAAATGGGGGGGGGGCGGACCCCCCACC
>CAMTWF010000309.1:0-14637 GCA_947085355.1 uncultured delta proteobacterium
GCGCTCCCACCCGCGCCGAAGCGTGCTCCGCGCGTCGATTTCGGCTGGGCCGTCCGCCGGCGCGTGTTCCACGCCCCGGGATCGCGCCGGCCACGCCGGCCGATGCGAACCGGCGGCCGCGATTCGGCATCGGTACGGCTGCCGGCGACTTCCCCGCCCATCGCAGGGGCTTCGGCCGGCGTACCGAAGCGTGTCCGCCCTCCCCCGTCGAGGCATGGTCGCCCGCGCAGCCCGTGCGGCTGGCCGGCGAAAGACCTGGGCGGCCGTGCCGGCGGCCATGCGTGTCATCCCCGCCGCTCTGGTCCGAGTGCCGGTGAGAAAACGGCGCGGCATGCACGCATCGGCACGCCGCACAATGGAAATTCAGGCGGAGGGAACGGACACGCCCGGTCCCGGCCCCTCACCGGTCCATCAAGGACACGCGCCGGCGTCGTTCGGAATCGCCGGCAGGCGCGGACCGCCGGCGTCGATCAGGTGGAAAACGCCATCGCCGGCTCGACTTGAGGCCCTGGTTGGAGATCCGACCGCCCCGTGGACGCCGGGACACCACCAGGCGCCCTACGCCGGGCCGCCGCCGCCCGTCCCCGGGCCGCCGCCGCCCTCTCCACCGGGCGGGCGCCGCCCAATCCGGGGGAAGAGCCGCTCCGCCAGCCGCCGACCGAGCTTGCCCCTGGCGTTGACGTAGTTCATCTCGTATGCCTTGCGGAGCTCGGCCTGCGCCAGCTCCTCGTCCGCCTCGCCGACCTTGCGGGCGCGGATGGCGTCGCCGACCGCCTTGGCCGCGTTACGGCCGGCGTCGCCGAGCGACCTGAGCCTGGCGGCCAGCGGCGCCAGCGCGTGCTCCTTGCCCAGGCTGTCGATCGCCACGGCGATCTTGTCGGTCTCGTTCGGCTCGACCAGGATGTCGGCCTCGGTGAAATCCGTCGTCCGACCGGATGGGAACAGCTTGGCATGGAGATTCTGCCCGGGCTGATCGCGGTCGATCTCCTTGGCCCTGTCCGAGACGGTGATGACGCAGTCGTCCAAGTCGCCGTCCGCAAGCTCGAGATCGTCGCGCGCGTCCTGCTCCATCTCGATGAGCTTCAGCCGCCCGTCGAGCTTCTCCTTCAAGTTGGCGCGCGCGGGCTCGATGGCCGCGGCGAACTCCGCCGCGCCCTTCGTGCGGCGGCAGCGCCGCTGGTGCCGCCGGACCACCTCGATGTGCTTCTGCGATGAGTCGTCGTTCTGGAGCATCGTGGCCATGACATTCCTCCCGTTGCTGATCCTGCATTCCAGTCCGGCACCGCCGGACGGAGCCGGCGCCCGTACCTCCGCAGACCAGCGTCATATATACTTCCGAATGCGGACCGCTGCAAGAGTTTTTTGGGGGGGGACGCAAGGAAATCCAAGCGCATCTTGCCGAGAGCCCCGACCATCGGGGCCGAGCGCTGAGATGGCGCTGAGCATCCTGCACGCGCAGATCGGTAGCCCGGATCGGAGCAGTTTGCAGCGACGAAGATGACGGCGACGGCGACAAAGGAGCCGACGGCGCGTCGGTCCGTGGACACGATGATTCCCCTGTCCGACGACGCCAGCGCTTCCACGAGGCGGCGGCGCGAGGCGGCGAGGCGGACGAGGATGGCGGGAACGACGCCGTATCACCACCAAGGCTTGAAACGCCGACCGGGAGGGCTCGTGGTCCTGCAGACGGCCGCATCCGGATCAGGGTAGAGGGTCCCAGATGCCGCGGCACCAAAGGGCGCCGCGGTCGACACAGTCGGCGGCCGTTGCTTCCACCGCCAGCACCGCGTAGCCGGTCGGAAGCATCAGGCAGTCCCCTTCGCACCGGCTGTCGACGCACACCGAGACCTTGGCGCCGCACGTTTCGACGCCGGCGACCCAGACCTCCCCTGAACACCCCGAGCATCCGGCGTAGATGTGTCCCATGACGACGATCTCGCGGGAGAAGTCGATGACGGGGAGGATCGAGTCGCAGTGTCGCTCCGCGAAGGACGCAAGGCAGTCGAAGTCGGCGATGATGTCGGCCCGGCAACCGGGAGGCACCTCGGCGGACGAGAGCCACGGGGAGCATCCCTCCACGAACCTCCAGCCCGCCCTCGTGCACGGGCATGATTCGTCCAACCACCCGTTGCAGTTGTCGTCCACGCAGTTGCAGACGTCGAGCGGCGGCTCGCATGTACTCCACCGGCAACGGACGTCGCAGGTTTCCGTTCCCTCGGTGCCGCAGGTGGTCGTGCATGCGCGCGTCTCGCCGCGGGTGCACGCAAAGTCCTCGTCGACCGTCGTGTCGCAGTCGTCGTCCTCTGCGTTGCATTCCTCCGCGGGCGGATCGCAGCGCCCGGCCCAGGAGCAGTCCGTGCATGCCTCGCGGCCTTCGGTGCCGCAGCTCGTCGTGCAGGACCGCGGCGGAGCATCGTCGCACTCCTCGTGGCCGCGCCAGACGTGCCCATCGCCGCATCTGGCGAGCCGCCCGGGGCAGCCGACGCAGTCGTCGCCGTTGTCCGTGTTGCAGTCATCGCACTCTTCGCCGGCCTGGACGATGCCGTCGCACTCGCCGATCGCGCAGTGCGCGCAGCCGTCGCACGGGTTCGCATTGCCGTCGTCGCACGCCTCCCACCGATCGGGGACGCCGTCGCCGCAGTACGCGCGGCGGCAACTCGTGCGGCAGGCGTTCGGCCGCGTGTCGGAGTTGGCGGGCCCGTCGTCGCACTCCTCGTGGGGATCGACAATGCCGTCGCCGCACCGAGACCCCGTGTCCGGAACGTCGTCGCCCGGAAGGGCGTCCACCTCGGCGTCAAGGCTGTCACCAGGCAACTCGACTTCCCGGACGTGGTCGGAAACGGTGTCGCCAAAGGACTCCGCCGCGTGATCCCGTTCACCGTCTGCCGGATCAGCAGCCGTACTTGAATAGCAGGCGGCAAGGCCCAGGAGAAGCGACAGCCGGAACGTGGAGGCTAGGTAGACCAAGGCGCTTTCCTCCCGACACCTGGGTGGGCCCGCGCCACGAAGGGCCTCGGGCGAGCACCGTTCACGGACCTGGATGGTACGGTGGATGCGGTAAGACGCAAGGAAATCCAAGCGCATCTTGCCGAGAGCCCCGACCATCGGGGCCGAGCGGCGAGACGGCGCTGAGCATCCTGCACGCGCAGATCCGTAGCCCGGATCGGAGCAGTTCGCAAGGGCCGGTGCAGACCCGGGTGGGTCGGCGCGGTCGGCGCGACGCGGTGAGGGTCAGATCTCGGCGTCCCCCGGAACGACCTGGTTGCAGTCGTCGTCGGGAAAGGGTTGGGCGGAGTCGTCGCAGCCTCGCCGGATGTTCTACCCCCTGCGCGAGACCACGGCGCTTGCGAACTGCGCCGATCCGCGCTACGAATCTTCGTGTGCATGACGTTCGGCGACATCTCGCCGCTCGGCCCCGATGATCGGGGCTCGCGGCAAACGTGCTTGGACTTCCTTGCCTCCTCTTGGGTCGAGACCGCGAAGCGTGACGACGCTGGAGACCTGATGCATGAGGTTCACCTGGGACCCGCGGAAGGACGAGCGGAACCGGCGGAAGCATGGCGTCGGGTTCCGAGAGGCAGCAAGCGTGTTGGAGGATCCCCTGTCGACGACCTACCCGGATCCGGCGCACTCGCGCGGCGAGCAGCGGTGCGTTACCATCGGACGGTCGCGACTTGGGCAGACACTCGTCGTGGCGCACACCGAGCAGCGCGATACGATTCGAATCATCAGCGCTCGGCCAGCGACCCATCACGAGCGGAGGTTCTATGAAGAAGGGTAGGCGAGGCGCCGCAGACGAACTCCTTCCTGAGTACGACTTCTCGACGATGAAGGGAGGCGTGCGTGGGAAGTACGCTGCCCGACTCAAGAAGGGGTCCAACCTTGTTCTGCTCGAGCCGGACGTGGCGGCGGCGTTTCCGACCGACGCGGCCGCCAACGAGGCCCTTCGTGCAGTGCTCAAGGCAACTCGCGTGGTGCGACGCGGTGAGCCCAACACGCCGGAGTAGTCCGATTTCGGATTTCGGATTTCGGATCTTGCGTAGCGCATAGCGCATAGCGCATGCGGGGCTTCAACGCGCTTTGGCTGCCGGGGACAGATCACGCCGGCATCGCCACCCAGATGGTGGTCGAGAAGGCGCTGGCGGCCGAGGGGTTGAGCCGGCACGACCTGGGGCGCCCACGGTTCGTCGAGCGGGTTTGGGAGTGGAAGCGCCTGTACGGCGGCAGGATCTCCGAACAGCACAGGGCGCTGGGGGCGTCGGTCGACTGGCGCCGCGAGCGGTTCACGCTCGACGAGGGGTTGTCGCGGGCCGTCCGGGAGGCGTTCGTCCGGCTGTACGAGCACGGGTTGGCGTACCGGGCCGAGCGGCTCGTCCACTGGTGCCCGCGCTGCCGCACGGCGTTGTCCGACCTGGAGGTCGTCCACGCGGAGACGAAGGGCGAGTTGTGGTCGTTCGCGTACCCGCTCGCGGACGGCTCCGGCGAGATCGTCATCGCCACGACGCGCCCCGAGACGATGCTGGGCGACACGGCCGTCGCCGTGCACCCGGGCGACGAGCGCCATCGCGAGTCGATCGGCCGCACGGTCCGCCACCCGATCCTCGGTCGCGAGCTACCGGTGATGTGCTACCGATCCTGCTCCTGCCGTGCGAGAAGTTCCGACCACCGGCGCGGCAGAAACCGAAAGACCGGCGGACTACCTACTCCTTTCGGCGGACAGTGAGGCAGCGAGGTCGGCGCGCACAGTCGGGACGGCGTGTGTACAACGGCACCGTGAGACAGCCGCCCGCCGGATGTCAGCCGCTACGTGGGGCAACCGATGGGCCGCGAACGCTACTGGCTGGGTCGCGAGTGCGTGTTCTGGATCCAGGTGCAGTCCGAGCCACCCCAAAGCCACTCCTGGCCGGCGCAGTTCTCGACGTATGTCGCTTGCTGTCCGCAGCCCAGAACGCCCATCGTGCGCTGGTCGATCTGCGTGATCTGGATCTGGTTCTTTGGACATTGCAGATCGAACGAAGCGCGCGACCGAAGCTGGCCCACCGACGCCCCGCAGCCCGCCGACAGAACTAACGTCGCTCCCAGCATCCCGAACGCCAATCGCATGATCTACCCCTTTTCTGCCAAGGAAATCCAAGCGCATCTTGCCGAGAGCCCCGACCATCGGGGCCGAGCGCTGAGATGGCGCTGAGCATCATGCACGCGCAGATCCGTAGCCCGGATCGGAGCGGTTCGCAAGGGCCGGTGCAGACCTGGGCAGGGGACCGCGGGCGCGAGGGCCGCGGGCAGGAGGATGCTCGCGTACGGATCGCTGGGCGGACCGGCGCACCGGGGCGGAGGTCCGGCGTCGTCAGCCGGTGGGGTCGCGGACGCGGGGGCGTGGTTGCGGTCGGTCGGGGCGGTCCGGCCGGTGGGGCGGGTCAGCCAGCCCGGCCGCGGCGAGGAACTCGATCGCCTCACGGAGGAGATCTGGTAGGGTCTGCGGCGGGCGCGGCAAGGCGGGTGGTGGCGCCCGGGCAGGCGGCGTGCCGCCGCAGCAGCCTTCACCGGCGGCGTTGTGGTATCCTCGCCGCCGATGGACGACGGCTCGCCGGACGGGACGCGGGCCGGGCCGGCTCCGCGCGAGTGTCCCCTTCCCGGGTTGCCGGCGCCGGCGCTCGGATCGCTGGTCGACGGCCTCGCGCGCGACGACCGCGTGGTGGCGGCCTACGTCTTCGGCTCGCGCTCCCGCGGCACGCACCACCGCGAGAGCGACCTGGACCTGGGCGTCCTGGTCACGCCGGAGGCCGCCCGCCGGGGCTTCCCCGAGGAGGGGATGGCCTCCTGGCTGGGCCCCCTGGTCCTGGCCTGCGGCCAGGACCTCCACGCCGTCGTCCTGAACGGGGCCTCCGCCGTGCTCGCGATGCAGGTGCTCCGCCACGGGGTCCGCATCCTGGAGCGGGACCGCCGTGCGGCGCGTGACTGGGAAGCGCGCATGAACCTCCGGTATCTGGACGAGATGCCCGTGCTCGCCCGCACCTGGCGCAGCCCGCCCGCGCCACGGAGCGCCGGCCATGGTTGACCGGTTCGTGCTCGCCGCGAAGCTCCAGGAGATCCGCGCCAAGGTCGGGCGCGTGCGCGCCGTCGGCGTGCCCGCTTCCGGGGCGGCGCTGCGTGGCGACGAGGATCTCCAGGACCGCTTGCTGCGCAGCCTCCAGATCGCGATCCAGGCGATGGTCGACGCGGCGGCCCACGTGGCGGCGGACGAGGGGTGGGGTCCCGCGGACAGCATGGGCGCCCTGGTCGGCCTCCTGGATCGCGAGGGGATCGTGCCGCACGAACCGGCGCTGCGACTCGCGGCGCTCGCCGGCCTGCGCAACGTGCTCGTCCGTCGCTACGGGGAACTGGACTACGACCGCATCGTCCGGGCCCTTCCCGCCGACCTCGACGACCTGGTCCGCTTCGCCGACATCATGGACGCGCGCTTCCTCGCCCCGGACGCGCCGCGGTAGCCGGCGGTCGCGGCCGCGTGCCCGGCCCGCTCGACCGACCGGGACGGCGGCGGCGGGTGCGGCAAGGCGGGTGACGGCCCTACACCCCAAGAAGGGTGGCCCCAGCCGGTCATGTGGGACACACCCCAAACTTCGGTGCCTCCAGAAAACTGTTGAAAGGCCGTGGAAGACTGGCTAGCCTCGCGGCCATCCATCGGTCCGGGCGGCATCGGTTCGGCCCCGGCAGGTGCGCCTGGGGCGTGGCGGCGCGGACGAAAGGGGAGACGGTGATGATGCGAATGCGGCTTCCCGCGATCGTTGCGGCTGTCGTGCAGGCGATTCCACTGGCGGCGGCGGCGCAGCCGGCGCCGGTGCCGAGCGACAGCACGTTCGGCGTGCAGCTCTTCCAGCCGGCCCCGGGGCCGGACAACTTCCTCAACGTGGAGAGCACGCGGATCGGCAGCGACTTCTTCATCACGGCGGGAGCGATCTTCCACTACCAGCACCGCCCGCTCTCGATCTTCGACTGCGAGCCGGGGACCGGCGGCGAGGGGGAGCCCGCGTGCGAGCTGGAGGACGAGCCGCGTGTGGTCGTGATCGACCACCAGGTTGCCGGCGATCTCCTCTTCAGCGTCGGTTTCCTCAAGCTGTTCAGCGCCGGTCTGGCCGTGCCGATCACGATGTGGCAGACCGGCAACCAGTTCGATTTCGCCACGGGCACGGCAACCGGGGAGGACCTTCCGGCCGCCTTCGCATTGGGCGACCTGCGGCTGCACCTCAAGTTCCGTCTCTACCCGTTCATGGAGGGGGACAAGGAGGGCTTCGGGATCGCCCTCTCGCCGGTCGTCAGCTTCCCGATCGGAAGCCTGTTCGACGACATTCCGGCGGCGGAGGACGGCGCCAGCGGCAGCTTCCTCGGGGACGGGTTCATCACCGCCACGGCGAGGGTATCGGCGGACTACTACCACTACCCGTTCCACGCGGCCGTCCAGGTCGGCTACCACTGGCGCGAGAAATCCGTGCTGTACTCCACGGCGCTGGGCCACGAGATGGTCTTCGGCGGCGCCTTCGGGTGGTGGATCATCCCCGATCTGCAGGTCCTCGTGGAGGCCTACGGGCGCAACGGTTTCACGAACGAGATCGACGAGACGCCGATCGAGATGGACGGCGCGATCCGCTACCGGCTCGGTCCCGTGCTGCTGACGGCAGGCGGCGGCGCGGGCATCGTCAAGGCGATCGGCTCTCCGGTGGCGCGCGGCTTCCTGGGCGTGTCGTTCCAGCCGTTCGAGGATGTCGAGGTCGAGAACCCGGACCGCGACGGCGACGGGTACCTCAACGACGTCGACGGGTGCCCGGACGATGCCGAGGACTTCGACGACTTCCAGGACGACGACGGGTGTCCCGAGTCGGACAACGACGGCGATACCGTGCCCGACGCGTTCGACGCCTGCGTCATGGTCCCGGAGGACATCGACGGGTTCAAGGACGAGGACGGCTGCCCGGACTTCGACCACGATGGCGATGGGATCAACGCGCCGGAGGACCAGTGCCCGGACGATCCGGAGGACTTCGACGGGTTCAAGGACGAGGACGGCTGCCCGGACCCGGACAACGACGGCGACGGCATACCCGACATGCAGGACGTCTGCCCGGACGATCCGGAGGACTTCGACGACTTCCAGGACGACGACGGGTGCCCCGAACCGGACAACGACATGGACGGCGTGCCGGATGCCGCCGACAGGTGCCCGGACCAGCCCGAGACCCTCAACGGCTTCCAGGACGAGGACGGCTGCCCGGACCGCGGGAACACGCTTGTCGTGGTCACCGAGAGCCGGATCGAGATCAAGCAGCAGATCAACTTCGCCACCGACTCGGACCGGATCATCGGCCGTATCTCGTTCCAGATCCTGGACGTGGTGGCCGCCGTGCTGCGGGCGAACACACACATCAGGGTCGAGATCCAGGGCCACACGGACAGCCAGGGGAGCTACGAACACAACGTGGACCTGTCGCAGCGCCGATCCGAGGCCGTGCGGAACTACCTCACCGGGGCCGGCGTCGCCGCCGACAGGATGGTGGCCCGCGGCTACGGACCCGACGTGCCGATCGCAGACAACCGCACGCGGGCCGGCCGGGCCGCGAACAGGCGCGTCGAGTTCCATATAGCCGTCACGCAGGCGCCCGCACAGCCGCCGGTGGACGTGCCGTCGCCGCCGCCGCCGCCACCGCCGGTGGATGTGCCGTCGTCGGTGGATGAGTCGGTGGATGAGCCGTTGTCGCCGCCGCCACCGCCGGTGGATGTGCCGCTGCCGCCCGACGAAATGACGTTCAAGTGAACTCCTGGGAGGCCCATCTGTGAGAGCAGCCGCGCTGGTCCCGTTCGCCGTCCTTGCCGCCGCCTGCGGCGCGGGCCGGTACGGCTACGCCAGGTACTACGAGCCGCTCGATGAAGAGGCGCCGTTCGCCGGCGCGCCGGAGCCCACCTACCTCGACGTGCAGCGCGACCCCGCCGGCTTCTCCGGCAGGCTCATCGGCTGGTTCGGCGTCGTCCGGGAGGCGATCCCGCAGGATGACGGAACGGTCCTGGTGCGCATGAGCCAGCGGGTCCACCAGCCCCGGCACCTCTGTTCCGGGCGCTCCGACGGCACCTGCCGCGTCACGGTGTCCGAGCGTCCCAGCGGGTCGTTCGCGGCCAGGGTGCGCCTCCGGCCGGGCCCCGATTCGGAAGGCGTGAACCGCTTGCAGTGGGAGTCGCTCCTGAAGATCTACGGCCGCGTCACGGGCGAGTACGACGCCGACGGCGGGCCGATCCTCGATGTCGAGTACTACCGACATTGGCCCCGCGGGCAGTGGATCGACACCACGGCCCAGGTCACGATGCGGAGGTAGCGGGACCTGCCGTCGAGATGTGGGCCGCCGGCGTCACGTTCATCGGTCATTCGACCGTGCTGATCTCCGTCGGGCGGACGAGCCTGCTGACCGATCCGTGGCTGCGATCGCGCCTGCTGGGAGTGCGTCGCGCCCGGCCCCCGTCGCAGTCGCCGGCCGACCTGCGCGGGATTGACGGCGTGCTCGTCTCGCACGCCCACGCGGACCACCTCGATCCAGCCACGCTGCGACGCCTGCCCCGCGTGCCGCTGTGCGTCCCGGCGGGGGCCGAGCGATACGTGGCGGGTCTCGGTTTCCCGGACGTCCGGGTGCTGGATCCGTGGGGCGCCACGCGGATCGGCGAGGCGGAGATCGTGGCCGTGCCGGCGCAACACGCGGGCGGCAGGTGGAGGCCGCGGACCGGAGGGGTCTGCGGGTTCGTCGTGTCGGGACGCGGACGCTCCGTGCTGTTCGTCGGCGACGTCGACATGGAACCCACGACGCACTTCGACGAGATGGCGGCTCGGTTCGACATCGACGTCGCCCTGTTGCCGATAGCCGGCATGCTGCCGCTGTCGTACTACGAGCGTCGCAAGCACAAGCCGGCGGTGCACGTAGACCCCTCGGGCGCCATCGACATGTTCGTCAGGTCCGGGGCCCGCCGCATGATCCCGATCCACTGGGGCACGCTGACGATCGGCCTGGGCCCACGCGACCAGGCCCCGACACGACTGCTGCAACTCGCGCGCGATCGCGGCCTCGACGGCCGCGTCGTCGTCCTGGAACACGGAGGCACGTTGCGGCTGTGAGCGTCCCGGATTCCGGCCGGCCCCGCGACGAGGACGAGAAGGACCCGAGCGGCTTTGCCGCGAGGGTCCGCGGGGGTCCGGGGGGCGGTGAGGCGCGAAGCGCCGAACAGCCCCCCGGTGCAAACGTCCCGAGCGGCTTTGCCGCGAGGGTCCGCGGGGGTCCGGGGGGCGGTGAGGCGCGAAGCGCCGAACAGCCCCCCGGTGCAACGGACCCGAGCGGCTTTGCCGCGAGGGTCCGCGGGGGTCCGGGGGGCGGTGAGGCGCGAAGCGCTGAACAGCCCCCCGGTGCAGACGTCCCGATCGTCAACCCGGCGAACGCCATCACGGCGATCCGCCTGCTGGTGACGCCGGTCTTCGTCTGGGCCTGCATCGAGGATCGCATGTGGGTCGCCGTCGGCGCCTACATCGGCTCCTCGTTCATCGATCTGTTCGACGGAATGGTCGCCCGCAGGCTCCGGTGCGAAACCAACTTCGGGGCGAACTTCGATGCCGCCGTGGACGCCCTGTTCTACACGACCGCGTTCATCACGCTCGCGGCCCTCGGCATGCTCTCGACCTTCTGGACCGTCGTGCTGCTCGCCGGCGCCGGCGCCAACATGGGCGTGCGGGTCTGGTACGCGGCTACCGAGGGGCGCTGGGTGAACTATCGGAGCTATGCGAGCGAGTACATCGCCGGGGCGGCATCGGGCGCCGTCCTGGCGGCGGTGACCGGCTTCCACGGCAACTTCTTCCTGGTGCTCGCGGCCGTGCCGAACCTCCTGATCCCGCCGTTCGACTTCATCCAGATCCGGCGGGCCAGGCGCGCCGCGGCTGCGGCGGGACCGGCCCCGGACGGCGTTTCCGGCGGCGTGGGGATACGATGAAGCCCGAATTCCTCGTCTGCGTCATCGTGATGCTGTCGGTGGCGCCCGCTGCGTTCGTCACGCAGGCCATCCGTCTCCGCGAGTACCTGCCACGGGCGCGCGATCGGTCGCTGCCGCCTCTCGACAGGATCGAGGCGCAGAACCGGGTCTTCGGAGCGATCGTCGGCCTGGGGCTCACGGCGGTCGGCATTGTCGCGGTCATCTACCTCTTCACTGCTCACTTGGTCGGGGGCTAGCGGATCGGGAGAGGTGCGGAGTGTTCGGAAGCTCAAGCGAGGTCGTCTCCTTCATCCGACAGCACGATGTCGAGATGGTCGACGTCAAGTTCTGCAACCTGTTCGGCGGTTGGCACCACCTGACGATGCCGGCGGCGCGCGTGGACGAGCGGTTCCTTGCGGAGGGCGAGGGATTCGACGGGGCGAGCGTCCCGGGGTTCACGAGGCTCGAGCGCGGCGACATGCTGCTCGTGCCGGACATCGAGACGGGCTTCCTCGACCCGTTCTGCACCGCCAAGACGCTCGGCTTCCTCGGGACCGTCCTGACGACGGACTCGCGCGAGCCTTACGCCCGCGACCCGCGGGGCATCCTCCGCCGCGCCGAGGCCCACCTGGCATCGCTCGGGTGGGCCACGCGTTCCTCGTGGGGGCCAGAACTCGAGTTCTACGTCTTCGATTCGGCCCAGTACGAGAACTCGGTCAACGCCGCGTCGTACTCCGTTCAATCCGAGGAGGGTGTCCGTCTGAAACTGATTGCCGTGTCCACACGCCATACTCCTACGCCGCGACCGCCGCATAGGGCGGTTGGCTGTAGCGCTTGAGGTTGCCGTGGGTGGTCGGGACACCATGTGCAGACTACCCTTTGTCCGCTACCAACGCCCGGCTGTCGGGTAGGTCGGCCACGCGGGGAGGCGGGGTTGTTTCTCCGCCGGGGCCGGCCTGCAGGGTTGTATCGCCGCCGAAGCGTTTGGCTTTCGCGATGCTGAGGCGCTGACGTGTCTCGTCGTCCAGCCGGAAGTACCAAGGATGTCCGGTGCCACCGCCCACGGCCGGCACCAAGAGGCCCATCGCCACCCAATACTTGACGGTCCCCCGGAGGACGCCGAGTTCCTGGCTCACGCCGTGGATCGAGTACAGGCCGTCCGGCCGCCGGTCGGGCGCCCGCCGGGCCCTCGGCGACGGTCGGTAGAGGCCGTGGTTGTAGCGGATCCTCTGGACGGCGGGGATGTCCCACGGCCGGCGCAGTTCTCGGGGGAGGCGGCGGCGGTTGAGCTCCGCGACGATCGCCTCGTCCCCTTGGCCGGTCGCAACCAACTCCTCCACCGCGGCGACCACCTCGTCGGCCGTCACCCGCCCCCTGTGCTGATCATGGCGCGGCACGGAGAGCTCGCTCACCGCGCCGGTCTGCCACCAGACCTGCACCCGCGTCATCTTCCGCGGCACCTCCACCGGGCTCAAGGTGACCTCGCGGATCAACATCCGCAGCAGGTTCTTGCGCTCGGCCTGCGTCGTCGTTTCCGCCTTCCACACCGCCGGGAGGTCCCTGGCCAGGCGGAGGATGCGCTCGCGATCGGCGTCCGTGAGCTCGACCTTCTCCCGCCGCCGCACCTCATGTTGTTCCTGCGCGGCGTCCTCCAGTTCGCGCAGCTTCTCCTCCCACTCGCGCTCGAGCGTTCGCGCGACCACGCGGTTGTCCGGATCGATCGCCTTGTACCGGCGCTCGGCAAGCTGCGCCTCGTAGCGGATCCGATCGAGTCGCAGCTTCCACTGCCGATTGATCTCCTCACCCTGACGCTCGGCCTCGCGCGCGACCGCGAGCGCCAGTTCGACCTCCGGCGGCTGCACGGCGGCCAGGAACAGCTCCTCGACGGCACGATCGATCCCCTGCGCCGCCACGGTCCAGCACGTCGCCTTGGGCATGGTGAAGTTCGCCCGGCACTGGTATTGCGCGCGGTCGCTGCAGCCCGGGTAGCGGGTGGACATGCGCCGGCCGCATCGTCCGCAGAGCACCAGACCTTGCAGCAGCCCGCGCCCTTCACGCGGAGCGCCGCGCACGTCGGCCGACGGGCGGTTGGTGCGATTCTCGTCCAGACGCTTCTCGTTGGCCATGAACTCCTCCCAACTGATGTAGGCCGGGTGCTGGTCGAGCAGCACGCTCTTCCACGACTCGCGCGGCAGCTTCCGCCTTCGCCGCTGGCGCAACCTGCCGTCCACCAGGCCCATCCGTTCCTCGTTGCGTCCGAACACGTAGGCGCCGGCGTAAATCGGGTTGTGCAGGATGGACTGCACGAGCGTGGGCCGCGCCGGCGCCCAGCGCAGCGCACGGCTCGGCAGATCGCGGGCCGGCATCAGCAGCCCCGCCTGGGCGAAGTACCGCGCCACGCCGTACGCCGAACCGTCGAGCCGAAAACGCTCGAAGACCAGTCGCACCGCCCGCTGCACGCGCTCGTCCGGGTCCAAGCGAAATCGCGAGAGCGCCTTGTCCCACTCGTAGCCGGCCGGTGGGCAGAACGGCATCTCGCCCCTGCGCGCCTTCGACAGGCGGCCACCCTCCAGCCGCAGCCGCATCCAGTATTGCTCGGCTTCGCTCATCGTGCCCTTCAGACCGAGCAGCAGCCGGTCATTGTAGTCGCGCGGATTGTACACCGCCTGCTCCTCGGCGATGACCACGTCCGCCAAGCCGCACAGCTCGAGCAGCCGGTGCCAGTCTGCCGAGGAGCGAGCCAGGCGCGAAACGTCCAGGGCGAAGATGGCGCCGACCCGGCCGTGCGCCACGTCTTCCGCCAGGCGTTGGAAACCCCGCCGCCACTCGGCGCTCGCTCCGCTCTGGCCGAGGTCCTCGTCGATCACCTCGACCCTGGCGGCGGGCCAGCCGAGCTGCACGGCGCGATCCCGCAGGCCGTACTGCCGGGTCGTCGACTCACGATGCTCGTGGAGCTGCTTGAGGGTCGACTGCCGCGGATACACGATCGCCCGTCGTTCCAGATGCGTGCCGAGGATCTTCTCGCTCACCGCCCACCTCCACCACATCGGCGCGCATCCGCTTGCGCACCAGCGTCGCCCAGGCCCCCAGGACGTCTCGCCTCATCATCCCTGGAAGGTCCTTCCACGCCGACCCGGGAGGAAACATCCTCACCCCCGTTCGCCCTTCCTGGCCCTCGCAGATCTGGCGGCGGCGCTTCGACGATGTCAAATTCCTGGCGCAGGGCGATCGCGCACGCCCGGACCAGCGCCAACAGCCTGCGCTCATCCACCCGCAACTCGCGACCTCCCACCCGAGGCGGCGTCGGCGGCGCCCCCTGCTCCGTCCAGTCGATCGGCAACCGGAGGAACCCGATCCGTGGATGCTGCGCCAAGACGTACCTCCCTCCGCGCTGATCCCGCTCGAAGCGGACGACCGGCAGCCGGAGACCCCGGAACGGGTGGACCGGCATGGTCACCACGACGCCGTCATCGGTTGGTACCGCACAAGGGGCAGTTTGATGTGGTTGTCGGGACAAGCGGTGTCTGTTGGAACTCGGCGGCGACGAGCCGCCACGCGCGCGCCCAGCGGTTGCTCTGCTGGAGGCTGCGGATGGTGAGGATCGGCTGCTTGCCGCCGCGCCAGCTCATCCCGGAGCGCTTCAGCCGC
>CAMTWF010000310.1:0-9657 GCA_947085355.1 uncultured delta proteobacterium
GGCCGCCGCAGCAGGCGGTGCGGGCGATGCCGCGGCGGCATCCGCGGCCGTTGCGGGCGGCGCCGCGACTTCGCGGTCGCGCGCGATCGCCACGATCGCGGCGACGACTACCGCAAGGGCCACGGCGGCGATGCCGAGCCACGCGGCGGCGGGGATGCGGCGCCGGACGACCGGCGGCTTGTCGTCGTCGGAATCCACCCCGGTCCGGTCGGCCGGCGCCGCCGTGGGCGTCCGGGTCTGATCGACCAGGCACCGTTGGGCCGCCGCGAGTCGGGCAGCCTGCTCCTCCGGCTTCCAGATCACCGGATGAACGCCCGTGGCGCGACCGGCGAGGAATGCACGCAGGGCGCCGGCAAGCTCGCCCGCGCCGGCGAAGCGCTGGGGGACGTCGTGCGCCATCGCCTTGAGCACGATCAGGTCGAGCTCCCGCGCCAGGCCGGGGCGGAGCGAGCTGGGCGCCGGCGCAGCCTCGCTGAGGATCTTCACCAGCAGGGCGGTCAGCATCTCGGCCTCGAACGGCTGCCGCCCGGTCAGCATTTCGAAGAGGATCACCCCGGCCGCGTAGACGTCCGTCGCGCCGTCGATGTCCTTCGCCCCCAGCGCCTGTTCGGGGGAGAGGTACGCCGGCGTGCCGAGGATGCTGCCGGTGGCGGTCAACTTCTGGTCGCCGGCGCCGCGGAGCTTGGCGACGCCGAAGTCGAGGATCTTCACCACCGGTCCGTCGCGGCCTTCGGCGAGGAAGACGTTCTCCGGCTTGAGGTCGCGGTGGACGATCCCCTTGGCGTGCGCGGCCTGGAGGCCATCGAGGATCTCGATCATCAGGTTGCAGGCACGGGCCGGCTCCATCGGCGCCTCGGCCGATATCGCATCGCGCAGCGACCTGCCATCGAGCAGCTCCATCACGAGGAACGGGACGCCGCGGGCCGTCTTCCCGACGTCGAACACCTCGACGATGTGCCGGTTGCCGATCGTCCCGGCGGCGCGGGCCTCGTTGTGGAAGCGCGTGGTGAGGTGCGAGTCCCGGACGAACTCGGGCGCCATCACCTTGACGGCCACTTTCCGGCCGACCAGGATGTGCTCCGCCTCGTAGACGGACCCCATCCCGCCGCTGCCGATCAGCCTGATCAGGCGGTAGCGATCTTCCAGGACCTGGCCGATCAGCCCGTTTGCAGTCGTCATCGCGGTTCACGGTTCACCGGTCCAGGAAACCCAAGCGCGTTTCGCTCCGGCATCGCGGCCGTTCCTGGCGGCGTTGCGGGTCCCTGACGCGACCGTCCCGGCATCGGAAGGACGCTACATGACGAGGGGAAGGCCGTCAAACGCCGGGCGTGATGCTTCTCCGGCAACCGTTCAACCCCCATGCGTGCCAACCCGGTCTCGCTCCCGCTCCTGCTCCCATGTGGACGCGGACGTTTTCACCTCGCGTCCCGGAACTTCACGAGGCAGCACGCAACGATCCAATACAGCAGCTTCTCGATCGAACGCCACGGGAACCGAACATAGCGCCTCGTCGCCCGGCACCGGGAGAGGGAGCGGGAGGTTGGCACGCATCGGGGTGAAAAGCACCACGCGCTGCGAAGGAACAGGGTGCCTCTCTGGCCGACACGGCCCAAGTATAGCCCGTTGCATTCCTCGGGGTGCGCCGAAGGCAAGGCGGATGGGGACAAGGCGGATGGGACAAGGCGGATGGGAGGCCTGCTCCCGCTTGACCTTCGCCCCGGACCGCGCTATCAGACGGGCGCCGCTGCGGCGGCCGCCAGCGGGCTGTGGCGCCCGCGGCCCGACAAGACCCGCCGGAGCGGGCAGAAGAAGGAGGTTTCGATGGAGAGGATCAACACGAAGATGGCGATGCTGGTCGTGGTGCTGCTGGCCGTCGGCGCAGCCGCGTGCGACGACGGCGGGACGACCACGCCCCGGCGGGACGACGGCGGCGTGCGCGATGACGCCGTGACGCCGGACGACGGCGGCGTGCCCGATGACGCCGTGACGCCGGACGAAGTGACCCCGCCGCGCTGCCCGAACGGCGTGTGCGATCCGGGCGAGACCACGGCAAGCTGCCCGGCCGACTGCCCTCCCGAGGGAGCGCTGTCCTGCATTCTGGTCGACTGGTGCAGGCGGTGCTGCCCCTCCGGCGACACCCCGTGCGCCGAGGCGTGCGTGGGCGCCGGCACCGCCGCCGCGCAGGATCAACTCGAGGCGTTCGTGAACTGCTGGAGCACGTCTTGCGCGACCGAGTGCGGCGCCGGCGGCACCCAGGAGGCGTGCCGGACGTGCATCAACGCCAACTGCTCCGCCGAGTCCAACGCGTGCGACCTGGGGCCGGCCGGCGCCGGCGGCTGCTGGACCCTCATGGACTGCCTCCGCGCGTGCCCCGCCCTGCCGGCCGAGGGCTCGGGCAGCGCGGCGACCTGCCCCGACGACGAGGGTCTGGTCTGCTGGAACGATTGCTTCACGGCGTCCGATTCGACCGGGGTGAACCTGTTCATAGCTCTCAATCAGTGCGTCGCGGACAACTGCGCGACCGAGTGCGCTCCGGGCAGCCCCCCGGCGACGTGCCAGACGTGCGCGCAGGGTGCTTGCATGCCCCAGATCGCGGCCTGCCAGCGCGACGGCTGATCGCGCCGCCCGCCGTCTCCGCCCTTCCCCCTGATCTCATCTCCTGATCTGTCTGTGTCGCAGCCTGTGCGGCGTCTCGGCCGCGGCGCCCAGACGCCTGCGGCGGTCGGCTTCGTAGTCCGAGCAGTTGCCGGCGAACCAGACGACTTTCCCCTCGTCCTCGATGGCGAGGATGTGCGTGGCCACCCTGTCGAGGAACCACCGATCGTGGCTGACGATGACGGCGCTCCCCGCGAACGCCTCCAGCGCTTCCTCCAGCGCCCGCAGCGTGTTGACGTCCAGGTCGTTCGTCGGCTCGTCCAGCAGCAGCACGTTGGCGCCCAGCCGGAGCATCTTGGCCAGGTGCACCCGGTTCCGCTCGCCCCCCGACAGCGCGCCGACCGGCTTCTGCTGGTCCGGCCCGTGGAAGTTGAACCCGGCCACGTAGGCCCGCGAGTTCACCTTGCGTCCTCCGAGCGCGATCGTCTCGTCGCCTCCCGAGATCTCCTCCCAGACGGTCTTGGCCGCGTCGAGCGTATCGCGGAGCTGGTCGACGTAGGCGAGCTTGACGGTGTCGCCGAGCCGCACGGCGCCGCGGTCCGGCTTCGTGGCGCCCGAGATCAGGTTGAGCAGGGTCGTCTTGCCGGCGCCGTTGGGGCCGATCACGCCGACGATCGCGCCGGAGGGCACGGCGAGCGTCAGGCCGTCGAAGATCACGCGGTCCCCGAACGCCTTGGCGACGTCATCGAACTCGGCCACCACGTTCCCGAGCCGCGGCCCGGGCGGGATGTAGATCGACATCTCCTCGCGCCGCTTCTCGGTCTCCTCGCCGAGCAGCGACTCGTAGGCCGTGTACCTCGCCTTCCCCTTCGCCTGGCGCGCCTTCGGGGACATGCGGATCCACTCCAGCTCCCGCTCCAGCGTCCTGCGCCGCCTGAGATCGCTTTTCTCCTCCATTTCCAGGCGCCGGTGCTTCTGTTCGAGCCACGACGAGTAGTTCCCCTTCCACGGGATGCCGTGGCCGCGGTCCAGTTCGAGGATCCACCCGGCCACGTTGTCCAGGAAGTACCGGTCGTGCGTGACCGCTATCACCGTTCCCGCGTACTCGCGCAGGTGCCGTTCGAGCCACGCGACCGACTCGGCGTCCAGGTGGTTGGTCGGCTCGTCCAGCAGCAGGATGTCCGGCTCCCCCAGCAGCAGCCGGCACAGCGCCACCCGCCGCCGCTCGCCTCCCGAGAGCACCGATACCGGAGCGTCGCCGGGGGGACACCGCAGGGCGTCCATCGCCACTTCCAGGCGGCCGTCCAGGTTCCACCCGTCGTGCTTCTCGATCTCCTCCTGGACGCGCCCCTGCTCCTCGATCAGCGCCTCCATCTCCTCGGTCTCCAGCGGCTCGCCGAGTCGCTCCGACAACTCGTTGAACCGCGCCAGCAGGTCGACGACCGCCTGCGCGCCCTCCTGGACCACCTCGCGCACCGTCTTTCCCGTATCGAGTGTCGGCTCCTGCTCCAGCATCCCGCGCGTGTAGCCCTTCGACAGCATCGTCTCGCCGGAATGGCCATCGTCGAGACCGGCCATGATCCGCAGCAGCGTGCTCTTCCCGGACCCGTTGAGGCCCAGGACGCCGATCTTGGCGCCGTGGAAGAACCCGAGCGAAATGTCGCGGAGCACCTGACGGTTCGGCGGGTAGACCCGCCCCACCCGGACCATCGAGTAGATCACCTGCTGTTGCTGTTCGCTCATCGCCCGCCTCCCATCAACGCCTCGACGTCGGCCAGGTTTGCGCGGGCCGCGGGCGAACCCGGGTCGATCGCGAGGGCCCGGAGCAACGCATCACGCGCCTGGGGCAACCTGCCGGCGGCGGCGAGCGCCACGCCGTAGTTGTTCCAGCACGGGGCGTGCCCCGGATGTTCCGCCACCGCACGCTCGAGCACGTCGAGAGCCTCGGCGGGCCGGCCGGCCAGCACGAGCCCCAGGCCGAGGATCGCGGCGCGGTCGGGCGTCGGCTCGACGGCGACCGCGACGCGCAGGTGCTCGACGGCATCGCCGAAGCGGCGGAGCGCGAGGCCGGCGGCGCCGAGCAGCACCCGGGCCTCGGCGTCCGTCGGGCGCAAGTCGACCAACCTGGACAGCAGCGCCGCCGCATCCTCCGCCTGCCCCTCCGCCAGCAGCGCCCTCCCCGTGGCGAACAGGATCTCGGGGCAACGCGAAAACCGCCGGAGCATCTCCCGCCCCGCGAGCGCCGCCCCGGCCGTGTCGCCCCGCTCGAGGTCGAGGAACATCCGCCGCAGCCGCGAACGGTCGTCCCACGGCATCGCATCGAGCGCCTTCGCCAGCAGGCGGGAGGCCTCATCGAGGCGCCCCTCGGCGACGGCGACCGAGGCGAGCAGGACGCACGACCGATGGCCGAGCGCCGGGCGGCCTTCGAGCGCGGCGGCTGCCGAGACGACGTCCGGGGGAAGGGCGCCGTCGATCCGGCGAACGCCGTCGATGCCCGCGGCCCGCAGCGCGAGGTCCAGGCGGGCCGCCAGCACCGGCTCCTCGACCGGGATCGCCCGCGCCAGGTCGTCCAGCGTCTCCCGCGCCTCGTCCCACCGCCCCTCGACGATCGCCCGCTCGGCCCCGGCCAGCGCCGCCGACCGCTCGGACGTCATCGGCTGTGCGGCCGCGAGGGCCGGCGCCGCCATCCACGGGATCAGCATGCGAGGCATTCGCATCCTCGGGCCTCTACCTTCGCGACCGGCCGGTTTGCAAGCGATGTTGACACGGGCGGCGCGGCCCCGCAGATTCCCGCCCCATGTCGAAGCAGCCGCCGATCCGCATCAAGGGTCCGGCCGACATCGCGGCCATCCGGGCGAGCTGCGCGCTGGCGGCACGTGCGTTGCTCTTGGCGGGCGAACAGATCCGCCCGGGCCTGCAGACGATCGAGATCGACCGCATCGTCCACCGCTTCCTGGTGGACCACGGGGCGACGCCGTCCCCGCTGGGATACCACGGCTTCCCGAAGTCGGTCTGCACGTCGATCAACGATGTGGTGTGTCACGGGATACCGTCGAAGCGCCGCCTGCGGGACGGCGACATCATCAACGTCGACATCACCTGCCGGCTCGACGGCTTCCACGGCGACACGTCCGCGACGTTCTACGTCGGGAAGCCGTCGGAGGAGGCGCGCCGCCTCGTGGAGGTGGCGCGCAGGTGCCTGGGGATAGGCATCGAGCAGGTGCGGCCCGGCGGGCGGATCGGCGACATCGGCGCGGCGATCCAGGAGTACGCCGAATCGCACGGGTGCTCGGTGGTCCGCGACTACGTCGGGCACGGCATCGGACGCGACTTCCACGAGGGCCCGCACGTGCCGCATTTCGGCGAGCGCGGGAAGGGACCGAGGATCGCGCCCGGCATGACGTTCACGGTCGAGCCGATGATCAACGCCGGGGGGTGGAAGCTGGAGATCCTCGACGACCAGTGGACCGCCGTGACCAAGGACGGGAGCCTCTCGGCGCAGTTCGAACACACCGTCCTGGTGACGCCGGACGGTTGCGACGTGCTGACTCGGCGCGACCGTCCTCTCCGGAACAGCGAGGCCGTATCGCCGAAGTGAGGCGGGTGCAGGGCCGCCTCACTGCCTCCCGCCGCCGCCCGACTCGTAGCGGCGCAGGATCTCGGCCAACTCGCGCAACCGCCGGTCCACTCTGTCGTTGACCGAGCCGGTTTCCCAGCCTCCGCCGCGCCTCCTCCTGCCGGCCGGCATCCCGGCGAGGATCCCGATCCCCTCGTCGATCGACCGGATCGCCAGGACGTGGAAGCGGCCCGCCTTGACCGCATCGATCAGATCCGGCGACAGCATCAGGTTGCGGGCGTTGAGCGCCGGTATGATCACGCCCTCGGCGCCCGTCAGGCCCCGCATCCGGCAGATCTTGAAGAACCCCTCGATCTTCTCGTTGACGAGGCCGACCGCCTGCACCTCGCCCTGCTGGTTCACCGAACCGGTGACGCCTATCCCCTGGCGCAGCGGAACCCCCGACAGGCTCGACAGCAGGGCGAACAGCTCGGCCGCCGACGCCGAGTCGCCCTCGACCCCCCCGTAGCTCTGCTCGAACGTGATGCTGGCCGACAACGACAGCGGCTTGTCCTGTGCGTAGCGGCCGCCCAGGTAGCCGACGAGGATCAGCGCGCCCTTGTCGTGAATCGCCCCGGACAGGCGCGCCTCCCTGTCGATGCTGATCACCTCCTTGCGGCCGACGTACGTGCGGGCGGTGATCCGGATCGGGACGCCGAAGGCGTGGTCGCCCATGTCGTACACCGACAGGCCGTTGACCTGTCCTACCACGGCGCCGCGAGTGTCGATCAGGATGGCGCCCTCGCGCACGGCGTCGAGCGCCGCGTCCTCCTCCTTCTCGTGGCGCCGCGCGCGTGCCCGCAGGGCCGCCGCGACGTCGGCATCGAGCGTCACCTTTCGTCTGGCGCGGCGGGCCCAGTAGTCGGCCTCGCCGGCGAGGTCGAGCATCACGGCGAGCCGGGTGGACAGCCGGTGCTGGTCTCCCGCCTCGCGCGCCGCGTACTCCAGGATCGCGGCCAGCGCGGCCCGGTGCAGCGGGAGCAGGCCGTCCTCCTCGGCGGCGCGGGCCAGGAAGCGCGCCGCCGACATCGCGTTCCGCCTCCCCATCGGCATCGTGGACTCGAAGTCGGCCTTCACCTTGAACAGCCGCGCGAACTCCTCGTCCTGGTTCTGCAGCGCGTAGTACGCATCCGGGGAGCCGATCAGGACCACCTTGACGTCGAGTGGGATCGGCGTGGGTCTCACGGACCCGGCGGTCCGGGGCTTCCCCTCCTCGTCGGCCTCCTCGATCCGCAGCTCGCGGTGCCGCAGCGCCCTCTTCAGCGCGTCCCATGTGTTCTGGCTGCGCGCGAGATCGGCGATCTGCAGGACGAGGTAGCCGCCGTTGGCTCGGTGGAGCGCACCGGGACGGATCAGCGTGTGGTCCGTCGAGTACACGCCGCGGTCCTCGCGGTATTCCAGGTGCCCGAACAGGTTGGCGTACGTCGGGTTGCGCTCCACCACGACCGGCGCGCTCGACTCGCGATGCCTGTCCACGAGCACGTTCACGCGGAACGGCACGTGCTCCCGCGGCGCCGGGTGCTCGCGGGCGCCGCCCGCCGGCGGCTGCCCCTCGCCGTCGCCCTCGGCCCCGTGCCGCTCCTCCGGCGGCAGGAACAGGCGATGGTTGTCCATGACGTACGCCTGGAACTGCTCGAGATAGCGCCTCACCGGGTCGCCGAGGACGCCGTGCCTGCGGCGCAGATCCGCGAAGACCACCTCGACGACGTGCGCGATCGCCTCGCGCTCCTCGCGCAACACCCGCGCCTCCAACTCCTTGTGGATCTTCCGGAGCTGCCTCTCGTACTCCGGGATGCGCCGCTGGAACGCCCCGGTCCGGGTCTCGTACGCGACCTTCTCCTCGTCCGCCAGCGCGTCGTACCCCTCGCTCGTGAGCGGCTCGCCCGCCTTGATCGGCATGATCGCTATCCGGTCCTCGTCGCGGCGGATCGCGAGCCCGAATCGGCGGGCCTGGCGGGCGAGTTGCGCGAAGCGGGCCTCCGCCTCCCGGGTGCTCTCGTCGAGCATCCTGTTCCGCAGGTCGCGGAACGCGGCCGTGCCCAGCACCCGGCGTATCTCGCGGGCGAGGTCGTCCACCGCGTCACCCACGTCCCGCGCCATCTCGGCGGCCTTGCCGGGCGGCAGCAGGATGCCCCGAGGATGGTCCGGATCCTCGAAGTAGTGGACGTAGCAGACGTCCCGCCCCACCGGCTCGCCGGCGGCCCGCCGCTCCAGCATCCGCTCGACGGTCGTCGTCTTGCCGCTTCCGGACTCGCCGAGCACGAAGATGTTGAAACCCCGCCTGCGGATCCGCAGGCCGAACTCGATCGCGTCGATCGCCCGCCTCTGGCCGAACATCATCTCGGACGGCGCCCGCCGGACGACGCCGGCAGGCGCCGCCGCCCCCGGCCTCCGGGCGCCGTCGCCCGCGCCGCCGGCGATCTCGGCCGTCGTCTCGAACGACAGGGTTCGCGGATCGATCCGCAGCCGCAGCCTTTCCGGCGGCAGCCCGCAGCGGGATCTCCTGACGGGACGCTTCCGGGACATCGACACCTCCGACCGCTCGCCTTCCGCCGCCTAGTCTCGCACCCGCCCGGTCGCCCGTCCAGCCGCGGAGTCCCGGCGCAATTTCTTAGCGCGGCGGCGCCGCTGCGCCACCCGGACAACTCCCTTTGGTTGCGGCGCCGCCGCGCTAAGAAGCTACCCCGGCCCCTCCGGCGGCCGCACGTCGCGGATCACTATCGTCTCGCCCGCCCGCACGACCCGCTCGGGCAGGACGATCGGCCGCGATCCGGGGAACGTCACCGATATCCTGAGCCGCAGCTCGAACGGATCGTGCGCGTCGAACGGGATCGAGATCTCCTGGTTCGCCCGGCCCGTGGCGCGTCCCAACACGTCCACCGTGGCCGGCTCGCCGCCGGTGTCCACCGTGATACGGGCGGGCCGCCACTGCAGCTTGCGACCCACCGTGTGCGGCCCATCGCCGGCGGGCACCGTCTCCGCCCACGTCGCCGCGTAGCAGCAGTCCGACAACGGCACGAACGAGAACTCGCGCGCCCCGGTCTCGACCTCCGTCTGCGTCACGAACCCGAGGCCCTCCGGGCCGTAGCGCCCGATGCTCCTGCCGTCCACCAGGATCTCCACGTTCTGCGGGAGCGGCCGGAAGACGACGATCCGGCGCTCCCTCGCCGCGGGCGGCGGCCGCGCGAACGCGTCGGGGGGCGACCTTGCGATCGCGACCTCGCCCGCATGGACCGGCGCGGAATCCGCGCCCGCGTCGCCGACGTCCGGGTCTTGGGCCGCGTCGCCGGCGGCGGGCGTTACGGCCGCCTCCTCGGGCGTCTCGGCATCCGCGTCGGTCGGCCGCCCGGCCTCGGTGCGTCCGGACGCCTCGGCGGCGGACCCGGCGTCTGCAGCGCGGACCCCGGCGGATGCGGCCTCGCGACCGGCCGCGACGGCGACGTCGA
>CAMTWF010000311.1:0-39341 GCA_947085355.1 uncultured delta proteobacterium
GAGGGCGGCGGCGACGGCGCGGGCCAGCGCGACGCCGCGCAGCTCGTCCTCGCGCGCCGCGTCGGCGGCGTCGCGCGCGCAGCTCGTGGCGGTCCCGGTGAGCATGGCGCAGATGTTCTGGCCGGCGTAGTCGAGCACGACGAGCGAGACCCTGGCGTGGACGGCCAGACCGGCTGGGCCGCGCACCGCAGCCATCTCGGTCACCGATCCCGTCAGGAACAGACCCCGGACCGATCGGTGCGACGCCAGCCGGGCGGAGACGTCCGCCGAGGGGCGCGTCTCCCGGCCGACGATGGCATCCGACATGCGTTCGAGCCGCGCGATCAGCGCCGAGCGGAACCGTTCGACGAGCGGGGCGCCCCCGCCCGTGCCGTCGGACAGGTCGCCGACCGCGACGTACAGCCGCGCCCGCTCCCACGGAGGCGGGACGTAGGGCCGCGCCAGGCCGAACCTGCTCTCGATGCCGGCAATCGCGTTCTCGACCGCCTCGGCGACCGTGGAGTCGCTCTCGCGCATCGCCCGCAGGGCGTCCAGCGACCTGGCGTCGCCGACCTTCGCCAGCGAGTTGGCCGCGGCGGCGCGCACCAGCGCGTGGCGATCGCGCAGCGCCCGCATCAGGTACGGGATGACCGCCGCGTCGGAGACCTCCCCCATCGCCAGCGCGGCCTGGATCTGCACGCGGTAGTCGAAGTCGTCGGCGAGCGCCTCGGCGAGCGCCCGGACCTGTGGGGATTCCTCGGCGGGCTGCGCCGTGGCGGCGGACGCCGCGGCCAGAAGCGACAACATGCCGAACGCGATGCAGGGCCTGACGTCCATGAGACCTCCGCGCCTCGGACGGTCCTCCCGGGCCGTCTCTTCACGCGCGGCCGTTCCCCCCCGTCCGGCCTACCACAGCGCCTCGTGCCGCTCGGCCACGCCGAGCGCCGCCGTGACACGGACTTCGCCGCCGCCGTCCCGGATCACGCCGTCGAACGACCCGACCAGGTGGCGGTACCGTGTGCGGACCAGGCCGAGATCGATCTGCTCCTCCCGGAGGCGCTCCGGCCGGAACGAGAGATCGACGCCGCCGTCCGCAGACCGGATCGTCCAGGGACGGAGCAGGTCGCGCTCGTCCGCGAGGAACTCCGGCCGGGCGGCGGCACGGGGCGAGCCGTCGATCCACGTCGTATTTTCCCCGCCGTCCGCGTCGTTGAAGCCGCTGACCAGGTTGAACGCGACGACGCGCCCGCGGTCGTCGGTCCCCGCGCCGGCCGCCCACCACCAGGCGACCCTTCGCGGCATCAGCCCGTGGGAGTAGTCCGCGAGCAGGAACCCTCCGGACAGGGGGAGCCGGCGCGTACCGATCCGGACGAACCCCTCCACCGGAATCCCCATCGCCTTGTGCGTGAACTGCCAGCCCGGGTCGAGGCGTCCGGCATATTGGACCGGCTCCACCCGGGCCCGCTCCGCCTGGACCGACACGAACAGTTCCACGGGCCGGCCGTCAACGGAAACCTCCGCGCGGATCTCCCTCGGGCACGCCGCGCCGTGGTGCCCGATCGCCGCGGCCGCGCCGGGCCACCGGAACACGGCGTCGTCGCGGATCGGATGCTCCGGGACCCGCACCGCAAGGACCGGCGGCGTCAGCCACGTGCGGCACGCGAGATCGTGGCGCTTGCGGTCGAAGACCCAGACCGTCGCCTGACAGGCGTAGGTCGCGTCGGCGAGCGTGACGCCGCAGAAGGCGAGCGGCGAGGCGACGGCGGCGTAGGACCACCTCTTCGCGCGCAGCCACGGTGGTCCGAGGCGCGCCGCGCCGACGCCGGGGAAGCGCCCGTCGAGGGCGGCCGGATCCGTCGATGAGAATCGCCCGGGCACGGGCGGCTCGACCCGGGGAAGAAGGCCGTGCAACGCGGCCCCGATCCCCCCGGTCGAGGGGCCTGGGAGATCGAACGGAGCCTCGCCGCAGCGGCGTCCACGCGACGCCGTCCGGGCCGCCGAACGGCCCCCCGGTGCAGACGAATCGTCGCGGAAGCGCGGGACCGCCACGGCGGCCGTCAGGCCAACGCCCGCAGGACGCCCTTCAGGAAGTCGTAGAACCTGGCGACCGAGGCGACGCGCACGCGCTCGTCGGGCGAGTGCGCCCCCTCGATCTGCGGGCCGAACGACAGCATGTCCATGCCGGGAATGGCCTCGCCGATGATGCCGCACTCCAAGCCGGCGTGGATCGCGGTCACCTTGGGATCGGCCCCGTACATCGCCTTGCAGGTCTCGCGGGCGACCCGCAGGAGATGCGAATCCATGTTCGGCTTCCAGCCGGGGTAGCCGCCGGCCTGGACGCACTCGACCCCCGCAAGCCGGCAGGCCGCCGCGATCGATCCCAGCACGGCGCGCAGCGTCGGGGCGACGGACGACCTGCTGCTGGTCACGATCCGCACGGACCGCTCGCTCGTGGCGGCCACGGCCAGGTTGCTCGATGTCTCGACCAGGTTCGGGAGGTCCTGGCTCATGCCGAGCGCGCCGTGGGGCAGCGCGGCGAGGAGGTCGAGCGTCCTGCGCGCGGCCGGCGCCGTCATCGGCCTGGGGCGTTCCGGCGGCGCAGGGGCGACCGCGATGCGCAACCCGGGCTCGATGGTCCCGGACTCGCGGCGGAAGACGTCCCGCCACTCGGCGGCCAGCTTCCTGAACGTGTCCTCCCGCCTGGAGGGGACGAACGCGACGGCCCACGCCTCGCGCGGGATGGCGTTGTGCTTGTTGCCGCCGTCGATGGATCCGAGCTTGAGCGGCATCTTGTCGGCGGCGTCCACCAGGAGGCGGACGAGCAGCTTGATGGCGTTCGCGCGGTTCTCGCCGATGTTGAGTCCGGAATGGCCGCCGCGGAGGCCCGACACCTCGACCCGGAGCGCCTTGAACCCCTTCGGCGGCGGGTCGCGCCGCAGGAGGATCTCGATCTCGCTGTTGCCGCCGCCGGCGCAGCCGACGTACAGCGTGCCGTCCTCCTCGGAATCGAGGTTGAGCATGCGGCGGCCCTTGAGCCACGCGGCCTTGAGGGCCTTGGCGCCCGACATGCCGCTCTCCTCGTCGATGGTCAGGAGGATCTCGATCGGCCCGTGCACGGCGGACCGGTCGTCGAGCAGCGCGAGGGCGGCGGCGACGCCGATGCCGTTGTCCGCGCCCAGCGTTGTCCCTTCGGCCCGCACCCACTCGCCGTCGACCACCGCCCGCACGCCCCGGTTGTCGAAGTCGTGATCCGTTCCGGCGTTCTTCTCGCACACCATGTCGAGGTGTCCCTGCAGGACGACCGTCTCGGCGGACTCGTGGCCGGGGGAGGCCGGCAGGCGGATGACGACGTTGCCCGCAGAGTCACGTTCGGCGCCGATCCCGCGCTCGGCGGCCGCCTTCATCACGTACTGCGCCGCCGCGGCCTCGTTCTTCGAACCCCTGGGCACCGCGGCCAGCGCCGCGAAGTGCCGCCAGAGCACCCCAGGTTCCAGGCTCTCGATGCGCATCTCGCCCTCCACTGCCGCCTACGGCGCGCGGCGCTCCTCCTTCTTGCCGGGGTACCACCCTTCGACGCGCTTCTCGCCTACGGGCCGGCCGCGGTCGACCAGGTAGTTGATCGTCTGCTGCTCCATCCTGGTGTACCTGTACTTGGCCCCGGTCTCGCAGTTCCGGTTGTTCGTCAGCACCAGCGTCACCGGCACGTCGCCGGCCTCGCCGGCGTTGACCGTGCGGATCCTGACTTCGTTTTCCTTCGTGGTGATCAGTACCTGGGCGATGTTGCCGAACAGGACCTTCCTGACTTCCTTGTGATTCCCGCACTCGGGGATGTACACGGAAACCTCCGTGTTCCCCTCCAATGGTCCGTCGGCCGGCATCAGGGGCTGCCTGCCGATGATCTTGTCGCAACCAGGCAGGGCCGCCAACGCGAGCCCCGCCACCCACGGCATCCAGCGGTGCATGGTCAACTCCTTCCTCACGGATGCGCCGCCGCTCGGCGGCGGCGAAACGCAAGAACGGACCGACGGTATTCGTCGCGCGAGCGCCAGTCAAGCCGGCCGTGAGACCCCGAGGTCGGACGACAGGTTCGAAGGTCAGGTCTGCCGGTGACGGTAGAAGATCGTTATCGTCAGACAGTGGAACTCGCGATCCGACGACTGGGTGACGACCCTGTCCAGGATCTCGAACTGCGGATTCGCCGCGATCCAGTTGGTGAGGACGGTACCCAACTCGTCGCGCTCCTTCGCCTTCGTGGCCGAAAACACCTTGACCCCGGTGAACATGGCCCCTTCTCCCCGCTCTCCGCCCAAGACTATCCGGTCCCTCCCTCGACCCCGATTCGCCTGGAAGAGCTCCTCACGCTCGAAACTCTATCACACGCCTTCCGAAACCCCCAAAAACCGACAGCAGCGCCGGGGCGGCAAGCCGCCGCGGGCAAGCCGCCGCGCGGGTTGACAGATCCGGCGAGGCGGACGTACGGTCCGCCCAATCGTCGCCCGCGTGTGCGGCGGTTCCTTGCTGCCGGCGCCGTTCGACCCGAGGTAGCTGCCGGCGGCCGACTTGACGGCGCCCGGGGGGTTGCGGAGTTGCGGAGAGAAGCATGATCGAGATCCGTTTCCACGGGCGTGGGGGGCAGGGCGCGGTCAAGTCGACGCAGATCCTGGCCGGCGCCGTGATAGCGCGCGGAGCGTATGCCCAGGCGTTCCCGGCTTTCGGGCCGGAGCGTCGCGGGGCGCCGGTGATGGCCTACGTGCGCGTCTCCGACAGGCCGATACGCAACCGCACGGCGATTTGCACGCCGGACATCGTCGTCGTGCTCGAGCCGGCGTTGATCGATCTGGTCCCGGTCGAGCATGGACTGGGGCCCGGCGGGACCATGGTTCTGAACTGGCACGAGGATGTCGCGGCGTTGCGCGAGAAGCGCGGCCTGGCCGGCCGGCTGGCGGTTGTCGATGCCAACGCCATCGCCAGGGCGGAGATCGGCCGCGTCATCACGAACACGGTCATGCTCGGCGCCCTCGTCCGGTCCACGCGTATCGCCGATCCCGACGCCGTGATCGAGGCGATCCGCGAGGGACTCGGCCGGCACGGCCCGCCGAACGTGAAGGCTTTCGAGCGGGCGTTCGAGGAAGTGCGCGTGTACGAGGCGGTCGGGACCGGCGCCGTGGCGGCGTCCGGCGTCCCTCGATCGGCGGCCGGGGCGGCGACGGCCGGGGTGCCGGCGGCGCAGTCGAGCCGGCCCCGATGGAGCGAGTTGGCCGTGGCGTGCTCGATCGTCGTGCCCGGCAGCGCGCGCCACAACCGGACCGGCGACTGGCGATCGTCCCGGCCGATTTGGAAGCACGACAAGTGCGCCAAGTGCGGTCTCTGTGCGGTGTCGTGCCCCGAGGGCTGCATCGTGGGCGGTGGGGACGGGCATCCGGTGGTCGATCTGGAGTACTGCAAGGGTTGCGGCATCTGCGTGCACGAGTGCCGCAGGGGGTGCATCGCGATATCGGAGGAGGCCTGATGCCAAAGCGACTGGGGATGGAGGCCACCGTGGCGGTGGCGGAGGCTGCGCGGCTCGCGGAAGTCGACGTGGTGGCCGCGTACCCGATCACGCCGCAGACGCACATCGTGGAGCACATCGCCGAGATGGTCGCCGACGGCCATATGGACGCCGAGTACATCCCGGTCGAGTCGGAGCACTCGGCGATCTCCGCCTGCATGGGCGCGTCCGTCGTCGGGGCCCGGACATTCACGTCGACCAGCTCGCAGGGGCTGGCGCTGATGCACGAGATCCTCTTCATCACCGCCTCGTTGCGCCTGCCCGTCGTGATGGCCGTGGCGAACCGCGCGCTGTCCGGCCCGCTCAACATATGGAACGACCACAGCGACGTCATGGCCGAGCGCGACGTCGGGTGGATCCAGGTCTTCGCCGAGAACGGACAGGAGGCGCTCGACCTGACGCTGTGGGCCTTCAGGGTGGGCGAGGACAAGCGCGTCGCGCTGCCGGTGATGGTGAACTTCGACGGGTTCATCCTCTCGCACGTCGTGGAGGCGGTCGAGATCCCCGACCTGGATGTCGCCCGGCGGTTCCTGCCGCCGTTCGAGCCGATCCACCGGCTGGACGTCGACAAGCCGGTCACGATGGGCCCCGTCGGCGTCCCCGACATCTACACCGAGTCCCGCAAGGCACAGCTCGACCGCCTCGTGGAGGCGTACGGGCCGGCCGTGGAGGCGTGGGGCGAGTTCGGCCGGATCTTCGGACGAACGCACCTTCCGATCGAGCCGTACCGCGCCGACGACGCCGAAATCCTGATGGTGATGATGGGCGGGCTCGCGGAGAGCGCGATGCCGGTCGTCGATCGGCGCCGGGAGAACGGCGAGAAGGTCGGCCTGATCCGCATCAAGCTCTGGCGCCCGTTCCCGTTCGACGACTTCCGCAGGGCGATCGCCGGGGCCAAGGCCCTGGCGGTCGTGGACCGCGCGATCTCGTACGGCGGCCCGATGGGCCCGGTGGCCTCGGAGATCAAGGCGGCGCTGTACGCCCACGCGCACAGGCCGCTGGTGACCGAGTTCGTGGCGGGGCTCGGCGGTCGCGACGTGCCGTTCGACGACTTCGAGCGGATGATCGACGAGACGGCGGCGGCGCTGCGAGGGGGCAAGCCGCCGGCGCCGCGGATCGTGGGGCTGAGGGAGTAGATCATGGAAGCGCAGAACGTCATCGCCGCGCAGTTGCGCTCCCGCGAGGAGATCTTCACCGCCGGGCACCGGGCGTGTCAGGGATGCGCCGAGGCGCTCGCCGTGCGCCTCATCCACGAGACGCTCGGCCGCGATACGATCGTCGCCTGCGCGACCGGGTGCATGGAGGTCATCTCGTCCCCATACCCGGAGACGTCATGGAAGATCCCGTGGATCCACGTGGCGTTCGAGAACACGTCCGCGGTGGCATCGGGGATCGAGTCGGGCCTCAAGACGCTGATGCGCAAAGGGAGGATGCCGCGGCGCGCGATCAACGTCGTCGCCATGGCCGGCGACGGCGGCACCGCCGACATCGGGTTCCAGGCGCTGTCCGGGGCGATCGAACGCGGCCACCGCATGATCGTCGTCTGCTACGACAACGAGGCGTACATGAACACCGGGGTTCAACGATCGGCCACGACCCCGCTGGGCGCCTCGACGACCACGGCGCCCGCCGGCAAGGTCAGCATCGGCCAGACCACGTGGAAGAAGAACATGCCGGCGATCGTCGCCGCCCACGGCATCCCGTACGTCGCGACGGCGAGCCCGAGCTACCCGGTCGACCTCGTCAAGAAGGTGAAGAAGGCCGCCGCGGCCCAGGGACCGGCGTACCTGCACGTCTACTCCGCCTGCCCCACCGGCTGGCAGATGGCGCCGGAACTCGCGCTGGAGATCGGACGGATCGCCGTCAAGACCGGGGCCTTCCCCCTCTACGAAGTGGAGAACGGCCGGTACCGCATCACCGTGCCGACGCCGAAGCTGCTGCCGCTGCGGCAGTACCTCGAGCCGCAGGGCCGGTTCCGCCACCTGCTGGCCAAGGAACGCGAGGAGACGGTGGCCGCGGCCGAACGCCGCCTTGCGGACGAGTACCGCCGCCTGGAGCGCCGCGCGGCCGACGCCGACGGCGCGTGAGCGTGCGGGCGGACGCGGCTTCCTGTAGTCTGTGCCTGAAGCCTATGGCCGGCCGAGGACTCTGTCCGAGGCCCGAAGGCCGGCCGCCCGACGGTTGACGCGGCACCGTCCGCGGGGCACGAATCCGCCCCGGATGGCGTGCGAACTCCCGTCCGAGTCCCGCGGCTTCCTTGCGCGCGTCCGTTGCCGGGCGATCCGCCTCCTCGGCGACGTCTTGCGGCGTTTGCCGCCGTGGCGCCGCGCCGTGCCGGCCGCGGTGCTCGCCCTTGCCGCCCTGGCGCCGATCGTCGTCTTCGCCGTCGCCGCGTGGGAGCGGCGCTGGATGAACGAGGACGGCTTCATCAACCTGCGCGTCGTCCGCAACCTGCTCGACGGGCACGGGCCGGTCTTCAACCTCGGGGAGCGAGTCGAGGCCGGCACCAGCCCGCTGTGGATCGTGCTGCTCTCCCTGCTCGGGGCGCTCGGGGCCCGCCTCGAATACGCCGCCGTGTACGCCGGCATGGCGCTGGCTGCCGCCGGGCTGACCTTCGCCCTGGCGGCCGGGCTGGCAGTCGTGCGGCGCGACGACCCGGAAGCGGGCGCGTTGCGTCGCGCCGCCGTGCCGATCGGCCTCGGCGTCTTCGCCGTCCTGCCTCCGGCATGGGACTTCGCTTCCTCCGGCCTCGAGACCGGGTTGACGCTCGCGTGGCTCGGCGGATCGTTCCTCGTCCTGATCCGCCTCGTCTCGGCGCCCGCGGCGTCCGGCGGAACCGCGCGCCTTCGAGCCTGGTGCTCGGCCGCCGTGCTTCTCGGGCTGGGGCCGCTCGTCCGCCCCGAACTGGCGCTCTACGGCGTCGGATTCCTGGTCGTGCTCGGCGTCGATTTCGTCCGGCGTCGTCGCGCCGCCGGCCTGCGTCCCCTGCGCGGCGTGCTCGTCCTGGCGCTGTGTGCGGCCGCGCTGCCGGTCGCGTACCAGGTCTTCCGCATGGGCTACTACGCCGCCCTGACGCCGAACACGGCGCTCGCGAAGGAGGCGTTCGGCTCCAGGTGGGACCAGGGCGTGCTGTACGCCCGCAACTTCTTCGGCCTCTACGAGCTGGCCCTGCCGCTGGCGATTCTGGCGGCGTTCTCCATCGACGCCGTGAGGGCGGCCTGGTCGCGCGGCGCTCGGATGTCGGCGGCTGCGCTGGCGGCGCCGGCGATCTGCGGCCTGCTGCACGCGGTCTACGTCGTGCGGCTCGGCGGCGATTACATGCACGGTCGGATGTTCCTGGCGCCGGTGTTCGCCTTCGCTCTCCCGGCGGCCGTCGTTCCGCTGCTCGGCCGCGGCGCACAGTCCAACGCCCAGCGGATCTTCCTCGTCGCGGTTGTCGCGGCGTGGATGCCGATCTGCGGGTTGTTCTTCCGGGTCGATCGGGAGAACCAGTGGGGCATCGGCGACGAGCGCGGGTGGTACGTACGGGAATCGAAGGAGGCCCATCCGGTGACGCTGGAGGACTACCGGGCCTTCGGGTTCCACCGGGACGCCGCGTGGCTTCGCGGAATCGCCGCTCGGGGCTGCCCCGGCGGCACGCTGCCGGACGGGTCCGGCGGCGCCGGGCGATGCGAACGGACGCTGCGTGTCGACGACGCGGGGTACGGGAACCTGCACCCCTGGCAGGAGGTTCGTCCGCTGGGCGGGGCGGCCGATCCGCGCGTCGTGATGGCGGTCGCGCGCGGCGCCGTCGGCATGGCGGGTTACCTGCTCGGTCCGGCCGTGCACCTGGTCGACCGCGTCGGCCTGACGGATCCGATCGCCGCGCGCCTCGAGATCGACCATCGCGGCCGGCCCGGCCACGAGAAGTCTCTGCCGAACGCATGGCTGGCGGCGCGGTTCACCGAGGCGGCCCAGGACGAGGACGCCGGCGTGTCGGCGGCGCGCAGGGCGCTGTCGTGCGGACCGGCGGCGGATCTCGATGCCGCCATCCGCGAACCGCTGACCGCCGGGCGCTTCCTGCGGAACATCGGCGCGGCCTGGCGCCTCCAGCGGCTCCGCATCCCCGCCGATCCGTTCGAGGCCGAGCGGCGTTTCTGCGGCTCGCCTGCCCGCTACGTGCGCTCGGCCGGCGGCCAAGGGGGCGGGCCTTTCCGGTGGCACTGCCCGGACGGCACGCACCTGGCCGCGCTCGCCGGGACGCTGTCGGCGGACGGCGGGAACGTCTCCGATCTGGTCCCCGAGTGCCGCGCGCCGGCGGAGGAGGCGGCATCGTCGGCGAAGGCGATCCGCGGACCGTCCGTCGGGCGCCGCGGTGCGCAGGAGTTCCGCGTCGAGTGTCCGGCCGGCGAGGCGGTGACGGGCGTGCACGTCGTCGCCTCGCGTTTCGTTCACGACGTCGGGCTGCTGTGTTCGCCGTTGCCCGGCGCCGCCACGGTCGGTGCGCCGTCGCGCGTCGGCCGGGCGCAGGGCGCCGTCGTCGGCGCGGTCGGAACCGAATTCGAGATTGCGTGCCCGGCCGGGGCGCTCGCCATCGGCATCGCGGGCAGGTGCGGTACGTTGGTCGACGCCGTCGGCGTCGTCTGTGAGCCGCCCGCGACGCCCGGCGGCGGCGCGCAGTAGGTGCACGGCGAGCGTGCGTGGTAGGCTTGCCGCGGCCGCTTGGGGCCGGGCCCGGGTTGCGGAGGGGCGCGAGATGGCGAGACCTGTCGGATCGAGACGATTGCGGGGGCTTCCGACGTACGCGTTCGCGGAGATCGAATCGCGCGCGGCGGCGCTGCGCGAGCGAGGGGTCGACGTGATCGACTTCGGCGTCGGGGATCCGACGGCGCCCACGCCCGAGCGGGTGCGGGAGGCGGCCCGGGCGGCCGTGGATCGCCACGCGGAGGCGGGGTACCCGGTCTACGCCGGCTCGATCGCGTTCCGCCGCGCGGCCGCGGACTGGATCCGGCGGAGGTTCGGCGTGGACGTCGATCCCGAACGCGAGGTGTCGGCGACGATCGGCTCCAAGGAGGCGATCTTCCACCTGGCCAAGGCGTTGCTCGATCCCGGCGACGTCGCGATTGTTCCTTCCCCCGGATACCCGCCGTACGCACGCGGCGCCGAGTTCGCCGAGGCCGTCCCGCACGCCTACGGCGTCTTCGCCGAGAACGACTTCCTGCCGGATCTGGATTCGATCCCGGCGGACGTGCTTTCGCGTGCGCGCCTCTTGTGGGTCAACTACCCGAACTCGCCGACCGGCGCCTGCGCGACGGCGGACGACCTGCGCCGCATGGCCGGGTTCGCGAGGCAGCACGATCTGATCGTGGCATCCGACGAGGCGTACGTGGACATCTGGTTCGATCGCCCGGCGCCGTCGATGCTTGAGGTGGCGCGCGAGCGGACGATCTCCTTCTTTTCGCTGTCCAAGCGCAGCAACATGACGGGCTACCGCGTCGGGTTCGTCGCCGGCGACGCCGACGTGGTCGGCGCCCTGCGGCGGATGAAGACGAACATCGACTCGGGGACGCCGAACTTCGTCCAGGACGCCGCGATCGAGGCGCTGTCGGACGAGTCGCACGTCGCGGAGATGAGGGACTCGTACCGGCGCAAGCGGGACGTGCTGTGCGGGGCGTTCGAGTCGCTGGGGCTCCAGGTCCGGCGGCCGGCCGGGACGGTGTTCGTGTGGCTGCGGCTGCCCGAGGGCGCCGGCGACGTCGAGGTCGCGCGGCGGCTGCTCGAACCCGACGTGGCGTGCGTGGCGACGCCGGGCAGCCTGATCGCCCAGCCGCTGGCCGACGGACGCAACCCCGGCGCCGGACACCTCCGGTTCGCCCTCGTGCCCCCGGAGGAACGGGTGCGCGAGGCGGCGGCGCGAATCGCGCGCATCGGGATGAAGGCCCCGAGCGGCTCTGCCGCGAGGTTCCGCGGGGGTCCGGGGGGCGGTGAGGCGCTCGGCGCCGAACAGCCTCCCGGCAAGATGAAGGCCCCGAGCGGCTCTGCCGCGAGGTTCCGCGGGGGTCCGGGGGGCGGTGAGGCGCTCGGCGCCGAACAGCCTCCCGGCAAAACGAAAGGCTGGACGTCATGAGTGCGCCGCCCCGCAAGGAGGACTGCCGGGGTGGGCGCCCAGGGGACGCCGGCCGGCGGATCGATCCGCCGCCGATCGAGCCGGGGATGTCGGTCGGGGACCTCGTCGAAAAGCACTACCTGGCGTACAACGCCGCCCGACTGCGCGAGGCCGTGCAGGTGATCTCCGAGAAGATGGTCGCCGACGACGGCCTTGCCGTGCTCACGCTGGCGGGCGCGCTGACGCCGGCCGGCCTGGGCGCGTCCTGCGTCGCGCCGCTGCTGGAAGCGGGCCTGGTGGACGTGGTGATCTCGACGGGGGCCAACCTGTTTCACGACCTGCATCACGGTCTGGACCTGCGGCTCGATCGCGGCAGCCCGTTCGACGACGACCGCGAGTTGCGACGGATGCGCAAGGTGCGGATCTACGACATCGTCCTCGACTCCGACGTCCTGGACAAGACCGATTGGTTCGTTCGCGACGTCGCGGCGGCGATGCCGACCGATCCGATAGGAACCGCCGAACTGCACAATCGGCTCGGCAAGGCGGTCCTGAATCGCGCCGGAACGACCGGCCGGGCCGACAAGTCGCTGCTGGCCGTCGCGGCCCGTCTCGATGTGCCGGTCTACTCCGCCTCGCCGGGGGACTCCGCGATCGGGATGGTGATCGCCGCCCTACGCCTCGACGGCCGCGGCCCGGTTGTCGATCCGTCGAAAGACGTGAACGAACTCGCGGCGTTCGTGTGGGACGCCAAGCTATCCGGCAAGACCACCGGCGTCATCATCCTCGGCGGCGGCGCGCCCAAGAACTTCGCGCTCCAGACGGCGCCGCACCTGGAGGAAGTCCTGTACCTGCGACGCCCGGGCGGCTTCGGCCTTGACTACTTCGTCCAGTTCACCGACGCGAGGCCAGACACGGGCGGGCTCTCCGGCGCAACTCCGTCGGAGGCGGCGAGCTGGGGGAAGGTGCTGCCCGAACAGATCCCGGACTCGGTCGTCTGCTACGTCGACGCCACCGTCGCCTTCCCGCTCGTGACCGCCGCCGTCCTGGATGCCGGGCGCCGCCGCGCTCCGAAGCGCCTCTACGCCGCCCGCGCGGAAACCGTGGCCGCCCTGGCCGCGGCGTGCGCCGCGAAGTAGGGGACGACGGACCGGCGATCGAAGCCGACTCCGTCCGTCGTTCCACCGTCCGTCGTTCCGGTTGACGCCCGCCGGCGAGCGGGGCAGAGTGTGCCGCGCGCGGAAGGATCGGTCTGCCGGGCCGCGCCGGGTGGGACGACGATGATCGAGAACCTGCACCTCCAGGGCTTCCGCTCGCTTCGCGACGTGACGCTCGAGTTCAAGCCGCTCACGGTCCTGGTGGGCCGCAACGACAGCGGCAAGACCAACGTGCTCGACGCGTTGGTCCTCCTATCGCAAGTGGCCAACACCGGCAGCGGTGCCCTGTGGAACCCGCCGCTCGGCCGCTTCGTGGAAAACTGCTGGGCGAGGTCGCCTGGCCGCATGGAACTGCGCGCGGCAGGCGACACGGCTGGGGCTCCCTGGACGTACGGGGTCACGCTGGAGCCCTATTCGGCGGAGGGAGAGTCGGGCCATCCTGCCGCCGAAATCGCAGACGGCCCGTGGGGGAGCATCACGTGGCAGCGGGGAGGGGCTCTGGTTCTGGCGCGGGACGGCGTGGCGCTCGCGAATCTCGACGGCCGGAGGCGCAACATTGGTCAGCCGCTATCGGAACTCCCGTTGGATGTCGCCTGGACGGATGCGAGCCGGAAGCATGCCCTTGGCGTCAGAGACGGACTACGGCAGGTCACCGGGGGCTGGCGCAAGTACGCGCTTCGTCCGGAGGCGGTCCGCCTGCGCAGCAGGCCGGTGGTGAACCGCAATCCCGAGGTGGGAAATGACGGATCCGGCGTTCCGGCGGTGATCGAGTTCTGGCACCGCGAGGACAGGGAGCGGTTCGGACGCATCGAGGCTGCCCTGGCGCGGTTCGCGCCGGCGGTCAGGGCGATCATCCCGCGCGAGGACGTGGAATCTCCGCGAGGCGGCGGGGAAGGTCTCGTCGTCTGGAAACGGTTGGCCTTCAGGGTGGAGAAGCCTGTCTGCGTCCTCGACATCGAGCGCGTCTCCGACGGAATCGTCCTGGTCCTGGCGTGGCTGACGATCGCCAACCTCCCGAACGCCCCGCGGTTGATCGTCGTCGAGGAACCGGAGAACGGCGTTCACCCGCAGTCGCTGGGCATGGTGGTCGACGTGCTGCGGGACCTGGCGCTGGGGCGGGTCGAGGGTGTTCCTGCCTGCCAGATCGTGCTGGCCACTCACTCTCCGTTCGTCGTCGACTGCCTGAAGCTGGACGGGACCGACGAGCTGATCGTGCTCGGGCGAGACGCAGACGGCGCGACGCAGGCCGCCATGGTGAGCGGGAAGCCGTGGATCCGCCGGCTCGTGCCGCCCTACCTCCTGGGCGAGGCGTGGGTGAACTTCGGCGACGAAGGCCTGATGGCGGACCAACAGCCGGCGGAGCGCGCAGAGTAGGCCGCCGTGCGGTTGCTCTTCCTCGGCGAGGGACGCACGGACGTCGGGGATGAGGACCATCCGGCGAATGGGGGCCCGTATCCTGAGCACTGGCGGGTGGTCGGAGCCGTAGTGCCCGTGCTGGTTCGGAAGAGGCTGGAGGCCGTCGTTCGTCGAACGCTCCCGTTCGCAACCTGTTCGCGGTTGTTCGCGCACGTGCACCGCGGCGGGTTCCGCCGCAAGGTCCGTCTTTCCGTCGTGCGGGCCGATCGAGAGCGTTTCGACGCGGTCGTTGCGGTCATGGACAACGACCGGGAACCCGGACACCAGCGGTTGAAGCTGCTGCGCGCCGGCCGCGAGGATGCGCGCTTGCAGGACGAGGCCCCGATCCCGTGCGCCGTCGGCGTTGCCGTCGAGGCGATCGAGGCATGGCTGCTCGACCCCGTGGCAGCCGGGAATGGACTTGGTTTGGAATCCGCGCCGGCGCAGCCGAAATCTCCCGAGTCGCTCGCCGGGCGTCCGGGAGAGGCGAATCATCCGAAGACCGTGTTCCTGGGGTGGTTGGCGCAGGCGCCTCGCGATCGTTTCCGCGGCATCACCGAGGCGATGGCGGCGGTGGCGGAGGCGACGGATGCTGCCGATATCGAGGGGCGCTGCCCGCGCGGGTTCAAGCCCTTCGCCGACGACGTGCGCGGTGAACTCGGGCCGCTGTGGGAGGAACGGGCGACTACCTGACCCCCTCCGCCGTCCACCTCCTTTACCGCACAACCTCGCGCGCGATCGCGGCGTCGGGATGGGCCGAAGCGGTCGCCAGGATGAGGCCGATAAAGGCCGCCGTGACGAGGAGGTAGACGAAGCCCCACCGCAGCGCCTGGCGCCACGTCATCGGGCGCACCTGGGCCCTCTGCCGCAGCAGCGAAGCGCCGCGCATCTCCATCCGGAACAGGGCCTGGTCGGCCTCGGGCCCCAGGCTGGGACGGGCCAGGCCCTTGAGCGTCGCGAGGCCGGCCGCGGACAGCGCCGCCACGCGAGGCGACGACCGCACCGCGCGGAAGCGCATCAGCGCGGAAGCCTCGCCGGCGAACTCCAACAGCCCGATCGCCCCGACCACCGCCAGCAGCGTCACATCCAGCGCGAACGTCAGCGCCAGCGCAGCGGCGATCATCCCGAGCGACACTGCGAGGCCGAACCGCGTCCCGATCGAGTGCATCGCGGCGGAGAGCACCCGGCCGCCGTCCAGCGGACTCACAGGCAGCAGGTTGAACAGGTTGATCAGCGACCACCACGCGATCGTCACGCCCAGGAACGGGTGGCGATGGTCCGTCGCAACGTCGGCCGCCGCCGCGACCGCCGTCAGCGCCAGGCCCCACAGCGGCCCGGACAGCGCGATGTACGCCTGCTGAGACCGCGTGCGCCAGACGTCCTCCGTCACGGCCGCCGCGCCGACGATCGGGATGAAGTAGATCCCCCGCACCTTCATCCCGCAACGCCGCATCGCGTGCACGTGCCCGTACTCGTGGAACGCCAGCATGATCATCACCGCCAGCGCGAACTGCCACGAGAACAGCACGCTGAAGGCGGCGCCGGAAGCCAGCGCCAGGCCGGGCTTGAACGTCTTGAGCGCGGCGGGGATCCCCTTGGCGATCTTCGTGCCGACCTTCAGCACGACCGCCAGCAGGCCCGCCACCGACACCCGGCGCCGCTCGACGGGACCATCGGCTTCCACCGCCTCGCCGGAGTCTCCCGCCCGCGCGGGACCGGGACGCTCGGACAGCGTCGCCGGCAGGTAGCGGTAGTCCCCGATCCGGTCCGCGATCAGCCCCAGCAGGATTCCGCTGTCGCGCACGTCGGCGATCCGCCGCGGGCCGCCGACGTCTATCCGTATCGCCGGCGACCCGACGATCGACAGGTCGGAGAACAGGATCCGCTCGCCGCCGGAGCCCTCGACGACGATGTAGCGCAACCTGACCGGCCTGCCGCGGATCTCGATCGGCGTCTCGGCCAGATCGAGCGACCGCACCTCGTCCCACGGGATCAGGACGGCGCTGCGCGGATCGAGACGCTCGATCCCGCGCTCGTCGAGCCGGATCCCATAGGAGGCGATCCGCACCCAGTACGTCAGACCGATGTGCCCCAGCGCCGTCGCCGCGGCGACGAGCAGCGCCTCGGGCAGCCGAAGGCCGGCGATCAGCCCCAGGAACGTCGCGGCGGCGAGGACGACCAACGAACGCAGCGCCGGCGTCCGGCCGCTCGCGCGGAACACCAGGACGCCGCCCCCCACGGGCACGTCGTCGGCGGGACCGCCGGGCCGCACGCTACTGTGGGCCCCCCAGGTATCCCAACGCCCTGAGCTGTTCTTCGAGCCGCGAGTCGATTTCCGCCGGACGCGAGGGCCGGAGCACCTCCTCGGCCCGCCCCTCGAGTTCCTGCCGCTCGAGGTGGCGCGACAGCAGCGCCACCATGGCGCGCAACGCGATCGGCTCGGCCCCGGACACGTCGCGACGCTCGCCCGGATCGCGCTGCAGGTCGAACAGCCGCGGGACGCCGCCGCGCACGATCAGCTTGTGGCGGCTCCCGGTGACGGCCCGCTGCTGCTCGAGGAACTCGCTGAACGCCGCCTCGGTCCCCATGACCTCGCCCCAGGCGGCATCGAGGAGGCTGCGCCCCTGCGCCGGCGGGTGCGGCGGCAGCCCGAGCGTCTCCATGGCGGTCGGCAGCACGTCCACGAGCCCCACGGGGCCGGCGATCCTCGCGCCCGCCGGGAAGAGGCCGGGCAGCCGGAAGAAGAGCGGCACGTGGATCAACTCGCGATACAGCGTGTGGCCGTGCCCGACCGACCCGCGCTCGAAGAACTCCTCGCCGTGGTCGGACGTGACGACGACGAGCGTTTCGTGCAGCACCCCGGCGGCGGCGAGCGCCTCGTACAGCCGCGGAACGTGGTCGTCGTGGTAGGTGATCTCGGCGTCGTAGAGCGCCTCCAGCCGTCGTCTGTCCCGTTCGCCCAGCGCGACCTGCCCGAGCTTGATGCGCTCCAGCAGCCTGGACGTCTCCGTCGCCCTGACCGGCCCCTCGTAGCCGCCGGCATCGTACAGCCGCAGGTACTCCCGCGGCGGCGCGTACGGCACGTGCGGGTCGATCGTGTGGATGTACAGGAAGAAACGCTCCCCGGCGCCGCGACGCGAGATCCACGCGGCGGCGTCCGCGAAGACGTCGCGCGCCCGGTTGGGCAGGCCGGCTCGGATGTAGTTCTTGTAGTCGTCCCAGCCGCGGCCGAATCCGAAGGCGTCCGAGACGTAGCCGTTGGCGGCGAAACAGGCCGTCCGGAAGCCGCGCTCGCGCAGGATCTCCGGCAGGATCCGCACGTCCGGCGGCAGCATCGAACGTTCGCTCTGGGCCGCGTGCGACGACGGGTGCAGGCCGTTGAGCAGCGTCGCCACGGACGGCTTCGTCCAGTTCTCCGGCGCCGTCGCGTCCACGAACGCCGTCCCCTCGGCCGCCCACCGCTGCAGGTTGCCGGCGCGCACCCGCGAGCCGGGCTCGACCACCGAGAGCCGATCGGCGCGGAGCGTGTCCACGACCAGCACGACCAGGTTGCGCGCCGTCCGGACGACTTCCCGCGCCGTGCCCGGGTTCGGCGCCACGACCTGGGGCCGGATCCACCGCACCGCCGGGCCGCCGGACGCGACGGCGAACTCCAGCCGCGCCGCCCCGCCCGCGTGCCCCGACAGGCTCGCCTCCAGATCCGCGACGTCGCGCCCAGCGGTCGCCTCCAGCAATACGAGCGGCTCCGCCGCGCCGTCCGCGATCGCCCGCACCACGACCGCCGCCGCCGCGGACCCCCCGGCCGGCGGGGCGTCGCACGCGGGCGACCCGCAGGCCGAGAGGCCGGAGCGCAGCACCGCGCCGGTCGGCACGTGCACGTGAAAGCGCACCGTCGTCCCCGGCGGCTGGACGAACGAGGGGATGTCCCCGGCTACGCCGCCGTCGGCGCGCAGCGGCCCGCGGATCGTGTCGTCGTCCCCGCCGTGCGACGCCTGCTGGGGGGTCAGGAAGTCGACGCGGTCAACGAGGGCGTGCGCGCGGCCCAGAGCGGCGTGCCGTTCGGAGCCGCGGAAACCGAGGCCGATCGCGACCTGGCCCGACAAGTCGGCGGGGACCGCGAAATCCGCGTGGCCGTACGAGCCGACCGGCAGCATCGCCATGCCGGCGCCCCGGCCGGCGATGTCCACGGCAAGACGCCGGCCGCCGAACGCCTTCGCCGTCACGCGCATCACCGTGCCGCGCACGATGTCCGCGGGAACGAACAGCTTGGCGGACGAACGACGCACGACGGTGACGGTGCGCCCGCCGTCCTCGACGTCCCGACCCCAGCCGGTCTGCCACCGGCCGAGCGTGAACGCCGCCGTGGCCCCGGTCCCGAAGTCGATGCGAAGCCCCGGCGCCGCCAGATCGGCAACGTCCAACTCCCGCACCAGATCGTACGCCACCAACCACCCGATTTCGGATTTCGGATCCGAACGCCGAATGCCGTCCGCCGTCCGCCGTGGGGAGTCCTCCTCCCCCGTGGACGTGCCCGCGCCCGTGCCCGACGGGGATCCCTCTCCAGCCGGCCGGAAGCCGGCGTTCCCAGGGGATCTGTCTCCGGCCGGCTGGGAGCCGGCGCTCCCGGCAGGGAGTTCCGGCATGGCCGGCGCCGGATCGCGTCCGGCGCACGTCGACAGCCAGATCGATGAGGCAATCGCCGCCAGGACGGCCGGTAGGCCGGCGGATCTACTTCGCGTCATCCTCGGCCGCACGGCCGGCTCCGCCTCCCGACGCGTCGTCCCCGCCGCCCGCGGGCAGCGGCTTCTCCGTCCCGTCCTCGAGCAGCACGGTGATGCGCCGCTCGGCGTCCTCGAGCCTGCGGTGCCCCTCGCGGGCGAGCGAGACGCCCTCTTCGAAGAGCGCGAGCGCCTTCTCGAGGGGGATGTCGCCGGCATCGAGCGTGCCGACCACCTCTTCGAGCCGCCGCACGAGCGCCTCGAAGGTCCTCTCGTCGGGCTTCTGATCCGCGGTTTCCTTGCCGTGCTTCGCGTCGGACGCCGCCACTGTGTGCCTCCCGTTCGGTCTGTCGCGTCAGATGTGGATCGACAGGCGGGCCAGGATGTCGGTGTTGAAGCCCCAGGCGGTGCGGTCGGAGCCGCCGTCGAAATACAGCAGCGAGAAGTCGGCCGCGATCCCGGCGGAGAGCCAGTCGAGGAATCGCAGGTCGAGGGCGCCGCCGACGCGGCCGATGAAGCCGTTGGCGGTGCGCTCCTCGGTCGGGGCGGTCAGGGTGGAGTCGCTGAGTTCCGGGATCTTCGTCGTGAGGTAGCAGTAGCCGAGGCCGAACACGAGGGACGGATCGATCAGCGTGTCGGTGCCGAGGAAGTGGAACCCGGCGTGAAGGGCGATCTGCGTGAGCAACCCGTCGGTGTTGCCGTAGTCGAAATAGAGACCGGCCTGGCGGAAGTCGATGCCGACATCGAGGAAGTCGATCAGGATCAACCCGGCGGCGCCGCCGACCGCCCAGCCCTCGCCTTTGTACTCTTTCGTCATCTGGTCGACGATGTCCCCGGCGCCCGCCGGCGGGCTGTCCGGATTGTAGTTGGCGGGGTTGAGCAGTCCGGACGAGTCTATTGCGGTCAGGTCGAGGTATTCGAGCCCGCCTTGGGCCCGCACGTAGATCTCGAAAACCGAAGCCGACGCCGGCCCCGCCGCGGCAATCGAAACGACCAGAACGGCGACTTTCTTCCAGTTCATCGTTCACCTCCAGCGGACGAACAGAAGCTAGCACCCCGTGACGGGAGCGGCAAGCCGCCGCCGGCGCCGTGTCTCGTGCAGTTTTTTTGACCATCTCCGCCGGGAGGCGTATCTAGTCGTCATGAGCGTCCCGGACCGCGGCGGGCGGCGGGAGCGCCGGAGGGCAAGGGCATGAAGGCGGACACGGACAGGCTGGTCGGAACGCTGCGCGGGAAACTGCACGAGGCTTTCATGGCGCGCTACCACGGCGCCGCCTACGCGCGAATCGCCAGGGCGGTCGGCTACGCCGACGGGTACATGCAGGCGATCCTGGACGCCGGCCTGGCGACGCAGAAGGACATGATCGCCCTGGTCGTCTCGGAGCGGCAGAAGGCGCTGCACACCGATCATCCGGCATGCGGCGACGATGCCGTGCGCTCCGCCTCGGCCGACCAGCACGCCGCGTAGGTTGCGAGGGCGCTGTGCGCTATGCGCTGTGCGCTATGCGCTATGCGCCTCTCTGTCCGAACGCATAGCGCAAAGCGCAAAGCGCATAGCCCTGTGGTAGTGTGGCGCCGATGGGCGGGCGGTACCTGTTGGCGATCGACCAGGGGACCACGGGGAGCGCGGCGCTCCTGGTGGAGCGCGACCTGCGGGTCGCGGGACGCAGCAAGCAGGAATACCCGCAGATCTACCCGAAGCCGGGGTGGGTCGAGCACGACCCGGAGGACATCTGGCGCAGCGTGCTGGCCGCCGTCAGGGAGGCGCTGCGCGAAGCGGGAGCCCGCCCCGACGATATCGCGGCGATCGGGATCGCGAACCAGAGGGAGACGACCGTCCTGTGGGATCGGGAGACCGGCAGGCCGGTCCACAACGCGATCGTATGGCAGTGCCGCCGCACGGCGGACCTGTGCGCGCAGCTCAGGTCCGAGGGCCTCGATCGCCTCTTCCGCGACCGCACGGGGCTGGTGCTAGACCCGTATTTCTCGGGGACGAAGATCCGCTGGCTGCTCGAGAACGTGCCCGGCCTGCGTCCGAGGGCCGAATCGGGCGAGATCGCGTTCGGCACGATCGACTCGTTCCTCCTGTGGCGGCTCACCGGCGGCGCCGTCCACGGCACCGACCCGTCAAACGCCTCGCGAACGCTGATGCTCTCGCTCCGGACGCTCGACTGGGACCCCGACCTGCTCGGGTTCCTCGGGGTTCCCGGGGACGTCCTTCCGCAGATCCTCGACTCGTCGGCCGTCCACGGCACGACGCGCGGCGTCGACGGCCTTCCCGACGACCTTCCGATCGCGTCGCTGATCGGCGACCAGCAGGCCGCGCTGTTCGGGCAGGCCGCGTTCGACGCCGGGCAGGCGAAATGCACCTACGGCACCGGCGCCTTCCTCCTGCTCAACACCGGCGACTCGCCGGTCCCCTCGACCCGCGGCCTTCTCGCGACCGTCGCCTGGCGGTTCGGAGGGCGGACGACGTTCGCCCTCGAGGGCGCCGCATTCATCGCCGGGGCGGCGGTGCAGTGGCTGCGCGACGAGATGAAGCTCATCGAGCGGTCCGCGGACGTCGAGGAACTGGCCCGATCGGCGCCCGACGCGGGCGGCTGCGTGTTCGTCCCGGCCTTCGTGGGCCTCGGGGCGCCCCACTGGGACCCGGCCGCGCGCGCCGCGCTGCTCGGCGTCACGCGCGGCACCGGGCGCGGGCAGGTCGCCCGAGCGGTTCTGGACGGCGTGGCGTGCCAGATCGCCGACCTGGTCGACGCGATGCAGGCCGACTCCGGGCGCCCGATGGTGGAACTGCGGGTGGACGGCGGCGCCGCCGCCAACGACCTGCTGATGCAGCGCCAGGCGGACCTGCTCGGAATCCCCGTCCTGCGGCCGAGGATGATCGAGACGACATCGATGGGGGCCGCCATGCTCGCGGGGCTTGCCGTCGGCGTCTGGAAAGGGCTCGACGATCTGCGCGAGGCCGTCGCGATCGAACGCCGGTTCCGGCCGGCGATCGCTCAGGACGAGCGAGCGGCGGCGATGGACGGCTGGCGCAGGGCGGTCGAGGCGGTCAGGACGATGGCGAAGGGAACACCGACATGACGCCCCCCCGATTTCTCGCGATCGCTGCCTGGACCCTCGTACTCCACTCGTGCAACGGCGGCGGAGGAGCGGCCGACGCCGGCGACGTCGCGCAGGACGTCGCCGACGACGCGACGCCGCCGGAAGACGCCGATGTCGTCGGGGACGGCGACGCGGACGCGGACGACGCCGAGCCCGAGGCGCCGCCGCGCATCTGCCGGCCCGCGGCGACGGTGCCGGAGCGCAACGGGTTCGCCAACGCCACGGTCGAGGTCGGGCTGGACGCCGCGAACCTGCACGTGATCGGCAACCGGATCGTCGGCGGCGATCTGGACGGGGACGGGTACGCCGACCTGATCGTGCACGCCGTGTACGGCAACGAGCGGGACGACCCGACGGCGTCGCCGCCCGTGTACCGCAAGCGCGTCCTGCTCAACCGGCCCGGGCCGGCCGGCGGCCGCGTCTTCGCGGAGTGGACGGTCGAGTCGGGCTACGGGCGGATCCGCGACGGCGAGGGCCTCGGCCGCGTCGCGCACCTCGCCGCGCTGGCCGACGTGGACAACGACGGCGACCTCGACGTCTTCAGCGGCACGTACGTCAACCCCAGCGGCACGCCGGCCGACACCGGCGACCGATCCGAGATCCTGCTCAACGACGGCTCCGGCGTCTTCTCGCTCGCCCCCCGCAGCGCCGTCTCTCCCGGCCCGACGCAGCGCTGGTCGACCGCGGCGGCGTCGTTCGTCGACTACGACCGCGACGGCAACGTCGACCTGTTCGTCGGCTTCTGGTACCGCGTGTACGGCTACCTCGAAGGGCTCCAGGACAGGCTCTACCGCGGCGCCGGCGACGGCGCCTTCGCCGACGTCACCGCGGCGGCCGGGTTGGGGACCACGTCGTCGGGGTACGACGAGGGGACCAACCACCGGCCGACGTACGGCGTCACGGCCTGCGACGTCGACTCGGACGGCGACCCCGACCTCCTCGTCTCCGCCTACGGGCGCCAGTGGAACATGCTCTGGGAGAACCTGGGAGACGGCACCTTCCGCGACATCGCGCCGCAGATCGGGTTCCACGCGGACGATCTCGACGACTATACCGACAACGAGTTCTACCGGTGCCATTGCCGGCTCACGGGCCTGTGCACCGCCGGGCCGCCGCGCATCTCGTGCACCGAGGATCGCTGGAACCCGGGGTTCGACGACCGGCCGTGGCGGGCCGGCGGCAACACGTTCTCCACGGCGTGCGCCGACGCCGACAACGACGGCGACATGGACCTGTTCAACTCGGAGATCCGCCACTGGTGGGCCGGGTCGTCGTCGGACCCCAGCGAGCTGCTCGAGAACGTCCCCGACGCCGGCGAGAGAGGCTGGACCTTCCGCCGGCCGGGCAACTCGACCAACGGCCTGGCGCGCCGCTGGGGGACGGTCGACTGGAACGAGGGCGACCTGCTGGTCGCGTTCGTCGACTTCGACAACGACGGCCGCAAGGACGTCTACCTCGCGGCCAGCGACTACCCGGACCAGCGCGGTTTCCTGTTCCACAGGCAGCCCGACGGGACGTACCGCGAGATCGCACGCGAGCAGTACGTCTCGCACCCGGGGGCGGCCGGCATGACGTGGGCCGATTTCGACCGCGACGGCGACCTCGACCTCGTCGTCGGTTCCGGCACGGCCCGCGCCTGCTGCGGCTGGACGGAGGCCGAGGTCCACTACTACCGCAACGACGTCGGGCACCACGGCAATTGGGTCCAGGTGGCGCTGGAAGGCTCCGGCCCGCCCGGCGCGAACCGCTCGGCCGTCGGCGCACGGGTCACGGTGACGGCGGGCGACCTCGTCGGGGTGCAGGAGGTCGGCGGCGGGTACGGCCACATGACGATGCAGCACGACATGGTGCTGCACTTCGGCATCGGCGCCGCCTGCGACGTCGACTCGATCGAGGTCCGGTGGCCCGACGCCGCGGGGACCGTCGAGACCTTCCCGAACGTGCGCGCCAACTACCGCGTCCGGATCGCGCAGGGCTCGGGGCGCGTGCGGTACGAGCTTCCCTGAACGCATCCCCAACAGGTGGCGGATGCGGGATGCGGCGCGGGAAAGCGGCGGCCTGCCTGCCGCCTGCCTGCCGGCAGGCAGGGCAGGCAGGCAAGCCGCCGCACTGCCAAGGCTCCGCCCCACGACTGTCAACGCGCACCAGAAACCGCGGGATTTTGCGCATGAACCCCCCCCCCAGACCCAATCACTGGTTCTCGTACCCGAAGTACACGAACACGGAGAAGGTCAGCCCCAGCGTGGCCCACACGGCAGACCACGCGAGGGCCTCTTTCACCGTGACCACGTGGGCTTTCCGATGGAATACCCCGAGGTCCAGCGCCAGCATCAGCAGCACAAAGGCGAGCTACCTGGCGTCCGTATCACGCTTTCGGCGGCCCGCGCAGCAACTCGATCTCTCGCCGCAATGCGCGTACCTCATCGAGGATCAGCCGGGTGTGCGCCTCTCCTTCGTCCTTTAGGTTTTCCGTGACCTGCGACTGCATCGCGTTGACAACCACCGCGATGAACAGGTTCAACACCATGAACGTCGCGATCAGCAGGTAGGTGACGAAGAATATCCAGGCGTACGGCGACTGCGCCATGACTCCGCGCGCGATGTCAGGCCACCCTTCCACCGTCATCACCTGGAACAGCGTGAACAGTGAGGCGCCGAGACTGCCGAAGAGCTCCGGCGCGATCGCGCCGAACAGTTTCGTAGCCATGACCGCCGATACGTACAGCACCAGCGCCATCAGGCCGACGATCGACGCCATGCCCGGCAATGCCGTGAGCAGAGCGCCGACCACCCCGCGCATCGAGGGCACCAGCGCAACCAGCCGCATGACCCGCAGCACCCGCAGCGCGCGAAGGACGGTGAAGGAACTGCCCGCGGGCAGCAGCGCGATCCCCACGACCGCGAAATCGAACACGCGCCACGGGTCGTGGAAGAAGCGGCGGCGATAGACGATGAAGCGCGACAGCAACTCGGCCACGAAGATCGCCAGCACCGTGCGGTCGAATACGTGAAGCACGTCGCCGAAGCGTGCGACGACCTGGGGCGATGTTTCGACTCCGAGCGTGATCGCGTTCGCGACGATCAGCGTGGTGATTGCCCTTTCGAAGCGCCGACTCTCGATGAAAGCGCGGACACGCTCGCGTGGACGCAGTACAAGATCGGACATGGTCGTGCTCATCCTGACCTCTCAATGGATTTCGCGCCGCAATCCAATGGAAGGAGAGGGACATGACGTGACGGCAGCAGACGCTCCGGATTCGTCTCGAGCGCGGCGCGCTTGAGCGAATCCGACAGCGGTAGCGCCAGGAACTGGTCCACGTTCTTGCGCATGCGCGTACTTGACCGGCATGGACACGATCCGGTGGAGCAGCGTCTTGCCCCGAGCGAAGGTCGCCTCATCGACCATCCCGAGCGCCCTCGATGCGTCGAGATCCTCGTGATGCAGCTTGTGGTAGGGGTTCATGCTGACCTCCATACGATGCGGCGACGGCGACGGCGACGGCGACGGCGACGGCGACGGCAACGGCAACGGCAACGGCAACGGGGACGGGGGCCTGCCTGCCCTGCCTGCCGGCAGGCAGGCGGCAGGCAGGGCAGGCAGGCGGCAGGCAGGCCGCCGAACGTGGACACCAAACTTCGGCGAATACGTCACTAAAGTTGACTTGCCGCGGCGCCGTGCGGATCATGCGCGGCGACCGGGCCGACTTGACCGTCCCGTGGGGGGCGGTAGCCGCGACAGGCGGCGGCGTTCGGCGCGGCGAAGGAGTGGCGGCGATGGCGTCGGATGTGGTGGTGCCCGAGTTGCGGATGGGCATTCGGTACGAGATCCCCCAGGGGAACGGCGGCGAACAGGCGGCGGTGCGCGACGGGATCCTGCGGAGGCTGGGATCGGTCGGCGTCGTGGTGCAGGACGATTCGCCCCCGATGGTGGGCGAGCGTCTGACTTTTCTCCTCGACACGCCGGACGGCCGGATCCGCTTCGGAGGGCAGGTGATCGTCCGGCTGCGTGGTCCCGGCGGCGGGCCCTGGGGCTTCGGGGCGCAGATCGCCGACGTCGATGCATCCACGTCGGCCCGGCTGCTGGCGGTCCGGCTCACCGCCTCCGCCGGCGCATCGGACCGGCTCCAGTAGGGGGGGCATGGCGGACGCGACTCCGGCGATCGAGGCCCGGAACCTCGGCAAGACGTTCCGCAGCCCGATGCTGCGGCGGCGGGTCCGCGCGGTCGTGGACGTCTCGTTCACGGTCGAGCGTGGCGAGATCTTCGGGCTGCTGGGCCCCAACGGCGCGGGCAAGACGACGGTGATCAAGATGCTGCTCGGCCTGGTGCGGCCGGACGCGGGCTCCGCGCGAATCCTGGGGCTCGACGTCCCCTCGGCGGAGTCCAGGGCCGCCGTCGGCTTCCTGCCGGAGAATCCGTACTTCTACGACCATCTCACGGGGCACGAGCTGCTCGACTACTACGGCGGCCTCTTCGGAATCCCTCGGGCCCAGCGGCGGCGGCGGGCAGCGCAGGCGCTCGAGCGCGTCGGGATCGCGTATGCGGCCGATCAACCGCTGCGCAAGCTGTCCAAGGGGATGCTCCAGCGGATCGGAATGGCGCAGGCTCTCCTGTCGGATGCCCGTGTCCTGATCCTGGACGAGCCGATGAGCGGACTCGACCCGATCGGCCGCAAGGAGTTCAGGGACATACTGATCGAGCGGCGGAGGGAGGGGGTGGCGATCCTGTTCTCGTCGCACATCCTGCCCGACGTCGAGATGGTCGCGGATCGGGTGGCGATCCTGACCGCGGGCTCCGTGGCCAGCCAGGGGACGCTCGGGGCGCTGCTCTCGATGGACGCCGGAGCCGTCGAGGTGGCGACCTCCGGGCTTCCCCCGGAGGCTGCCGCCCGCCTGGCCGCCGGCGCGCGGGGGCACGAGCGGCGCGGCGACGTGGACCGGTTCATCGCGGCGACCCAGGCCGACGCCGTGGCGCTGGCGCAACAGGCGGTTTCCGCCGGCGGCCGGCTCGTCGAGATCGCGCCGCACCGGGGCACGCTGGAGGATCTGATCGTCCGTCTGAGCACGAATCCCCGGAAGCGCGATCAGTGAACCGGCGGCGGTTTTCCCGCGGGCTCCTCGTCCGCGCCGAACCATGCCATGGCGAGCAGCGACAGGGCGTGCAGCGCGCTGGCGGTGCGTGCGCCGTACCAGGTCAGCATCCTGCCGTCCACCAGGTGGACCTGCTCGTCGATCGACGCCCTGAGCGGCCACGACAGCACTTCGTCGCGGTCGTCCGGGCCGAACGGATACGGCTCGCTGGGGAGCAGCACGACGCCCGGGTCCATGTCCACTATCTCCCCGGGCGTGACCTCCCGATAGAACGAGGCCGCCGGTCCCTCCCGCGGCGCATGGAACAGCGACGGCAGGCCGACGCAGGACAGCACGTCGGCCACGTAGGTGCCGACCGATGCGACGATCCACGGGTCGCGCCAGACGGGGCAGAACGAGTGGAGCAGCGGCTGCGCCGACGCGCGCTGTATCTCGCCGACGAACGACACGACGGTCGCGTATGCGCCATCGATTTCGGCCGCCATCGTCCGGGCCGCTCCGACGGTCCCCAGCCGCCTGCCGATCTCCGTCACCACGGCGGGCACGTCGACGACGGATCGCACGTTGGCCACGAGGATCTGCGTCCCGGCGGCGCGCAGACGGTCGTAGTCCTCGCGCCTGTTCTCGTCGACGCCCATGATCACGAGCGTCGGCCGCAGGGCCAGCACGGCGCGCAGGTCGGGATCCTTGGCGCCGCCCACAACCGGCACGTCACGCAGACGCTCGGCAGGCTCGACGCAGTACCGCGTCCTGCCCACGAGCGCCGGGCCGGCGCCGAGCGCGCAGACGGTCTCCGTGAGGCTGGGTACGAGCGACACGACGCGCGGAGGCATCAGGAAGCGCCGGTGGAAACGTCGGGGACGCGCGACGGTCCGCGGTCCGCGGCCCGGGTCCCGGACAGCGCCACCGGCCCGTCGTCGGCCGGATCGCGGAGGAGCAGGCCGTGGCGCCGGAGATCCTCCGCCATCACGGGCATCGCCCGCCGGATCTTCGCCGCCGTGTGCTCGTACGCCAGCTCGGCGATCTCCACCCGGTAGAAGAACTTCATCAGGGTCCCCGTGAGCTGCTCCAGCTCCTCGCCCTCCGGCATGAACACCTGGAAGTCCACGTCCGGGTACAACTCGTCCAGATGCGCGTACGACTGCTCGAAGCGCGAGTGAACCAGCGCCTTGAGGCCCTGGAGCGCCGCGAAGACGCCTCCCTCGCGATCGACCGCGCCGGGACGGTTCGTCAGGAGCGGCACGAAGGGGTTCACGATCGTCACGAGCCTGGCGCCGTGCCTGATCGCCACCGTGAAGTTGGTCGTCCGCGTGTAGGCGCCGTCCACGAGGTACCGCCCGCCGATCACCTCGGGCGGGTAGAACGGGATCAGCGCCGTCGACGCCCGCACCGCGTGGGAGATCGGAACGTCCCGGTGGCCCGCCTCGCCGAACAGGACGTGCCTGCCGGAATCCTGGTCCGTGGCGCCGATGTAGAGTTCCTTGGGGAGCTGCCGGAAGCAGTTGGTGCGACCGGGACGAGTGAGCTGCTCCTCCATGTACCACTTGATCGGCTCTCCGGAGAAGAAACCGCCCGGGACGAACCGCAGAAGCGCCGAGGTGACGTCGACGCGGCCGGACGGCCCCGACACGTCCCCGCGCCGAGGCCTCACCACCTTGCGGACGAGACTCACGAGACGGTCGGCGATCTCGACTCCGTTCGGCGTGAACAACGTCGCCCGGCGCACGGCGTCCAGCGAACCGGCGCCGTCCTTCAGGCCTGCGACGACATCCTCGACCGGCACGCCGTTGGCCAGAAACGCCGCAATCACCGCGCCGGCGCTGATGCCGCAGAAGATGTCGAAGTCGGCCAGCTTGCGGCCCACCAGGAAGTCGTCGATCGCCCGCAACGCCCCGAGTTCGTAGATCAGGCCCTCGATGCCGCCCCCGGCGAGGCAGAGCGCCAGCTTGCCGGGGCGCCGCGTCCCCAGCATCAGGGCGATCTGATCGACGAAACGCTCGCCGCCGCCCTCGCGGGCCGCATCCCGCCCGAACGGATCGACCACGTACCCGCCGAGCTTCATCGCGCCCGCCACGTACACGTCCGCCGCCAACGACTCGCCGGAACCGACCAGCAGCACGACCTGGCGGCGCGACACCGGCCGGAAGTCCCGGCGCGTCGCCGACAGGATCGGCAGCAGCCGGCCTGCCGGCGACTCCGCGAACGTCCGCCTGGGCCGCCTCGGATCGATCCTGTTGTCCACCACGATCAGGTCCACCGGCCTGCGATTCGCCTCGGCCACCGCTCGCGGCACCGACGTGTGGAAGATGAACCGATACTCTACGTCGGCCCCCGCGCCCGCTCCCGCTCCAGCTCCCCTGCCTGTCGGAGCAGGAGCGGGAGCGGGCTCGTTCGCGGAAAGAAGGCCCCCCGGATCCCCGCGGAACTCCCGTGAAACCGGCGCCGGCGACCGGACGACGATCAACTCCCCGTCGGGCGTCCACCGCGCCTTCTCACCCTGCGCGATGGCCTCCCCGACCGCCCTTGGGTCCTGAATCCCGGTCAGGAACAGGATCGTCGGCATCGAACGCTCCGCCCTTCCCTCCCCGTCCCCACCGATCATAGAATACCGCATCCGGCGCAACCGCGCCAACAACGGTTCGCGGTTCGGGTGAATGCGGTCCCGCGAACCGCGAACCGCAACGCCTGCCGGACGGAGGTGACCGATGCGGACAGTTATCGAGCCGTTCAGGATCCGGATGGTGGAGGCGATACGGCGGCTTCCGGCGGAGGAGCGCGTCGGCGCTCTGGAGCGCGCCGGGTACAACCTCCTTCGGATCCCGTCGCGGGAGGTGTCGATCGATCTGTTCACCGACTCCGGGGCCGGCGCGATGTCGGCCCGCCAATGGGCCGGGCTGATCACGGCCGACGAGTCGGACGTCGGCAGCGAGAGCCTGGCGCACCTGGAGGAGGCGGCGCGCGTGCTGTTCGGCCACCGCCACGTCTTCGCCACCAACCAGGGCCGGACCGCCAAGCAGCGCCTCGTGGCGGCGCTCGTCGGTCCGGGCTCCGTCGTGCCGGCCAACAGCCACCTCGATTCGGGCCGCTCGGCGGTCGAGACCGCCGGCGGCCGCGCCGTCGAGTTGCCGATCCCCGAGGCCGGGGCGCTGGACCTGTTCCACCCGTTCAAGGGGAACATGGACGTGGAGCGCCTGGAGAAGGCGATCGCCGACGCGGGGCCGCGCGCCGTGCCGCTCGTCATGCTCGCCGTCTCCAGCCCCGCCGGCGGCGGCCAGCCGGTCTCGATGGCCAACCTCCGCGCCGTCAGGGAGGTCACGGCGCGGCACGGCATCCCGCTGTTCCTCGACTGCGCGTACTTCGCCGAGAACGTCTTCTTCGTGAGGGAGCGGGAGCCGGGCCAGGCCGGCAGGCCGGTCGGCGACATCGCCCGAGAGATGTTCGCGCTGGCCGACGGCGCGGTCCTGTCGGCCCGCAAGGACGTGATGGCCAATGCGGGCGGCCTCGTCGTCCTGTCGGACGACGGCCTGGCGGCCCGCCTGCGCCGCTCGCTCGCATCGGCCGACGGCCCGCTCGCACCCGGCGGTCTCGCGGGACGCGACCTGGAGTCGATGGCGATCGGCCTGGGCGAGGCGCTCGACCAGGACTACCTCGCGCACCGCTTCGAGTCGGTCCGGCACATGGCCCGCCACCTGGCGCGCGACGGCGTGCCGGTCGTGCAGCCTCCCGGCGGCCACGCGGTACACGTGGACGCCCGCGCGTTCCTGCCGCACCTCGATCCCGAGCACCTGCCGGGCCAGGCGCTCGCCTGCTCCCTGTACGCCGTGGCCGGCATCAGGACGGCCGAGGCCGGCACGCTGCGTCGCGGCGAGATCGACCCGACGACCGGACGCCTGGTCCCCGCCGGCCGGGACCTGCTCCGCTTCGCCTTCCCGAGGCGCTCGTACACCCGCAGCCACGTCGAGTACGTGATCGAGGCCGTGCTGGAGATGTTCGCGAATCGGCACCGGGTGCGCGGGCTGGAGATCGTCGATGCCGGCGAGCGGCCGTACGCGACGGCGGTGCTGCGGCCGATCGGCGGCGGGCCGCTGCTGCGCGACGCCCAGCCAGCCGAGCTGCCGCCCGAGCGCAAGGCGATCGAGCCGACGTCGCACCCGCTGTTCGATCGCCGCAAGTCGACCCGCGCCTTCGCGCCGATGCCGCTGCCCCCCGCGGCCCTCGACCGGCTGATCCAGTCGTTCCGCTGGGCGCCGTCGTGCGCCAACCGCCAGCCGTGGAAGCTGGTCCTCGCGACGCGCTCGCCACAACGCGACGCGCTGGACGCCGCATTGATGGAGGGCAACGAGTGGGCGCGGGCGGCGCCGATGCTGGCCGCCGTGGCGATGAACCCGGACGGAGCGGCGACGGTCAACGGGATCAACTATGCCGCCTTCGACGCGGGACTCGCCACGCAGAACCTCCTGCTGGCGGCCACCGCCGAGGGCATGGTCGCGCACCCGATGGCCGGCTACGACGAAGCCGCCGCCAAGAAGGCGATCGGCGCGCCCGACCCGTGGCGCATCGTGACGCTCGTCGCCGTCGGCTATCCCGGCGACCCCGCGGCGATGGACGCCGAGACGCGGGCCAAGGACGAGCGTCCCCGCAAGCGCCGGGAGACGGCCGCCGTGGCCTGTTTCGAGCGGTGGGAATGAAGCCGCGGCGCACAACACGGGTGTACGGCCTGACCGGGGGGATCGGCAGCGGCAAGTCGGTCGTCGCCCGCATGATCGCCGAGCGCGGCATTCCCGTGTTCGACGCCGACGAGTGCTCGCGCCAGGCCACGCGGCCCGGGGGCGAGGCGTACGCCGCCGTCGTGGCTGCCTTCGGCGGTTCGCAGGGCGAACCGGATCGGGCCGCGCTCGCGCGCCGCGTGTTCGCGGATCCGGAGGACCGGCGGCGACTGGAGGCGATCGTGCACCCGATCGTCGAGCGCGCCCTGCTGCGATGGATCGACGCGCAGGGCGCCGGCGCCGAACAGCGGCCATGCGCCATGCGCACGGCGCGCAGCACACGGCGCATGGCGCCTCTGTGCTTCTACGTCGCCCCGCTTCTGTTCGAGGCCGGCCACGACCGCCTCGTGGACGGCGTGGTCGTGATCGCGTGCGACGAGGAGACGCGGGTGCGGCGGGTCGTCGAGCGCGACGGCGCGGAGCCTGCCGACGTGCGGGCGCGGATCCGCGCGCAGATGACCGACGGCGAACGGGTCGCCCGCGCCACGCACGTCCTGTCCAACGACGCAACGATCGACGACCTGAGCCGCCGGGTCGACTCCCTCCTCGCGGCGCTGGAACTGCGACAAGCGGCAGGGGCGCCGGCATGAGCGTTCTCTACATCGTCGGGGGCATCGCCCTGCTGTACCTCGGCGGCGAGAGGCTGGTCGCGAGCGCCGCTCGCCTGGCGCGGGGACTCGGGATCAGCCCGATGGCGATCGGGTTGACGGTCGTGGCGTTCGGGACGTCGAGCCCGGAGCTGTTGACGACTTTGGCGGCCGCCTTCCGCGGGAATCCCGGCATCGCGGTCGGCAACGTCGTCGGGTCCAACATCTCCAACATCGGACTGATCCTGGGCCTCACGGTCGTCATGGCGCCGATCCGCACGAACGCCCTGTTCATCAAACGCGAGCTGCCGTTCATGATCGGCGTCGCCATCCTCCCGGCGCCGTTCCTGCTCGACGGCATGCTCGGCCGCATCGAGGGGCTCGTGCTGCTCGGTCTGCTGGCCGCCTACGTCTGGTTTCTCCTGCGGGGCGGCGAGGCGCCGGACATCGAGGAGGAGTTCGCGCGCGAGTACGGCGCGGCCGCCGGGCCGGCGTGGCGCAACTGGCTCGGCGTCGCCCTCGGCCTGGCGGTCCTGGTGTTCGGCGCCCACCTGCTGGTGACCGGCGCGACCGGCGTGGCGCGTTCTCTCGGGATCCCCGATCTGGTCATCGGCCTGACGGTGGTGGCGATCGGCACCAGCCTCCCCGAGCTGGCGACGTCGATTGTCGCCGCCGTCAAGGGCGAGCCGGACATCGCGCTGGGGAACATCGTCGGCTCCAACATCTTCAACGTGCTGTGCATCCTCGGCACGACCGCGCTGATCCGCCCCTTGGCGATGCCGTTCGACGCCGTGGCGGTGGACCTCATCGTGATGATCGGCTTCAGCGCCCTCGCCCTCCCCTTCCTCCTGACCGGTCTGCGCCTCGGACGCCTGGAAGGCGCCGCCCTCCTCGGCCTCTACGCCGCCTACGCGGCATCGCTGTTCGTTCGGCCGTAGCCGGAGGAGTGGCCGTGCTTCACCAGACAGGTGCGAGCGGCGGCGATCACGCCGCCCGCGTGCGCGGCCTCACCTCGGCGGCGACCCAGGCGGTGATCTCCGCGAGGGTCGAGCCGGGGCCGAAGACGCGGCGCACGCCGGCCTTCGCCAGATCGGCCGCGTCGTCCTCGGGGATGATGCCTCCGGCGAAGACGACGACGTCCCGCGCCCCGGCCGAACGCAGCCCGTCGAGGACGCGCGGCAGGAGCGTCCCGTGGGCGCCCGAGAGGATCGACAGCCCGACGGCGTCCACGTACTCGTCGACCGCGGCGCGGACGATCATCTCCGGCGTCTGCCGCAGGCCGGTGTAGATCACCTCGTGGCCCGCGTCGCGCAGCGCCCGCGCCACCACCTTCGCCCCGCGGTCGTGGCCGTCGAGGCCCGGCTTGGCGACCAGGATCCTGAGTCTGTCTCCCATGCGCTACATGCTCCTCCGGTACTGCCCGCCGATCTGGTACAGCGCTTTCGCGATCTGCCCGAGCGACGCGACCCGGACGAGATCCATCAGGACGTCGAAGATGTTGCCGCCGCCGAGCGCCGTCTCCCCGAGCCGCGCCATGAGCCGTTCGCGGGCGGCCGGGTCGCGCGCCTGGAACGCCCGGCAGTTCGCGATCTGTTCGGCCTTTTCCTCGGGCGTCGAGCGTCGCAGTTCCATGGCCGGCGGCTTGTAGTCGTCCGCGAGGGTGCGCGGGTCGACGTACGTGTTGACGCCGACGATCGGGAGCGACCCGTCGTGCTTGCGCGTTTCGTACAGCATCGACTCGTCCTGGATCCTGCCGCGCTGGTACTCGCGCTCCATGGCGCCGAGCACGCCTCCGCGGGCGCCGAGGCGCTCGAACTCGCACAGCACGGCCTCCTCCACGAGGTCGGTGAGCGTGTCGACGACCCAGCTTCCCTGGAGGGCGTTTTCGCAGCAGGTCAGGCCCATCTCGCGGTTGACGATCATCTGGATCGCCATGGCGCGCCGCACGGAAGCTTCGGTCGGCGTCGTGATCGCCTCGTCGTAGGAGTTGGTGTGCAGGGAGTTGCAGTTGTCGTAGATGGCGAGGAGCGCCTGGATCGTCGTGCGGATGTCGTTGAAGTCGACGTCCTGGGCGTGGAGCGACCTGCCGGAGGTCTGGATGTGGTACTTTAGCTTCTGCGTCCTCTCGCCTGCGCCGTAGAGGCTCTTCATCACGACCGCCCAGATGCGGCGGGCGACGCGCCCGATGACGGCGTACTCGGCGTCCATGCCGTTGGAGAAGAAGAACGACAGGTTCGGGCCGAACTCGTCGATCTTCATGCCGCGCGAGAGGTAGTACTCGACGTAGGTGAGGCCGTTGGCGAGCGTGAATGCGAGCTGGGTGATCGGGTTCGCGCCGGCCTCGGCGATGTGGTAGCCGGAGATCGACACCGAGTAGAAGTTGCGGACGTCGCGGTCGATGAACCACTTCTGCACGTCGGCCATCATGCGCAGGGCGAAGTCGAGGCCGAAGATGCAGGTGTTCTGGGCCTGGTCCTCCTTGAGGATGTCGGCCTGGACGGTGCCGCGGACGGTGCGGAGCGTTTCGGCGCGGATGCGCGCGGCGGTCTCGGGTGACGGCTCGCCGTGCAGTCGGCGGTGCTTGTCGGTCTCGAAGTCGATCGCCGTGTTGAAGAACATCGCCAGCAGGATCGGCGCCGGCCCGTTGATCGTCATCGAGACGCTGGTGTTGGGGTCGCACAGGTCGAAGCCGGCGTAGAGCTTCTTCATGTCGTCGAGCGTGCAGATCGAGACGCCGGCCTCGCCGACCTTGCCGTAGATGTCGGGCCGCTCGTCGGGGTCCTCGCCGTACAGCGTGACGGCGTCGAAGGCCGTCGACAACCGCTTGGCCTTCTCGCCGGAGCACAGGTAGTGGAACCGCGCGTTGGTCTTCACCGGGCCGCCCTCGCCCGCGAACATGCGCTTCGGATCCTCGTCCTGGCGGCGCAACGGGAAGACGCCGGCGGTGTACGGGAAGCTCCCGGGGACGTTCTCGATCGCGAGAAACCGCAGGAGGTCGCCGCGGTCCTCGAATTCCGGGAGCGCGACGCGGGGGATCCTGGTCCCGGCGAGCGTCTCGGAACACCCGTGGACGGCGAACTCGCGGCCGCGCACCTCGTAGCGGATCGTGTCCTGGGCGTACGCCGCCTTGCACGCCGGCCAGGCGTCCAGCAAAGCGGCCCAGGCGGGCGTCAACGCCTCGCGGGCATCGAGGAGCCTGCGGTCCAGCGCATCCGTGGCGGCCCGGTCGTCCGCAACCTCCGCCCGGGCCGCCTCCAGCCGCTGGATCCGGCGCGCCGCCGCCGCCTGGCGCTCGACGTCCGCGCGCCAGGCCCGGCACGCCTCGGCCGCCTCGCCCAGGTGCCCGGCGCGCTCGGGCGGGAACAGGTGCGCGAACGTCGTCACCTTCGAGCGCCGCGCGTCCGGGATCGAGTGGTCGAATCGAGGCCCGCCCTTCGCCGCGATCGCCTCCAGCAGGTGGGCGTACAGGGCGTTGACGCCCGGATCGTCGAACTGGCTCGCCATCGTGCCGAACACGGGGAGCCGCTCGGGAGGCTCGGTCGGCGGGATCCCGCGTCCGCGACGGTACTGGTTCCGCACGTCGCGCAGCGCGTCCATGCTGCCGCGGCGGTCGAACTTGTTGATCACGATCACGTCGGCGGCGTCGATCATGTCTATCTTCTCTAGCTGCGTCGCCGCGCCGTACTCGGCGGTCATGACGTAGACCGACACGTCGGCGAACTCGACGACCGCCGAGTCGCCTTGCCCGATGCCGGCGGTCTCCACGAGGATCAGGTCGAACCCGGCGGCCTTGCAGACCAGGAGGGCGTCCCGCAGCGACTCGGGGACCTCGCGCCCCGCCCGCCGCGTCGCGAACGACCGCATGTACGCCGACGGCATGCGGATCGAGTTCATCCTGATCCTGTCGCCCAGCAGCGCGCCGCCGCCGGCGCGCTTGGTGGGGTCGCAGGAGAGCACCGCGACCGTGCGGCCGGCGCCGTCGGGCGGCAGCAGAAACCTACGGACCAGTTCGTCCACGAGCGACGACTTGCCGGCGCCGCCGGTGCCGGTGACGCCGACGACGACGGGACGCCGCGCGGCGGCCCCGGCCTTGTCGGCCAGGTTCTCGCGCAGCCGGTTGCACCTCACGCCGCCCAACTCGGCGAGGGTGATCGCCCTGGCGACGGCCGCGTGGTTCGTCGCGGTCACGTCGGACGCCTCCGGCGGCGCAGCGCCTTTCCAGCCGACGAGCCGGCCGTCCCTCGCCCTGGGCAGGCACGCCCGGCCCCTTGCGGCCACCGTCGGGATGTCGATCCGCTCGAAGAGGCGCCGCATCATGCCGTCGAGGCCGATGCGGCGCCCGTCGTCGGCCGAGTACAGCGCCGCGACGCCGTGCTTGTGAAGGGCGCGCACCTCGTCGGGCCGGATCACTCCGCCCCCGCCGCCGACGATCCGCACATGTGCGAAGCCCTCCTGCCGGAGCATGTCGACCATGCACCGGAAGTACTCGTTGTGGCCGCCCTGGTAGGACGAGACGGCGATCGCGCAGGCGTCCTCCTGGATCGCGGCCTCGACCATCTCGCGCACCGATCTGTTGTGGCCGAGGTGGATCACCTCGGCTCCGTGGCGCTGCATGAGGCGCCGCATGACGTTGATCGATGCGTCGTGGCCGTCGAAGAGCGACGTGCCGCTGACGACCCGAACGTGGTTCCGCAGGACTATCGGCTCGGTATTCGCCGCCATGACGGGATTCCTCGTACCCGGCGCGGCCGCGGACGTCAAGGATGCAGGGGACTTGCCGCCCCCCGGCTTTTCGGGTCTCATTCCGTGAACGAGCCCGTGAACGCGCCCGAGCCCGGTTTCGCGGAGGAGGCGCGGGCTCGGGCGCGGACTCGTTCACGGGTAGACGGGTGGGAAGGGCCGGACCTGGTGGCGAAGGGACCGCAGATCATGTCGATCGCGCGATGCCGCAAGGCCCTCCTCAAGGTCGGCTACCGGTGCAACAACAACTGCGTTTTCTGCCACGCGGCGCCGCATCGCGGCGTGGAATGCAGGCCGAGCGACCTGGACCGGAAGATCCGACGCGCCGCCGCGCTCGGAGCCGGCATGGTGGTTCTCTCCGGCGGCGAGCCGACCGTCCATCCGGGGTGGCTCGACCTCGTGGACCGCATCGCGGACTCGGGCATGCGACTGGGTCTGGTCACGAACGGCCGCATGCTGTCCTACGCGGGGCTCGTCGACCGGCTCGTCGGCCGACGGTTGGAGTATGCCTACCTCTCGTTGGCCGGTCCGGAAGCGGAGATTCATGACCGGCACGCCCGGGTTCCGGCCTTCCGACAGACGCTGGCCGCCCTGGAGACGCTGGCCCCCCGGATCCCCGACGTGACGGCCAACGTGGTGGTGACCCGGTGGAACATCGGCCGGCTCCGCGACATGGCCCGGACCATCGACCACCTGCCGACGGTGCGGCTCAAGTTCTCCGCGATCGAGCCCGCGGGGAACGTCCTCGACGAATTCGATGCTCTGGTGCCGTCGCTGGCGGAAAGCGCTCGGTCCATCCTCGATGCCGTCGACCACGCGCGACAAGCCCGGCCCGAGCGGAACGTCGTGTGGGACGGGTTGCCGCTGTGCCTCGCCGGCCGCCACGGCGGGTTCGAGTGCGGCTTGCGCGAGGACGACTTCGCCTTCATGAGCGAGGCCTTCGAGAAGGACTGGTCTCCCGTCGACGACGCGCATCGGGACTTCGGGCCGCAGTGCCCGGAATGCAGCCTGCGAAGACGCTGCCGGGGCGTCTACCGCGAGTACCTGGCGCGGCGCGGGGCCGCCGAGTTGATGCCGCTGACGCGGTCGGTGGCCAACTCGTTCAACTGGACGCCGGCCGGTCCGGCCGAGAGGCTGTCCTTGCGCTCGTGCGCGGTCCGCGCCGGAAAGCGCCCGCCGCCGGATCCTATCCGCGGGATTCTCGTGCAGACCCGGCCGGGATGGGTCCAGCGCCACGAGGCCGGAACGCGGGACTTCTCGGACGAGACGTTGCGCGTCGTCACACGCGAGGAAGAGCAGGTGTACCTGGACCCGGGAGCGGCGCCGCTCGTCACCGACTTCCCGCACGAACTCCGGCGCCTGAGGCTGTCTCCCGCCTGTCGCTCGTGCCCGGTCCGGCCTCTTTGCGGCGGTGTCTTCGCGCGATCGCCGGGGCGGTCATTCCGTCTTGCTCGATCCCTGCTGTCCCGCTTCCTGCGCCGTCTGTCGGGGACCGTGCTGGACGTCGGGTGCGGGTTGACACCGTACCGGCGCGCGATGGAGCCGGCGGTCCGGAAGGGGCGGCTGCGGTACGTGGGCATCGATCCCGGGCGCGTGCGAGGGCCGGCCGTCCGGGGTTTCGAGTTCGTGGAGGCGACCATCGAGGGGTTCCGCCGGCCCGGACCTCCGTTCGACACCGTCATGGCCCTGCGGAGCCTCAATCACCTGCCCGACGTGCGGCGAGCCGTGGCGAGAATGGCCGAGCTGACGGCTCCCGGGGGAAGGGTGGTGCTTGCCGAGGACGTGGTTTTCGGGGCGGTGCGGTCGCGGCGCTGTCTGGAGCGCATTCTCGGGCGCGACGATCTGCCCTTCGAGCACTACAACAACCTGACGGTCGGCGAGGCCGCGGTCGTGGCCCGCGCCGCCGGATTGAGGGAAGACGCCCGCTTCACCACGATGCGGACGAACAGCACGCTCTGGATTCTGGTCCTGTCGAAGGGCAGCGCCGGGGCCGCGGTCGGAACCGCTACCAGGAGCCGTGCGACCCGTGCGACCCGTGCGAGCCGTGCGAGCCGTGCGAGCCGTGCGAGCCGTGCGAGCCGTGCGACCCGTGCGACGCGTGCGAGCCGTGCGAGCCGTGCGAGCAGTGGGTGAGTTCGCTGGGCTTCGACGGCCTCGCGCCCGGCGCGC
>CAMTWF010000312.1:0-3621 GCA_947085355.1 uncultured delta proteobacterium
CCGGGCGCGCGGCGCCGGCCGCAGGCGCGCCGGCGGATCCAGCCGCCCTGCGCGCCGGCCCGGGCGGTCCGGGAGGCCCGGGGGGGAGCGGCTCCGGATCGGGCGCCGGCTCGTTCGCGGCGCCGACGACGACCGGTCCCTCGGCGGCTTCGGGATTGTCGGGGCGGTTGTCGAGCGCCCACGTACCGTTGTCGGCGAACGACGAGTCGGAGACGTCTCGCACGGCCGGGCCCGCGGCGGCGAGCCTCGGCTTGGCGGCGCGAGCCGGCTGGGGCGTCGGCTGGGGCGCGGTTGCCGGCCCGGACCGCGGCCTCGGCGTCGGCTCGGGCCGGACGTCGGGCTCGACCTCGGGTTCCGGCTCGGGCCTCGCCGGCGGGGGCGGGGGCTGCTTGGGCGGCGGCGGGCGGCGGGTCTCGGTCTCGACGTCGACCAGCATCGTGAGGCCGGCAGTCCGATCCGGCTGCCCGACGAACGACAGCGCGAGGGCGACGCCGAGGTGCAGCGCCATCGCCACGCCTACGCCGACCGCGAAGTTGCGGTTCAAGGCTCGGACTCCTCCGGGCCTTCGTCGATGCGCACGTTGAACGCGAGCCGCGAGATCCCCGCCCTCCGCACGAGGTCGGTCAGCCGCATGACGGCCCGGTACCGCACGGCCCCGTCGGCGGCGATCACGGCGCGGACGTCGGGGTTCTCGCGCTTGACCGCCGGGAGTCTGCGCAGGAGGTCGGCCTCCGAGACCGGGGCGCCGTCCAGGTAGATGACGCCGGAGGCATCGAGCGAGATGGAGAGCGTGGTGACGACCTCCTCGCCCGTGCGGGCCCTCGGCAGGTCGACCGGGATGGAGCGGGCGACGACGTAGGTGGCGGTGACGAGGAAGATGATCAGGATGACGAGGACGACGTCGACGAACGGCGTGATGTTGATCGACGAGATGCTCTCGTCCTCGTCGTCCTGGAGCTGCGCGGCCACGTCAGCCCTCCGCCCCGCCGCCGCCCCTCTTCCGCAGGTGGGCGAGCAGCATGTGGGCGACGATCTGCGAACGCGCCATCGAGGCCTTGAGGCGGCCCTGGAAGTAGTTGAACGCGATCACGGCCGGCACCGCCACGGCCAGGCCGATGAACGTGGCGACGAGCGCCTCGGCGATGGCGCCCATCACCGCGCTGCTCGCCCCGGCCTGCACGTTGTCGCCCAGGCCGCGGAACGCCTGGATGACGCCGAGAACCGTGCCGGCCAGGCCGATGAACGGCGCGTTGGCGCCGACCGTGCCGAGGACGATCAGGTTTCGCTCGAGGTCGAGTCGCTCGCGCACCTGTGCCGCCAACATCGCCCGCTCGGCCGCCTCGGCCCCGTCATCCGCCCGCTCGATGCCCGCAGCCAGCACCGCGCCGTCGCTCGACCTGCCGCCCGCGAGCCGCGCGAGCCGTTCGCGCAGTGACCGCACATCGCCCCGCGCCAGGTGCTCCGCCGCTGTCCGCGAGAGATCCTCGGAGCCGGATCGCTTGCGCCGAAAGACGATCGCGCGCTCGACCATCACGGCCACCGACAGCACGCTCAGCCCCACCAGCAGCCACATCACCCACTCGGCGCCGAGATCGGTGAACCGGTACATCGCCTCGGTCAGGCTCATCGCACCCCTCCGGAACGAACCTCCCCCCTCCGCCGGACGCGCGGAAGCCTAGCCCGACCTTATCACCCTCGGCAAGCTCGGAGCGGTTTCGCGCCGGCACGTGCGGCGCCGCAACCAAACGATGAATCACCGCAGAGACCGCAGAGGGCGCAGAGGATGGTCTCTGTGTTCTCTGCGTGCTCCGCGGTGACCAATATCGTCGCGCCGTCTCGACCCTTGACTCTCGACGCCTGCCTGCCCTGCCTGCCGGCAGGCAGGCGGCAGGCAGGCGGCAGGCAGGCCGCCGCGCTAAGAAGCTACCGCCCGGCGAACGCTTGCGCACCAGGTCGGCGGCTGGTAGTAGCGGTTCGGCGGATCGGGACACCGCGGTGGAGAGGACCGGGGGTTGTCGCGGGCATCCATCAAGCGCATCGGACGCTACCGAGTGATCGAACGGATCGGCCGCGGCGGCACCGGGACGGTCTACCGATGCGTCGACCCCGCCACCGGCGCGCCCATCGCCGTGAAGGTAATCCACCCGGAACTGATCGCTCTCCCGGAAATCGGCCCCACCGTCCTCGAACGCGTGCGCCGCGAGGCCGACGCGGCCGGCAAGCTCGACCACCCGGCCATCGTGCCCGCCCTCGGCCTTGGGTCCGACGACGAGACGGGCGCCTGGTACCTGGCCATGGAATTCGTGGACGGCCCGCCGCTGTCGCACGTCCTGCGGTCGGGCGCGATTCCGGTGCGCCGAGCCCTCTCGATCATCATAACGGTCGCCGAGGCCTTGGCGTTGACGCATGCCCACGGCATCGTGCACCGCGACGTCAAGCCCGGGAACATCCTGATCGCCGACGGCGACCGCCCGAAGCTGACCGATTTCGGGGTCGCCCACCTGTCCGGATCGGAGATCACCCGCCAACACGGCCCGGTCGGGTCGCCGTCGTATGCCGCGCCCGAACAGATTCGCCGCGAGGATGTTGATGCCCGGACGGACCAGTTCGCGCTGGGCATCGTCCTGTTCGAGATGCTGGCCGGCCGGCAGTTGTTCAGCGGTGAATCGATCGAAGCCCGCATCCACTCGGTCCTCACCTACGAACCGCCCTTCCTCGGCGGCCCCCGCGGCCCGTGCTCCGACCACCTCGCCAACGTCATCCGAAGGATGCTCTCGAAGAGCCCCGCCGAGCGCTACCCGGGCGACGCCATGCTGCTGGACGACCTCCGGCGCGCCGCCGCCGACAGCGGCGTCGGCGCGCTATGAAGCTGCGCCGCGCAGCGTGATCAGCGCGTCGACCGCGACGGGGACGCCGTCGGGACGGACGACGAGCGGATTCAGGTCGATGGCCTCGATGCAGGGAGCCGCCTCGGCCAGGGCGCGCATGCACTCCAGCACGGCGACCAGCGCGCCGACGTCGACGGGCCGCTCGCCGCGGAACTCCCCGAACACGTCGCGGGACCGCAGGCGTTCGATCGCATCGCGCACGTCCGCGACCGAAGAGCGCGGCGGAACGAAAGCGACGTCGCGCAGCCCCTCGGCCAGCACGCCGCCCAGGCCGATCGCACCGACGGGACCCAACACGGGATCGCGCAGCAGGCCCGCCAGGATCTCGCGCCGCCCCACGACCCGCTCGGCCACCAGAAGACGCTCGACGCCCGGCGCCGCGAGGATCTCCGCCGCGGCATCACGCACCGCCTCGTCGTCCGCCAGGCCCACCCGCACCAGGTCCGCGTCCGACTTGTGGGCCAGCGCGGCGCCGGCTCCCTTCAACACGACGGGCCATCCGATCCGCCTGGCCGCCTCGACCGCCGCCTCGGGGCCGTCGGCCGTCTCGCGACGCGCGAACCGGACGCCGCAGGCCTCCAGGAGCGCGGCGGCCTCGTGCTCCGCCAGCCGATCCCGCCCGCCGGCGGCCGCCTCCTCGATCTCCCGGGCGGCGGCGGCGACGGCGGCGGCGTCCGGGGGCCGCGGGAAGGCGCGGCGTTTCCGCGCCGACCGTTCGGCGCGTCAGATCGGA
>CAMTWF010000313.1:0-6385 GCA_947085355.1 uncultured delta proteobacterium
GCCGGCGGGGTCAGGGTCACGGCGACTCTGGGCGTCGGCGGCGGGACCGGCGGCGGGACCGGCGGCGGGACCGGCGGCGCGGCTTCCGGGGGCGGTCCGGGTGTGTCGCGGGCCGTCTTGCGGCGCTGCCGTTCGATCCGCTCGAGGGCCCGGCCGACGCGTCCCATGTCGAGCGGCGGCGCCGGCGGCGGCTGCGATCTGCGACTCCTCGCGAGCAGGTCGACCGGAATCTGGTCGAGGTCCTCCGGTGCGTCGCCCATCGGCGCCCTGCGGCGCCGCGTGAGCGGTATGGCGGCGTCGGCGTCCGGATCGGCGGCGTCCAGAGACACGGAGGCCGCGGCGCGCGCCCCGGCCGAGGCGGGCGCGTAGGCCGGGGTCAGGAGGTTGAAGAAGCGGAGCAGCGCCCACGAGACGACGCTCTCGGACGCGACGGCAGGCACCACCTTGCACTTCGCGTGGCGCTCGATCTCGGCAATCGCGGCCGCATCCAGCGGGTCGGCCATCGCCACCGTCAGCGTGGATCCCTGGAGGGCCATGGGCACGGCGCGGTGGCGCTCGATCATCGTGACCGGCAGGAGTCCCAACGCGAACGAGGAGGCCTTCGCCGCGGCGGTCTGGTCCACGACCTGGATGCCCGGAACGGCCCGGCGGATCGCATCAACCAGGGTCTCCTCGGGGATGTACCGCAAGCGGACCAGATTCAGGCCGAGGCCGCCGCGAAGGTCGGCATCCAGACGTCGCGCGTCATCGATCTGCTCGCCAGTGACAAGGCCCTGCGAGAGCAACGCCTCTTCCAGCGTCGGCATCCGTCACACCGTGCCCGGCATGTCCAGCGGGCCCCGGACTTGTACCGGATGCGCATCGAAGGTGTCAACGAACGCAAGTGCGCCATGCGCCATGCGCCATGCGCCATGCGCTATGCGTTGTGCGTACAGCGCATAGCGCACAGCGCGCTTGCGGGTGCTCGCCGGCCGCGCTACGGTCGCCGACGTGCGGAGAATCTCGACGGTATCGCGGAAGCTCGTGTGGATGCTCGCGGCGGCGGCGCCGGCGTGGCCGGCGTGCGACGCCGGCGGCGACGGCTGCGAGGCGCCGGCCGACCGCGACGGCGACCGGATAGCCGACGACGACGAGGGCGGGGGGAACGATACGGACCGCGACGGCCAGCCGGACTTCGAGGACACCGACAGCGACGCCGACGGCTGGGTCGATCGCATCGAGGCGGGCGACGACGACCTCTGCACGCCACCGCACGACACCGACGGCGACACGGTTCCCGACTTCCGGGATCCGGCGTTCCCGGGCCCCGGCGGCTGACCGGACCGGTCTGCGGGGGTCCGGGGGGCGGTGAGGCGCCGTGCGCCGAACAGCCCCCCGGCTGGAAGGGTCAGGGGATCTCCTCGACGCTCAGGAAGTTGCCCGTCGTGTTCCAGCCCTGGAGGCACTCGCTGGTGCCGGCGCCCCAGGCGCCGCGGTTGCCCCGGTTCTGCACGACGATGGTGCGCGCGCCTGCCGTCGCGGTGGCCCAGACCACGTGGGAGGCGTTGTTCATTCGCCAGTTGAATGCCCCGTCGAGGTCGGCATCGCTGAAGAAGGCGATCTGGGCGCCGTCCAGGAGTATCCGCCACTCGCAGCCTGCGTAGAACTGGCCGTACGTTCCCAGCGTATCCTGGTACGTGATCCGCAGCCGGCTGCCGGCGGACTGCTTGGTGAACGCGAGCGTCCGGTTCGGGATCGTCCACCATGTGCCGGCGGTGGAGACCGATGAGTTGTTCCGGAAGTCCCCGAGGCCGGGACCCTGGATCGTCACGAGCGCCGCGGTCAGCCCGGTGTTGTCGATGCCGTCGGCGAAGCCCGCCGGCACTCCGGTCAGGGACGCCCAGTCATGCGCGTGGTCGGAGCGCGCGGCGGTCGTCGCCGCGCCCGTCCCGGCGAAGCGGACGGCGAACTCGTTGACGCCGGAGAGGCTCAACCCCGCCCCCGCCGAGTACGTCGTGTCGTTGTCCATGCCGTCGGCGAAGCCGGCGGGAACGCCCGTCAACGTCGTCCAGGGGGTCGGATGGGACGCGGGGGCGTACACCGAGTCGAGTTCCGCCTGGAGCTCGGCCGGCGTGTCGTAGCAGGCCGCCCGCGCACGGTCCTCGAGGTACAGCGGGTCGGCGGAGAAGCGCGTGCCCGTGAGCATCAAGCCAAGCCCGGCCGAGTACGTCGTGTCGTCGTCGGCGCCGTCGGCGAAGCCGGCCGGCACGCCGGCGAGATTCCCCCAGTGGACGCTCGCCGACCCGGCGGCTCCGAGTTCCGTCTCCGTGTAGTAGCGGTCGTCGTGCTCGTGACCCGTCCGGGCCAGTCCGGAGGCCGCCACGCCGCCCACCGAGCGCGCGTCGCCGGCATACTGCGCGAAGGCTGCGTAGGGCGTCGTTGCGAGCTGCATGCGGGGGAACGGCGGCGAGGCGTCGACGGCAATCTCCATCCAGAGCACGCCGTTGTCGCGGAAGAGGGCGAGGTCGAGCGGCTGGGATTCGCCGACGAGCGTCGAGAGCATGCCGTCGGTCACGACCACGTCCTGGGTCTCGGTCCACAGCGGCGTCCCGCCGGTCTCCGAGTCGTGGATCGCGAACCGGAGGACATGGACACCGTGCACCGGCCCCCCGTCGGCTTCCGCCAACGTTCCCTGCAAGGGGATCACGGCGGGAGCGTCGGCGCGAGCCGGCGCTCCCGCCATCCAGGCCGCGATTGCCACGGACATCGCCCCCGTCCCTCGCGATGTTGCAGACATGACCGCCAGACTACCCGATATTCCCCGACTGTCAACGGCGGCCGGAGCCGTCGGGGTGGACGGGCCGGGACACCGCCCCAGGGGCGAGGAGCTCGGCTGGCAGTTCGAGCGGCGTCCCCCACAGGTGCTAGCCCGGCGCGTCCCGCTCCCGCTCCCGCTCCCGCTCCCCAGCCACCTAGTACACGATCATCCGCTCGTGATCGAACGCCACGGGAGCCGAGCGTAGCGCTAGCCTCCTCGCCCGGCAACGGGAGCAGGAGCGGGAGGTTAGCACGCATGGTGGCGTCCCCCCCGGTGAACGGATACCGATCTTCCTCCTGCCTTGACACGTCGGATCGACCTGCTGTACGCAGGTGCCTGACACGTCAGTTCAGTTGACCCGATCGACGCAATGCACGGTAATGGCTGGCGTTATGGTCGATCGAACTGACCGTGGAACGGCTGGGAGTCGGAACATGCACAAGCTCGGTATCGACATCGGGGCACTGTTCAGCAAGGGCGTTCTGCTCGATGCGCGTGGAGGAATCGTCGACACGTGGGTCGAGCGCCACCACGGGAACCCGCGCAAGCATCTCTCCGAATGGCTCGCCGGGGCCAGGTACCCGGACGAGGTCGCCGTCGCCGTGACCGGGCACCACCGCGGCATCCTCCAGTCGGTCCATGGGGCGCTGCAGTGCGACACCGTGCGCGCCACGGTGCGCGCGGCGGCGAAGCTCTCGCCCGGAGTCCGCTGGGTGATCGACATCGGCGGCGGCTCGGTCACGGGGATCGAACTCGACGCCGCGGGCCGCTTCCGCAGCTTCGCGTCGAACTCCGTCTGCGCCGCCGGCACCGGGTCGTTCCTCGACGAACAGGCCCGGCGGCTCGGCATCGACTACGAGGCCGTCGCCTCGATGGAGGCGGTTGACGACCCGCCGTCGATCGCGAGCCGCTGCGCCGTCTTCGCCAAGAGCGATCTCATCCACAGGCAGCAGGAAGGGTATTCCTGCGCGGCGATGTGGTCCGGCCTCTGCCAGGGCCTCGCGACGACGATCCTCCAGACGCTGTTCAAGGGCCGTCCGGTCGAAGGTCCCGTTCTCGTCGTCGGCGGCGTCTCGCGCAACCGCGATGTCGTGCGGTGGCTCGAACGCATGGGCAACGTCGAGGTCCGCACGGCGCCCGGAACGCTCGGACACGTCTCCGCCGCGCTCGGCGCCGCGCTGGTCGCCGGCGACGATTCGGTCGAACGCCGGTGGGACGAGATCGCCGTGGAGATCGCCGCGGCCGCGGGCAACGGCGGCGGCAACGGGGGCTCCGCGACCGCGATGACGAGCGAGGTTCGGCCCGACGGGATCCCGGCGGCCGACCCGCGCACGTCGCTGGTCCCGCAGGGCCTGCCGCTGCAACTCGAACTGACGCACTACCCTTCCTTCGACGTGGAACGGTCGTACGTCACCGATGACGGCAGCGAGGTCCGGATTCACCGGCTGCCCGAAGGGGCCGTCCTGCGCGGCGCCCTCGGGATCGACGTCGGCTCGACATCCACCAAGTGCGCCGTGGTGGGCGAGGACGAGAAGGTGGCGATCGACATCTACCGGAAGACGTCCGGCGACCCGATCGGCGCCGCGCGCAGGCTGTTCCGCGCCCTGCGGGCCGCGCTGGAGTCTTCCGGCCGGACGCTGGAGGTCCTCTCTGTCGGCACGACCGGCTCGGGTCGCAAGCTCGTCGGCCATCTCGTCGGCGCCGACGCGATCGTCAACGAGATCACGGCCCACGCCGCCGGGGCGCTCACCAGCGACCTCGACGTCGATACGATCTTCGAGATCGGCGGCCAGGACTCCAAGTACATCCGCCTCAGGGACGGCTACGCCTGCGACGCCAACATGAACTACGTCTGCGCCGCGGGGACGGGCTCCTTCGTCGAGGAGCAGGCCGCGAAGCTCGGGTACCGCGTGCAGGACGTCGGCGACGCCGTCATGGGCGTCGCGACGCCGCTCACGAGCGACCGCTGCACCGTGTTCATGGAGCAGGACGTCACCAAGCTGCTGCGCCAGGGCTACTCGCGCGAGGAGGCCCTGGCCGGCGTCCTGCGCTCCGTCGTCCGGAACTACCTGGCGAAGGTCGTCGGCCGCCGCCCGGTTTCCCGGGCGAAGGTCGCGTTCATGGGCGCCACGGCCCGCAACCGGGGGCTCGTCGCCGCATTCGAGCAGGCGCTGGGCGTCGAGGTGGTCGTGTCGCCGGCCTGCCACGTCATGGGCGCGCTCGGCGTCGCATGCCTCGCGCTGCGCCGCCGGCCCGCGCTCGGCCGCACGCGCTTCCGCGGCCTCGAATGCCTCGACGGCGAGATCGACCTGCGGCAGGAGCGGTGCGAGCTGTGCCGGAACAAGTGCCCGATCACGTTCGCCAAGGGGCCGACGCAGGACGAGCCGATCTCGTGGGGCTACATGTGCGGGCGCGAGCCGGACGAGCGCAAGGTCCGCAGGCTCGCGGCGTTCGAGACGATCGAGAAGCGCGATCAACGGTGGCGCGCCGCGGGCCGCACCGCCGACGTGCGCTCGACGGGGATCTCGATCGGCCTGCCGCGGGCCCTGCACCTCTTCGACGAGCTGCCCCGGTGGCGCGCCCTGCTGGAGGCGCTCGGCGCGCGGGTCGTCGTCAGCCCCGAGACCGACGGGCGAATCGCCAAGGCCACCCAGGCGCTGGTCGCCTCCGAGTTCTGCTACCCGGCCAAGCTCGTCCACGGCCACGCGCGGGTGCTGCTGGAAGACCAGGAGGTCGACTTCGTCCTCCTGCCGCACCGGATCGCCGATCGGCGCAACCGGGCGACGACGGATGCCCACTTCTGCCCGTACGTGCAAGGAATGCCGGGCGTCGTGAATTCGGCCTTCCGGTGCGCGGGCCTCGACGACACGAAGGTCCTCTCGCCCGTCGTCGACCTGCGCGTTCCGGAGAAGACGCAGGTGCGACGGCTGTACAAGACGCTCGGACCGATCCTCGGCTCCACCGAGGAGGCCGTGGCGGCGGCGTGGAGGGCCGCGGACCGGGCGCAGGCCGATTTCGCCGCGCGCATAGCGGCCGACACGGAGGCGGCATTGGCCCGCGCGACCGCCGAGGACAAGCCCGCGTTCGTGCTTATCGGCCGCCCGTACAACCTCTACGACGCCGGGATCAACCTCGGGCTGCCGCGCAAGATCGCCGAGCACGGCATGACCGTCGCGCCGCTCGACGGCCTCGCCTTCCGCGAGGAGGACGTGCCGGCCGAGTACCGCAACACCTACTGGACCTTCGCCCAGAGGATCGTCGCGGCGATCGTACGCGTCGCCCGCACGCCGAATCTCTATCCGATCTTCTTCACCAACTTCTCGTGCGGGCCGGACTCGTTCACGCTGACGTACGCCGAACGGATCATGGGCGGCCGGCCGATGCTGATCCTCGAACTGGACGAGCACGGCGCGGACGCCGGGTACATGACCCGCATCGAGGCGTTCGTCGACGTCGTCCGGCAGGTCGAGACGCATCGCAAGGCCGCGACCGCGGCAAAGACGGCCGACCGACCGGCCGCGCGGCGACGGCCGGCGGCGCCGCCGCGCGGCCGGCCGGTCTCCGGCGAGTCGATCGGCGCGGACTGGA
>CAMTWF010000314.1:0-18266 GCA_947085355.1 uncultured delta proteobacterium
CGGCGGTCGCGGGTCGGCGGTCGTCCCGGACCCGCCGCTGCGGCGACCACGCCGGGCGTCCGCGGGCGGTCGGCCGGCGGGGTGAACGCCGGCGGGCATGTCGACGCCGACGGTCGTGGACGCAGCCGGCTCGTCCGCGGCCGTCTCGGCCCTTTCCTCCGGCGGTTCGGATTCGGCGCCGGACTGTTCCCGCATTCGGATCTCGGCCGGCACGACCGGTGCGGGCGCCGCGGGCTCGGCCCGGGCGACGGCGGCCGCCGGCGGCGCCATCGCGGCCGGTGGGGCGTCATCGCCGCGGAGTCGCAGCGTGACGATGGCGGCGACGGCGATCGCGAGGCCGGCGGCGGCCGCGGCGAAGGCCGGCCGGCGAAGCATCATCAGGGCCGCCGCGAGCGCCCGGGCGATCCAGGACGGCTCGGGTTCCGAGGACGGCTCCGGCGCCAGGATCGCCTTGCGCGCCGCTTCCAGGATTCGCCGCGTTGTATCCGCGGACGGTTCCGGGCGCGGCAGATCGCGCACGGCGGCGACTGTTCGCGTCATCGAGTCGTGGTAGGCCCGGCAGACGTCGCACGTCTCGACGTGCGCCCGCGCGGCGGCGGCGTCGCGCTCGTCGAGCGCCCCGGCCGCCAGGGCGGCCAGATCGTCCTTCCGTTCCTCGCAGACGGTCCGCCCGGCACTCACTGCCCGTCCTCCTTGTCCGCGCCCCTCCTCCGGTCCTCGTGGTCGTGGTCGCCGCACGGCATCAGCCGCCGTCCTCCTCTTCCGCCGCCCTCATCGGCTCGATGGCGGATCTGAGCCGTTCCAGCGCGTATCTCATGCGGCTCTTGACCGTGTTCACGTTGCAGCCGACGACCTGCGCAATCTCGTCGAACGGCAGGTCGCCCATCTCGCGCAGAACGAACACCTCGCGTTGTTCCTCCGGCAGCCGCGCCACGGCCGACGCGATCACATCGCGCGTCTCGCTCCGCGACGCCGCCTCCTCGGTCCTCGCTTCGGGGTCGATCACGGTTTCTCCAAGCGGCCGCCCCGCCTCGCCGTCGCTCGACCGGCCCGGCTCGTCGAGCGATCGGTGCCGCCTGTGCCGTCGGCGGCGCAGCTCGTCGATCGCGAGGTTGCGGGCGATCGTATACACCCAGGTCGTGAACACGGCCCCGGTCCGGAAGCTCGATCGGCCGTTCACGACGCGCACGAACGTCTCCTGGGTCAGGTCCTCGGCGGTTGCCGGATCGCCGACGTGCCGCAGCAGGAAGCGGTAGATCGGCCCCTGGTGGCGGCGCAGAAGCGGCTCGAAGGCGGACGCATCCCCGTCCCGGTACCGCTCCATCAGGCGACCGTCCTCGATCGCCGCGGCGCTCTTCGACGCCCGCCGGTCCGGCGCCGTCTCGGCTGGTCCGGGTAGGGTCGTGGACGAGTCGGTCACCTGCGGGATCCGCACCGGACGGCACGTGTATCGCAACCGGGCCGCGGCCGGCAAGCGTTGCTGGACGTGCGTGGGGCGGTGCGGTTGTCACCGTGCGGCTCCTTGCGTCGGCTGGATACGTGCGGCCGCCCGGTCCCGATCTGCCTTCCCGTGAACGCGCCCGAGCAAGGTGTTCGTTGGGGTTGCACTCGACCCGCCGCCGTACTAACCTCCACCGGCTTCCGGCGGGTGCGGTTACCGTCCCGCGTAACTTGACGGCCGGGTTCCGGGTTCGGCACGATGAGGCCGAACCGGCGGAGCCGGCGGGGGGGCTGGGGAGGTTCTGATGCAGAACGTGACGAGAGCGGCAGTGGTGGCGTTGTTCGGCGCGATGTTGATCGGCCGATCCGGGGCGCAGCCGGCGACCACGGAAGGCGGGACGGCGTCTCCGGACGCTCTTCCGGCGAGCGACGCGCCGCCGGCGCAGCCGGCTCCCGCGGCCGGCGCCGGAGCGCCCGGGACGCAGGTGCAGGCGGTGCGCGAGGGGGACGACCAGGCGGTCGGGTCGTACGCGCTGCAGCTCCGCAACCTCGAACAGCAGATCAACCAGCTCAAGCAGGAGGTTTTCAGGTCCAAGGCGCGCCTGGCGCTCCTGGCCGAGAACGTCATCCAGGGCGCCGGCAGCGGCCGAGCGAAGATCCGCCTGGTGCACCGCAACCAGATGGGCGGGACGTTCCAGCTCGTCAAGATCGCCTACTTCCTTGACCGCAGCCCCGTGTACAACCAGGCCGACGAGTCCGGCGAGATGGGCGAGATGGAGGAGGTCCATCTCTACGAGTCGATCATCGCCCCGGGCGATCACACCGTCTCGGTCGAACTCGAGTACCGTGGCCGCGGCCACGGGCTTTTCTCGTACCTCCAGGGTTTCCGGTTCAGGGTCAACTCCAGCCACACGTTCACCATCGCCGGCGGCAAGGAGATCGCGATCGAGGGGATCGGCTTCGAGCAGGGCGGACCGCTGACGGCGATCGAGGAGCGCCCGTCGGTGCGCTTCACCGAGCAGGTGCGCGATCTCGCGGCCGGCGCTTCCGCGGCCGCCGGGGGGCAGGGCCGGTGACTCGACGCGGTACCGGCCGCGCCGCGGCCGCCTGCGCCGTCCTGCTGGCGGCGTTCCCGGTGCCGTCACGGGCCGACCTCGCGGCCCGCGAGGCGGAGGTCCGCGGCCTCGCGGTCGACGTCGCGGCCCTCGCCCGCGAGGCAGGCGTCCAGATCGACGAGGACCGCTCGCGGCAGGTCGAAGAGCGGTTGGCCGATGGGGAGATGTTCTTCCGGCTCCGCTTCTGGGAGGAGGCCGGCATCCTCTTCCTCGACATCGTCGAGAACCATCCGCGCCACACGGCCTACTCCGACGCGTTGTTCAATCTCGCGGAATCGCTCTACCAGGCGGACGATCCGTACGGCGCCAGGGAGTATTTCGAGCGCGTGCTGGGCCACGCCGGCGAGATGCGCTTCCGACCATACCTGCACAGGGCGCTCGGCCGCCTCATCGAGATCGCCATTCGGACCGAGGATTTCGAGGACGTCGAACGGTATTTCGCCGAACTGAACCGTCTGCCGACCGGCGAGGTGGCGGCCGTCGCGCCGTACTTCAGGGGCAAGTACCACTACTTCCGCGGGAACCTGCAGGATGCGGAACGCGCTTTCGTGTCCGTGCCGGACGACTCGCGCTACGTTCTCCACGCCCGGTACTTCATCGGCGCGATCCTCACGAAGCACGGCCGGTACCCCCAGGCGCTCGACGCCTTCCAGCGCGTGCTGCTGGCGCCGGCGAGCACCGACGAGGACAAGCAGGTCGTCGATCTCACGTACCTGGCCATCGGGCGGCTCAACTACGAGCTCAACAAGTACGACGAGGCGATCGCCGCCTACCAGCGCCTCTCCCAGGACTCGAAGCAATTCGACCGGGCGCTCTACGAGGTGGCGTGGGTCCACTTGGCGCGCCTCGACACGACCCGCGCCCGCAGGGCGCTGGAGTTGTTGATCATCTACAACGAGGACAGCCGCTACGCTCCGGAGGCCAAGGTGCTGCTGGGCAACATCCTCCTGCGCGAGGGGCGGATGGTTTCCAACGAGGAGTGTTTCCTGCTGGACGCCGAGCAGCGCATCGCGGCGGCCGAGGGAGGAAGGGCGTCGGCGCGCGAGGCCGAAGGCAACGGGCCGGGCGGCGTACGCGCCGCGGTTGCGCCCGGCTGCGCGGGCGCCGGGCGGGCGGGAGGCACCGGCCACGCCGTCGACGCCTTCGAGGGTGTACGCGCGGCCTACGGTCCGGTCTACGACGAGGTCCGGCGCTCGGTCGGCTCCCGCCAGGACATGCGCGAGTACTTCCGCGACCAGATCCGCTCCGGCGCCACGGACCTGGCGCCCCCCGCGCTCTTGCCGCCGCTGGCCAGGGCCTGGTTCGATCAGGAACGCGGCGTCGATCGGGCGCACGGCGCCGTCGAGGGATTGGCCGCCATCAGGCGGTACCTCGCCGACGTCGAACGCTTCGCGAGTCAGCTCGAGGGGATCCTCGCCGGGCGTACCGCCGTCGGCGCATTCGGGGACCTGCGCGGCGTCCGCGACCGCGCGTTGCTCGTGGCCAACCGCTGCGCGGCGGTCCGCGCGGACCTGGCGACCGAGCGGGACAGGGCGACCGGGGAGGCGGCCGGGGACCTGGGGCGCGTCAGGCAGGAGCGTCGCGCCGTCGATGCGGCGCTGCGGCAACTGCCGACCACCGAGCAGGCGATCTCGGGGGCCTACGACGTGCAACGGGCCGGCGTCGGCGACATTTCCCACGCCCTGACGCAGACCGTCCACACAATCGAGCTGATCGAGTCGATGGCGTCGGCGCTCGACATGTACCTGGTGCAGCCGGCGAACTGGGGTTCGCTGACCGAGGGCGAAGTCGAGGCCATCCGATCCGAAGTGAGGCTGATCCGCGGGGCGGTCGGGCACTACCGCGGCACGGCGGCCGACATGCGCCGGCGCGTGGACGTGCTCCGGGCGCAGGTGCACGTGGGCGAGGTGACCGCCGAGTCGGCCCGGGAACTCCGGGACAGGCACCGCGAACTGACGTCGAGGGAGGGGGCGCTCATCCGCGCCGCGGGCCGCGAGGGCGGGAACCTCGACAGGATCGACGCCGCACTGGCGGCGCTGGACCGCGTGGAAACCGACCTTGCCGCGGTCGAGCGGACGCTCGGGGATCAGGCCGAGGGCCGCGGCGGTCGCTTGCTGGCGACGGTCCGGCAGGAGCGCGCGAACGCCGAGCGCTACAGGGCGGCGCTGGCCGCCGCCGAGGCGGTGGCGGAGGAAGTAGTGGGGGACCTGGCCTATCAGAACTTCCGCACCATCACGAGCCGCTTCCAGGACCTGCTGCTGCGGTCCGACGTCGGGGTCGTGGACACGGCCTGGAGCCTCTCCGAGGAACACCGCAGGCGGATGATCCTGATGGGCCAGCAAAGGGATCGCGAACTCGCGGCGATCAGAGTGGAGTACGATGAGCTTCTCGGACAGTAGCCGAAGGACCAGCCGGAGAACGCCTCGCGCGCCGGGGCGTTCCTTGCCTTGCGGTCCGGCGGCGTTCGCGCCGGTCGCCATCGTGCTGGCTCTCGCCTCGCCGCCCGCCGGCGCGCAGCCGGCGGACGAAGCGCCCAGGGCGGGGACCGACGCCGTTCCCGCGGAACCGCCGGGCATCGTCGGCGCCACGCCGACGGCCGCCGGCTCCGTCGGGGCGGATCTCGCCGGGTTGTTCGCTCCGGCTCCGATGTACCGTTCGGGGATCGCAGCCGTGTTGGCGAACCCGCCGGGGGCGGCCGAGCGCGCGGCCATCGGCGACGCCGCCGTGCGGGACCTGGAGGCGTTCGCGCGTCTCTCCGACGACTTCCGGCGCTACGTCGACGGGTTCGTCCTGAACTGGCACCGGCGGCGCGAGCGCGACGTGCAGCGATCGTTCAGGCGGAACTCGGCCGTGGAACTCGACCTGCAACGCCGCTCTCGCCGGGCGGCGATTCACTACATCGAGCGTTTCCTCGACGACCATGTCGACGTGCGTCCCTACACACCCGAGGCGATGTACCGGCTCGGGGACCTCTACTGGGAAGACGAGAACGAGCGGGCCGCGACGGAGAACCGGTCGCGGCGCTTCCTCAAGACGATCGACACGTACCGGAACCTCCTGACCCGCTATCCCGATTTCGACAAGCGCGACGGCGTTCACTACGTCCTGGGGTTCTCGCTGCAGGAGACCGCATCGGACGCCTTCCTGGCGGACGATATCGCGGTCAGTCTCGCCTCGCCGATCGATCCGAACCAGGAGGAGGCGGTCGCGGTCTTCCTCGCGTTCGCGTGCGCCAACAAGGTCTCCTATCCCGCGTTCCGCGGGGCGATCGCCGGCCCGCACCGAGTGGCGGGCGTGGCGCCCGAGTGGTTCGCGCCGCCTCCGCCGCCTCCTCCTCCTTCGGCTCGGGCCGGCCGGAGGGCGCCGCCTCTGCCGCCGGCGGAGGAGTACCGCGACCTCGCCGACCCGGACACGGTGCTGCGGGACTACTTCAAGGATTGCCGCCCGCGTACGGCGGGGTCGCGGTTCGTCGCCCCGACGTGGTTCGTGCTCGGGAAGCACTTCAACGGCCGCTACGGGAAGGACTACGACGACGAGAACGTCGAGTGGGCGATCTCGGCCTACCGGCGGGTGGTGGATCTGGGGCCCGAGCGGAACGCCTATTTCGCCTTCGCGCTGGCCGAGATCGGTCACAACCTGTCGTCGATGAACCGCTTCGACCAGGCGATCGAGCCCTACCGCACGTTCCTCGACATGCTCGAAGCCGGCCGCTTCGGCGAGTACCAGTCCAAGGCCCAGGGCCAGAAGCGCAACGTCCTCATCGGCGTCGCCGCCAACCTCATCTACGACAACTGGACGGGTCCCCGCGCGGCCCAGTCGGCGGCCGAGCGTGCCGCGGATCCGGCGTTGGTGCCGCAGAACGCCGAGTGGTTCCGCCCGCTGATGGAGACGTTGGTCGATGAATGCTGCGAGCAGGACCGCTGCGACCAGTGGGCCGAGAAGGCCGGAGTGTACCGCCTGTTCATCCAGAGGTTCCCCACCCACCCGCGCATTCCCGCGCTGCTCCGAAAGCTGGTCGACCTGTACCGCGAGAACCCGGACGACGCGGGCCGTTCCCGCCAGGGGATGCTGGAGGCGATCGAGTGCCTCGCCCTGTTCCGGCAGCGCGGCGGTCAGCAGGCCGTCCCCGATGCCGCCGCCTCGCCCCTCGCCCGCAACACGCTCTGCCCCGATCCCACGATCGGCCGGCGATGGTGGGACGAGAACCGGGACAACCCGGAGCTGGTCCAGGAAGCCGAGGAGCAGGCCGAGGGGGCGTTGCAGGACGCCGCGGGCCAGTACCACGCCGCCGCTCTCGTTCACCAGGCCAACTGCGACGCCGGGCAGGCCGAAAGCTGCCGGCTGGCACCCGGAATGTTCGATCTGGCGGCGCAGTCGTACCGCCAAGTGCTCCGGGAATACCCTTCCTCCACCTACACGTACGACAACATGTTCAACCTGGCCGAGTGCCTCTACCTGCTTGGCCGGACGGACGAGGCGCTGGCGCAGTATTCGGAGGTCGAGCGGTCCCCGCTGGCCACGCACCACCAGCGCAACGCCCTGTTCAACCAGATAGTCCTGCTCGGGAACGAGTTCGCCAACCGCGGACAGGGGCTCATTCCCGACAGACCGCCGACCCGGGAGGAAGCCGAGGGGCGCACGGTCGCCGTGCCGGTGAACCCGATCCCGTCGCTGGTGACGCAGTGGCAGGGCGCCATGACGCGCTGGATGGAGCGGTACCCGACCGATCCGGAGAACCTGAACTACCGCCGCCGCATCGCCTCCCAGATGTACTTCCTCGGACACTGGGACCGCGCCGAGGCCGAGTACCGCAGGCTGCTCGACGAGCAGTGCGGCAGCCCGACAGGCACGGAGATAGCCATCGACGCATGGCAAACGCTCCGCACGCTGGCCCAGTTCGCGGGCGATCGGGCGCGCCTCGACGCGCTCGACGCCGAGGCCGAGTCGCGGGGGTGCTTCGAGGGCGGGCGCGGGCAGGACATCCGGCAGGGGATCCAGGTCGAACGCATCCGCGGGGCGTTCAGGGCGGGCAGCGAGCGGTTCATGCAGGCCCAGGAGGGGAACGACCCCGCCGCCTATCGAGAGGCCGCGAGGATGCTGCTGGAGGTCGTGGCCCAGCACCCGACCAACGAGGAGACGGCCAAGGCGATACGCATGGCCGCCGTCGCCTACGGCCGCGCCAACGAACCGGTCAGGGCCGTCGAAACCTGGAAGCTCCTCATCCGTCACTGCGGCGACCAGAGGTACGCCGCCCAGTGCAGGGACGTCCGCGACCCCGCCGCCAGGATCAGCCTCCCCGAAGCGTACTTCTACGTCGGCATCAACGCGATGACGACGTTCGATCTGGAGGAGGCGCGCACGAACTTCGAGGGACTCGACCGGGCCGCCGGGACGCCCGCAAGGGGCCAGAGGCTCCGGCCGGTGCCCGAGTGCATCGCGGACGCCCGCAGGCCGTGCACCGACGCCGAATTCAAGGCCGACGCCGTGCGCGCCATCGCCGACACCTACAGGCTCCAGGGCCGCTACGCCCAGGCCGCGAGGTTCACCGAGCGCGTGATCGCCGAGGGTTACACCCGGTCGGAGGAAGAGGCGTCCCGCATGCGCTTCGAGATCGTGCGCTACTACCGCGAAGCCTCCGAATGGAGCGAGATGCGGCGTGCCGCCGGCGAGTACCTGCGTCAGTACGAGAACGCCGCCGCCCGCAGGCTCGATGTCCTGAGGGTCGTCTTCTACATGTACGAGGACGCCGAGCGGCAGCGCGGGCGCGGCGGGCCCAACCGCGAGATGCCGAACCTCGAACGCGCTTTCGGGAGGCTGTCGGCCGCCGAGAAGGGGATCGCCGGCGCCAACCTGACGGCCGCCCAGGCCCAACTCGTCATCCAGACCCAGGAGACCCTCGCAAAGGTCCGCTTCGAGGCGCTCGAATCCAAGTTCCGCGAGTTCGATCGCTACGACTTCCAGTACCGCGGCTTCAGGACGCTCAGCGAGGACATCAGGACCTTCGGCGCCAACATCATCCGCAGCGCGAAGGACCTCACCGCGGGCTATCTGGCCATCGTCCGCGACTTCCCGGTGTCGCCCACCTACGGCGTCGCGGCCCGCTACCGCATCGGCTACATCTGGAACCGCTGGTACGGCCGCTGGGCCAAGCTCCAGGAGAAACTCCCGCCGGCGGCACTCAGCGACGCGACGCTCAACATGCTCGACGAACTCGTCGCCGGCCTGCGCGGCCAGGAAGTCGATGCCGGCATCACCGTGGACAACATGATCCGCTTCACCCTGATCGGCGACGGCTCGCCCGCCAGCAAGGGGATCACCGGCGCCGTCCCGTACGCCAGAGCGACGGGATCGACGGGCGAATGGGTCCGCGCCGCCATCGAACTCGTCAGGCAACTCAACCTGTCCGGCGACCCGAGCCAGCTCTTCGCCAACGGCCGGATACCTGCCGTTGCGGGCCAGGCGCTCGGGGAGGGCCTCGACCCGCTGGCGCAGTAGCGCGCCGCGGCGATGGAAGGAGGGGCGCGATGATGTACTTGCAGGCAATCGCGGGCAAGATGCCCGCGTTACGAAGCGTCCGGTTCGGGACACTCGTCGCAATCGTGGTCGCTGCGGCGGCGTGGACGGCGTGCGGCGATTCGGAGGAGTCGCGCAGGCCAACCACCCCGCGGCCGACCGAACCGGCCGGGACCCCGACCGGTGGAACGGAATTCGCCGCCGCCGGGTCGCGTCCGGACGCCGCCGCCGGCGCCCCGACCCCGGCCGCCTCGCCGTTGCAGGCGGGCGTTGACGAGGCGCTCGCCGCCGCCCCTTCCCCCCAGCCGGCGCAGGCCCGGCCGATCGTTCCGCTGAACCCCTCCCAGGCGGCGGACTTCACGCGCGGGGTCGAGGCGTTCGAGGCACGCGGCGACGACTCCGCCGCTCGCTCCGCCTTCGAGGCCGTTCTTGTCTCCAATCCGACGGCGTACCGCGCGGCCTACAACCTGGGCTACCTCGCCGAACGGCGCGGCGACAGCAGGGAGGCCATCCTCAACTACCAGCGGGCGCTCGACATCAAGCCCGACTACCCGGTTGCGCTTCGCGCCCTCTTCCGCTTCCTGCACCGCATCGGGCGCTCGTCCGAGGGGCTCGCGCAGGTGCAGGTCCGGGCCCAGGCGTACCCGGACAGCGCCGAGATGCAGGAGGTGCTCGCTGAGGCGCTGATCGACGCGGGGCGGCCCGCCGAGGGCGAGGTGATCGCGAGGCGGATGCTCATGGCCGACGCCCAGAGCCTCTCCGCATTCAAGATCCTGCTGCGGTCGAGCATCGCGCAGCGCCGCGACGCGCTCGCCGCCGATCTGATCGCCAGGATAACGACGGCGCTGGCGGAAACCGTGCCCTTCGAGTCCTGCGACGGCGGCGGCGCGCCGGCTGTCCGTTTCCAGTGCAAGCTGTGGGCGGTATGTCGCTTCACCCAGGCGCGCACGGCCGCCGAACAGGGGCGCAAGTTCGAGGCCCAGCAGTACTATCGGGACGCCATTTCCGCCGATCCGACGTTCGTCGAGGCCCGCGTCCTCGTGGCGGCCTACCAACTCGACATCGGGCAGCTCGATGAGGCGATCGACAACCTGCGGGCGGCCCACCGCCTGGCGCCTACATGGCTCCCAGTCCTGGTCGGACTCGGGAACGCGTACCGGGGCAAGGGGCTGTTCGCGGAATCGCTGCAGGTCCTGCGCGAGGCCGAGCGGCTATACGCGAGCGCGCCGGAGGTCTTCATAGGGATGGGCCTGCTCTACTTTGACGCGCGCACGGCATCCTTCGAGGGCCTCGACCGCGCCCAGGCCGACCAGAAGGCGATGGATCTCTTCCGCCGCGCGCAGGGACTGCTCGGAGCCGCCTCCGCCGGAGATACCGAACTCGCGGCCCTCATCCAGGCGGCCCAGGACGACTACAACATCGTCACTGCCCCGCCTCCAGCTCCGCTCGAACCAACGGGCTCCGGCTCCGGCGACGACTGGGGCGGCGGCGGTGCTGGTACTGGCGGCGGTACCGGCGGCGGCGAAAGCGACATGGGGGGAGGAGGCTGGTGATGCGATTTCGGTTTTCGGCTCGCCCAAGCGGCTTTCGGGGTTGCCGAACCGGATCGCCGCGTGGCGGCGTTCGCGCGGCGTTCGCGGCCCTGCTGGCCTGTGCCGCGGTGTTGTCGTCGGCCGAGCCGGCGGCGGCGCAGTCGCGCGTCCCGGACGCCTCGGGCTGTCGCGTCGCGGCCGACGGGACGCTCGAGTGCGACACGATCGTCGTGGAGGGCACGCTGCGCAACATCGTCATGATCACGTTTTCGCGCGAGGGTCTCGGCATCAAGTTGCTGGAGCTGCGGCAGTCGTTCGTCCGGGACATCGTCGAGAGCGTGGACGGGGAGCCGTTCTGACCTGTTCGGGCGGGATCGGCGGGTTGTTTTTTTTGTTTGCGTAGGGGGTGGCGACGCGCATAGGATGCGGCGGTCACCGGCGGTAGTCGGCCTCGGGTAGGCCGGCCGGGACGAAGCAAGGTGGAGCCGGGCTGGCCGGCTCCCGGGTTTTCAAGAAGGAGTTGTCGACCATGGACTACATCAAGGGTTGCTTCAGCGGTCCGGGCGCGTTCTGGATGTGGATAATCATCCTGCCGTCGATCGCGTCGCTCTCGATCATCATCGAGCGGATCATCTTCCTTCTCTTCAAGTTCAACATCAACGCGACGCAGTTCTGGGCACAGGTCCAGAAGCTGGTGATGGCGAACAACATCGACCGCGCGATCAAGCTCTGCAACGCCGCCCCGTCCGCGGCGCTGCCGCGCGTGCTCAAGGCCGGCCTGATGCGGGCCAACAAGGGCGAGGTCGAGATCTCGAACGCCATTGAAGAGGCCCAACTCGATGTCGTCCCGCTCGTCATGAAGCGAACCGGCTCGCTCCCCTCGATCGCGTCGATCGCCACGCTGCTCGGGCTGCTCGGCACGATCGTCGGCCTGATCCTCGCTTTCCAGGCGATCACGGGCGCGGCGGCCGAGGAGAGGTCGACCAGGCTGGCGCAGGGCATCGCGGTGGCCATGAACACGACGGCGTTCGGACTCATCATCGCGATCCCGTCGCTCGCCGCCTACCTCGTCCTCGGCGGCGTGACCAAGAAGATCCTCGACGAGATCGACCAGTATTCGGCGAAGCTCGAGAACCTGCTGGTGGCGCGCGCGCGCGGCCAGCTTGCCGCCACGCCGCAGCAGTAGCGCGGCGGGGCCGGGCCGGATGGGCGTCGGGAGTCAACCATGGCGATGAAGACCAAGGAAGTCGGAAAGTTCGAGGACCCGGACCTCGTTCCCATCATGAACCTGGTCTGCGTGCTGATCCCGCTGGTGCTCTTCACCGCCACGTGGATCGCCTTCGGGCAGATCACGGTCCTCCGGGGCGCACAGGGATCGGCCTCGAAGGCGCAGCGGGCCGAGGAGCAGAAGAAGCTCCGCCTGGTGGCCATACTGACCAAGGGATCGATCACGCTGATGGCGAGCCGCGAGATCGCGGCCGTCGTGATGCCCGAGGATCCCACCACCGGGACCAAGGGCCGCGCCGAGATCCCGCACCAGTCGCTGCGCATCTCGGACATCGAGAAGAACATGCAGACGGCCTGCCCCAGCCCGCCGGACGCCAAGTTCGACGACTGCGCCTACTGGGGCTACATGCACAAGTTCGTCGAGATCTGCTACTCGAACGCACAGGGCCAGGTCAGGGTCCCCGACCTCAAGCAGTTCAACATGATCCTCAGGCGGATCAAGGAGCAGGCGAAACAGAACTTCGAGGACGCGCTCGACGACGTGGACCAGATCAACATCAAGTCGGAGGACGACATCCCATACTGCCAGATGATCGGGCTCATGGACTTCGGCAGGTTCAACGAGTTCGCCTTCGACTGGTCGGCGGACAAGGAGTTCAACAACAGGGTGGAGGAGTTGATCCGCAAGGGCGTGACCGACCCCTTCCTCGACCCGAAGCAGTGGAACGAGGCGATGCGCAAGGCGCTGCTGTTCCCGATCGTCGGCTTCGTGAACTGAGCCGCGCGGCGGCCGATGCGCGTGGAACTTCCGCCGGGGGACGTTGACGAATCCGGATCGCGGGGCGCTCGATGCCCCCCGGCGGTCCGACGGGAGGGCCGGACGAGATGAGCTACCAGGATCCCGGGCAGTATCAGCCGCCGCCGGTCGTGGACCAGGGACCGCCTCTCGATCCCAGGTACGTGGAGAGGAAGAAGGAAGCCAGGAAGGCCAAGAAGAGGGGCTTCGGGGAGCAACAGCTGGCCATCACCTCGTTGATGGACGCGCTCACCATCGTCCTGTGCTTCCTCCTCGCCTCCTATGCCAGCGACCCGGTCGTCATCCAGCAGAGCGACAAGCTCCGGATCGCCTATTCCGCCACCAAGCACAGGCTGCAGGCCGCGGCCAAGATCCAGATCGACGCCGACGCCATCTACTGCAACGACAAGCAGACCGCGCTCCTGCACGAGGAGAACGGAATCCGCACGGTCGACGAGAAGGCCAAGACCGGCGGCAAGACCAGCTTCATGATCGAGGACCTCAAGGCCCAGCTCGAGGAGTACCGCCGCACGATGGACGAAATCGAAAAGCGCGGCGGCCGGAAGCTGGCCACCAAGACATGGGTCATGGTGGTCGCGGACATCCTGACTCCGATCAGGATCATCAAGGAGGTGCTGTTCACGGCCAAGGAGGCGGGGTACGAACGGTACATGTTCGCGGTGATCCAGAAGGTCGGTTGGGCCGAAAAGGGCGAGTAGTCGCCCCCCGCCCGTCACCCGCCCGTCGGACCGCCGCCCGCCTCGAATCAGCCGCGAACGGAAAGGGGCAAGGCATGAACGCGCCCAACGTACAGACACCACAACAGCAGGCCGCGGGCGTCCAGCGCCCGAAGCCGTTGCGCATCGTCAAGGGGCCCGACGGGAAGCCCCGAGTCGTACGGCGCGGCGTCGCGGCGTTCGCAGCCCTGCAGGCGAACATCCCGAAGGTCCTCAGGATCGGCGTCATCCAGGGGGCGCGCATCGTCGAGGAGCGGATCGTGCGCAAGCGCGAGACGGTCTTCGTCGGCCCCAACGAGAAGAACCACTTCATCGTCCCGAACCCGAACCTTCCCCCGAGGCACCCGCTGTTCGAACTCCGCCCGGGGACCGCCGGGGAGCAGTACTTCCTCACGGTCCTGCCGGACATGAACGGCCGCGTGGCCTTCCCGGCCGACCAGGGCGGCGTCGTCGACTTCGCGTCGCTGCGCTCCTCGGGCCGCGCCGTCCAGACCCCCAAGGGCTGGCAGGTGGCGCTCAACGACCAGTGCCGCGGCAAGGTCGTCGTCGGCGACACCACGATGCTGTTCCAGTTCGTAGTTCCGCCGCCCGTCCAGCCGCCGCCCCAGCTCCCAGCCTCCGTCCGCGGAGGGTGGCTCGAACGAATGGAAGGTCCGTTCACGGCCTGTGCCGCCGTCTCTCTCGTCCTCCACGTCGGGATGATGGTCGGGGCGCTCGTGCCCGAATGGCCCAAGCCGACGCTGGAGGACATCCTCGCGTCGGAGTACGCACAGCTTCCAATCCCCGTGCCGGAGGCGGAGAAGCCGCCGGAGGACGAAACCACGGGCGACGAGAAGGCCACCGACGCAACCGGAGATGCCGACGCTGCTGCTGCTGCCGCCGCCGCCGACGCAGCGGCCGCCGCGGCCGCGGCCGAGGCGCCGAAGGTCGAGGGACCGCGGCGAGGACCGGAGGAGCCCAAGGTGACCGTCGGAGGAATGCAGATCTCCCAACGCCAGTACGACGCCCAGCAGGCCAAGATCCAGCAGGGCCTTTCCATGGAGAACATCCTCGGCGGCGGCACGACGGGACCCAGCATGGGGATCAGCACCGCCTTCGGCGGCTCGTCCGCAACCGTAGGCAACCTCCAGGGGGCCCTCCAGGGAACGGCGGGCACGGACGACGGCGGCACCGGCGGCTACACGACGATGGGCGGAGCGCTGGGATCCGGGCCGGCCGTCGGAGGCCTCGGCTCCGGAACGGGTCCGGCGGTGGCCGCGGTCGTGCCGACCCACGGCGACGCCACCAAGGTCTCGCCCGGCCAGACCGAGATCAAACGCGGCAAGGTCAGGACCACCGGCCCGGCCAAGGCAGGCGGGACCGGCTTGATGAACAGGGACGTTTTCATGGGGGTTTTCCGCCGGAAGGTGAGCGGGATCGAACAGTGCTACAACAACGCGCTCGTCCGCGATCCAACCCTGGCGGGCGACCTGACCTTCCTCGTCGTGATCAACATGCAGGGCGGCGTCAGCGTGGAGATCGATCAGGGATCCCCGGCCCTGGACGCCTCCGGCGTGACGGACTGCATCGAGCGGAAGCTGGCGTCGATGAACTTCGCCACGAACCCGCCCGAGGGCGGCGACTTCCGCGTCCGCCTGCCGTTCTCCTTCATCGCGCCCTGACGGCGGCGCCCCGGATGGGATTTCTTCCCGGTCCGACAGGTGACCGTTGAACGTTTCGGGACTGCCGGCCACCCAACGAGCGTGTTTCCGTGCTTTGCCGGCGGTCCCGGAGGAAGAAGAAAACAGCGTTCCGGGGTTGACTTGAACGCTGCGGGAGGCTATACAGCCCTTCTCCCGCAGGGGGTGATGTGATGCGTTGCTGGAACAAGTCCTTGATCGGTGTGTGGGCGTTGGCGGTGCCGGCGTCGTTCCTCGGCGGGCTCGTGACGGCCGCGGCCCAGGAGGGCGGCGTGCGTGCTCCCGCGGGGCGCGGCGGAGCGGGCGAGGCGGATCTCGCCTTCGAGCGTGAGGCGCAGCTCACGCCGGTGGAGCAGACCGCCTGGGTCGAGGAGAAGCACGCCGTGGTCGTGCAGACCAGGGACTACGTCGGGCGGCTCCTGGCGACCGAGCGTCGGGCCGACCGTCCCGACATCGTCCGCATCAACTGCCTCAACAACAAGCTCATGGAGATCAACGCCCAGATCGGCACCTTCGAGGACCGCCGGGGGGCGTTGCGCGACGCGATCGGCATGGGCGACAACGACAGGCGCATGCACGAGTACCGCGTGCTGGTCGTCGTGTACCAGAAGGTCCAGGGCCTTCGGGCCGACGCGGAAGCGTGCATCGGCGAGGGGATGGGGTACATGGGCGCCGCGGCGGTCACGGTGATCCGGCCGGATGAGGACATCGACGCGACGCGGGTGGAGGTTCCGGAACTCTTCCTGGACAGGCCGCCTCACGGGAGCGGCTACTACTGACGCTGGAGCTTCAGGGCGGGACGGCGTCCCGTCCCATGCGGAGTCTGCTGCTGATGCGAGGCCGGCTAATCTGCGCGATGCGGGCGATCCTGGTGGTTTCGGCGATCCTGGCGGTGACGGCGCCGTCTCCCGCGCGGGCACAGGAGTGGCTCCGCGACCGCCGCCACTCCCAGGGCCCCGGCATCGTCCTCTCCGACAGCCTCGTCCTGCACGCCGGCATCGCCGTCGAGGGCGGCTACGACTCCAACGTGTTCTACGCCGGCGCCGACGGCGAGCCGGAAGACGCGGGCCGGGTGCGGGTGACGCCGCAGGTCGAGCTGGCGACGCGGCCGCCCCAGCGGATCGAGAATCCGGACGGTTCCAGGTCGGTGACCCCGCAGACCGCGGACTTCCACCTCAACGTCGCCGGGATCTACAACCAGTACATCGCAACCGGCCTGAACGCGGACACCGTCATGGACCAGAGCGATTTCGGGATCCAGAGCGGGCTGGGGCTTACGGTGTATCCCCAGCGGCCCTGGAGCTTCGTCCTTCGCAACCTGTTCATGCGGACGATCGATCCGCCAAATGAGATCGGCCCCGCCAACTACAACCGCATATACGACCGTGCCGAGCTTGGCGTCCAGTGGAAGCCGGGCGGCGGCGCCTTCGAGCTCAACCTCCTCGGTGGGGCCACGCTCAATATCTACGAGCAGTCCGGGCCGATTGCGAACGTCGGGAACTACGTGTCGCCGGGCGCAACGGTGTCCGGCAGGTGGAAATTCTACCCGAACACCGCTCTGACCTTCGAGTCCAGCTTCGAGTACGCGAACAGGTTCGATGCGGGTGGCGGGAGCGGCCCGGGTGGTTTCCTGATCAGCTCGTCCTACCCCGTGCGGTCCTGGATCGGCCTCAACGGTCAGTGGACGCCGCTGATCGCGACCTCCCTGCGAATCGGGTACGGCGCGGGGTTCTACGACAGAGGCGAGCAGTTCGACAGCGTCCTGGCGCAGGCCGAGGTCGCCTTCCTGATCAGCCCGACCGGAAGGCTCAAGTTCGGCTTCCTGCGGGACTTCGTCGACTCGTTCTTCTCGAACTTCTACGCGCGCAACCAGGGCTACGCGCGCTGGGAGCAGATGTTCGGCGGTGCGTTCCTCATCGGCCTTCAGCTCAACGTCCGGTACCTGGAGTACGCCACCCTGTACAACGCCGACGGCACGCGCGCTGATGCGGGCGAGGTGAACCGGAATCCGCGAGCCGATACGCGCATCGACGGAGTGCTGTTCGCGGAGTACCGGGTCAAGGACTGGCTCGCTTTCAACGCCACGGTCTCGTACGAGAACAACATCACGGGTTTCCGGTGGGCCGAGGGTGCGGCTCCCGACGGTTCGCGGGACGAGTCCTACTGGAAGCTGATGGCGTTCCTGGGCGCGAGGGTCGTCTACTAGCCGTGCGTCGTCTCGATCCTTCCAGTCCAGCGTTGGTCGCCGCGGCCGTTGCGCTTGCGGCGACGGCCTGTCCGCCTCCGCCTCCGATGCCGACGCATCTGCCGCCCGTGCGGGTCGACACGTCCGTCGGGCCGCGGGATGAGTTCGAAGTCCGCGTCATGGGCCAGCTCGACCTGTCGGGCATCTACCAGGTCGCCGGCGACGGCAGCATAGACTTCCCGCTCGTGGGCCGCATACTGGTCGGCGGCCTGCAGCCGCAGGAGATCCAGACCGCGATACGTCAGTCGCTGGTCGATCTGCGGCTGTTCCGGGATCCGCAGGTCACGGTCCGCGTGACCCAGTACCGATCGAAGAAGGTCTCGGTGCTCGGGCAGGTCCAGCGCCCTGGCGTCTTCGACTGGCTCGAGGGGATGACGCTGATGAACGCGATCGCGCTGGCCGGCGGGTTCGGCCCGATGGCCGAGCGCAACCTGACGTCGCTGACGCGCGTCAACCCCGACGGCAGCGAGGTCAGCGCCGTGGTCCCGGCCGAGGAGGTCGAGGAGGGCCGCCAGCCCGACCTCCTCCTCCAGCCGAACGACCGCGTCTCGGTCCCGCAGCGCCCCTGGTAGCCGCCCGCCGGAAGCCGGCGCTCCCGGCGCATCGTCGGATGGCGTGATCGTAGCTTCTTGGCGCGGCGGCCTGCCTGCCGGCAGGCAGACGCCGCAACCAAACGATGAATCACCGCAGAGACCGCAGAGGGCGCAGAGGATGGTCTCTGTGTTCTCTGCGTGCTCCGCGGTGATCAATATCGCCGCGCCGTGCGACGATTGTCGGGAGTAGTAGATCAAGAAGTGGTGGCGGGCCGAAACGAGGCGTCAGGGCGCCCGAGGGTCAAGGCGGTAATGAGCCGGGACCTCGTCACCCCCCCTGCGAGTTTCGGTGATGGGTAGGACGTCGCGGAGAAGCTGCGGCAGGGGTCCGAGTTTGTCGAGAAGGATGGGCGGGAAGAGGGCGACGTCGCGGCGGAGTTCGGGGAGGA
>CAMTWF010000315.1:0-1256 GCA_947085355.1 uncultured delta proteobacterium
GAGGCGGACTGCAGATTCTCCTGCCATTCGGATGAGGAGTGCGACGACGGGAACCCCTGCACGACACCGGCTACTTGCAACGGTGCGGGGGCGTGCGTGGGCGGAGGATACGCGCCTGCGGGCACGACCTGCGACGACGGGAACCCCTGCACGACGCCGGATACTTGCGACGGTGCGGGGACGTGCGTGGGCGTGGGCGGACCGGCCCAGCCCCCCGGCGCGCCGTCGCCGCTCTCCCCCGAGAATGGTGCGCTGACGGGGAGCTTCCTCGCGCCGGCGTCGTTCAACACGCTGCGGCCGCTGTTCCGCTGGCGGGCGCCGGCGGCGGACGGGTGCTCGCCCGCCCCGACCTACGACATCGAGGTTGATGACTCCTGTTCGACCGCCGGCTTCTCGTCGTGCTCCTTCCCGGGCCCGGAGGCATCGGCGACCGCTCTGGTTCCGACGGAGTGGAGACCTCCTGCGAATCTTGCGGTGAGCACCACGGCGCCCGTCGGGCGGCGGTACTTCTGGCGGGTGCGAGCCTGCCGTGGCGCGTCGTGTTCGCCGTGGAGCCCGGTGCGGTATCTCGACGTGGGCCGCGCTCCGAAGGACTTCAACGGTGACGGCTACTCGGACGCCATCGTCGGCGCCCCCTGGCAGCGCGCCGGCGCGGACGGCGAGGGGAACGCCTTTGTCTATCACGGCAGCGCAACGGGCATCCCGACCACGCCCAGCAGAACCCTCGACAACCCGGCGAATCGGGCAGGCGGCGAGTTCGGCCGGAGCGTGGCCTCTGCGGGCGACGTGAACGGCGACGGCTATGCCGACGTCATCGTCGGCGCCTACCTGCAGCGCGCCGGCGCGGACAGCGAGGGGAACGCCTTCGTCTATCACGGCGGCGCAACGGGCATCCCGACCAGGCCCACGAGAACCCTCGACAACCCGGCGAATCAGGCATACGGCACGTTCGGGGTCAGCGTGGCCTCCGCGGGCGACGTGAACGGCGACGGCTATGCCGACGTCATCGTCGGCGCCCGCTACCAGGACGCCGGCGCGGCGGACGAGGGGAACGCCTTCGTCTATCACGGCGGCGCGACGGGAATCCCGACCACGCCCAACACCACCCTCGACACCCCGACGAATCAGGCATGGGGCTACTTCGGCTACAGCGCGGCCTCCGCGGGCGACGTGAACGGCGACGGCTATGCTGACGTCATCGTCGGCGCCAACCTGCAGGACGCCGGCGCGGAGAACGAGGGGAACGCCTTCGTCTA
>CAMTWF010000316.1:0-19557 GCA_947085355.1 uncultured delta proteobacterium
GCGCCCGCGCCGGTCGCGGCGTCCGAACCGGCCGCAGCCGACCCGGCCGGCGGCGCAGCGGCCCTCCCCGCACCGGCGGGAAGGCCGGATGTCCAGCGGCCGGCGCCGGCGCAACCGGCGCAACCGGTCGAGGTCGAGTCGAAGGACCTCCTCGCACGCGAGCCTGCCGCGGCCCGATCGGTGGTGCGGCACGTGCTGGTCGGATGGAAGGACCTGCCGCGCGCAGCCGATCCGCGGGCGCAGCGGAGAACCAAGGAGGAGGCCGACGAGCTGGCGCTGAAGATCCTCGGGATGGTCCGCGAGGGGATCAACATGGAGTCGATCATGCTCGAGTACTCGGAAGATCCGGGAAGCGCCGCTGCCGGGACCACCTACACCGTGGAAGCGAACGGCCAGTTCGTGCCGGAATTCGAGGCGCTGTCGCTGCGCCTGCAGGTCGGCGAGGCCGGCATCACGCAGACCGTGTTCGGGCACCACGTCATCAAGAGGATCGAGTAGCCGGCCATGCGTGCAGCGGCGGCGGGGACTTCGCCGGTCGGCGGTCGGCGGTCGGGGGTCGGCGCAGCCGCGTGTCTCGCGGCGGCGGCGGCGACGGCCGCCGCAACCGTGGCGGATACGACGCCTGCGGAGCGGGAGCCTACCGAACGCGCCTTCTCGCTCGAGGCCCGCCGGGCCGGCGGCATGGCCTTCGACGGCGCGAGGCTGTGGCTCGTGGACCGCGCCGTGCCCGAAATCGTGGCGCTCGACCCCGCCACCGGCGAGGTGCGCGACCGCATCACGTCGCCGGGCCCGTGGCCGGAGGGGTTGGCGTGGGACGGGACGCTTCTGTGGGTGTCCGATTCGGAGGAGAAGAAGATCTACGCCGTCGATCCGCGGACGCGCCTCGTCACGCGGCGGTTCGAGTCGCCGGTGGATGCGCCGCAGGGGCTGGCGTGGGACGGCCGCAATCTCTGGCTGGCGGACGGGACGAGGCTGCACAGGATCTCCACCGACGACGGGACGACGATCTCCGGCTTCGCCGCGCCCGGAGCCGGCGATCGGGCGACCGAGATGCTCGGCCTCGCCTGGGCCCCGGGGTCCGGCCGGGACCGGACGACGCCCGGGTACCTCTGGGTCGCCGATCGGCACAAGGACCGCCTGTACCGCGTGTCGGCCGACGGCGGCGACGTCGTGGACATGTTCCCGTCGCCGGGGCCCTACCCGGCGGGACTCGCGATCGTCGATGGGAAGCTGCTGGTCGCCGATCGCGAGCGGCGGCGGGTGGACCGGGTGGCGATCCGCGAGCTTCCCCATGTCGTGCGAACCGACCCGCGGCGCGACACCGTCACGTTCGTGCACGAGCTGGTGAACTTCGGTCCCGGCACGGTGCGCGCCGCCGACATCTACATCGCGGCGCCGGAGACGTCCCCGGGCCAGGAGTTCGAGGGCGATCCGGAGTTCGGGCCGCGGCCGGACGAGTTCCTCACGGATCGGTGGGGCCAGCGCGTGGCCCGCTTCCGCGGCGCGGACATCCCGCCCGGCGGGAAGCTGAGCGGGCGGATGACCGTCCGGCTCACCGCCTACGCGACGCGCCGGCACATCGACCCGGATCGCGTCGGCGGCCTCTCGGCCGTGCCGGGCGACATCCGCAGGCGGTACACCGCGGACGGCTCGAAGTACCTCATCTCCGACCCGGCCATCCGCGAGGCCGCGCGGGAGGCGGTCGGCGACGAGCGGAACCCGTACCGGATGGTGCGGCGCATCGCGCGCCACATCCAGGACCGCATGACGTACGAGCTGGCCGGAGGCTGGAACATCGCGCCCGAGGTGCTGCGGCGCGGCACCGGTTCGTGCTCGGAGTACACGTTCCTGTTCATCGCCATGTGCCGGGCTTCCGGCATACCGGCGCGCTACGTCGGTTCGGTCGTCGTCCGGGGGGACGACGCCTCGACCGACCAGGTGTTCCACCGCTGGCCGGAGGTCTACTATCCCGGCTACGGGTGGGTCGTGGCCGACGTGCAGGCCGGCGACTCCCCGTCGCCCGAGAAGCAGGCCGACGCGATGATGGGGCTGCCCAACCGCTTCCTGGTGACGACGCAGGGCGGCGGCGACTCCGAGTACCTGCGGTGGAACTACAACTCGAACGCCGAGTACTCGTGCGAGGGGTACTGCAAGGTCGTCGAGCGGGTGTGGGGCGACTGGTCGCCGGGGCGCGACGGCGCCGCGCTCGGTTCGATCGCCGCAGGGGAGTAGCCTGGGGTTTGGGGTTTGGGGTTTGGGGTTTCGGGTTTGGGGTTTCAAGCTGCTCCCAACTCCCAACTCCAAACTCCAAACTCCAAACTCCAAACTCCCTTCGAGAGACCGAGTCAACGCCGTGAACGGTTACGACGGCCCGTTTCGCCGCCACCGCCGCCACCACGTCGCCCTCGATGTGCGCCTCGGCGCGGCCGGCGGCGAGATCGTCCGCGCGGCCCAGAACGTCAGCCTTGGCGGCCTGCGCGTGTCCGGTCCGATCTCCGGCGTCGAGGGCGAGAAGGTCGAGTTGGCGATCCGGCTGCCGCACATGCCGAAGGAGCTGCGCGTCACGTGCGAGGTCGTCTGGGTGGAGCGGCGCTCCGGGAGCGACGAGGCCACCGTAGGCGTCCGGTTCCTGGACCTCGATCCCGCCGACCGGGTCGTCCTCGGCCACATCTTCAGGGACGGGCCGCCGAAGTAGCGGCGGCGCCGCGGCGAAGCTCCCGAAGTTTGGTGTCTACGTTGGGCGGCGGGTCGCCCGAGGGGTGGGCCCGCCACCGAACGTGGACACCAAACTTCGGGCCCTACGGGGCGCCGATCTGCGTTCGGAGCGCGGCCGCGACCGGATGGCCGGGGTGGCGGCGCAGCACGAAGTCGAGGTGTTCGGCCGCCTCGCGGGACCGGCCCGCGACGAAGAGCAGCCGCGCCAGCTCGATGCGGACCCCGGCGTCGCCCGGCGCGCTCGATACGGCCTCGGTCTGGTGCGCGACGGCGGCGGGGACGTCGCCGGCGGCCCGCGCCAGCCGCGCCAGCCCCTCGTAGGCCTCCGGCGGCCCAACGTGAGCGTCCGCCACCTGCCGATACAGCCGCTCGGCGGCCGCGGCGTCCCCGCGCGCGGCGGCGACATCGCCGAGCCCCACCAGCGCTGGGGTGAAGCGCGCGTCCGCCGCGAGCGCCTCGCGGAACCTCGCATCCGCCTCGGCGGGCCTGCCCGAGGCCAGATCCGCCCGCCCCAGCGCGGCCAAGGCGTCGGCCCAGCCGGGCTTGCGCCGCACCGCCTCCGCGGCCGACGCGGCTGCGCCCGCGATGTCGCCGGCCGCAAGAAGCGCGTCGGACATCGCGAGGTGCGCGTTGGCCCACGCCGGGTCCAGCTCGACCGCGCGTCGCAGCGCCTCGACGGCCTCGGGCACGCGACCCCATTCGAGCTGCAAGAGGCCGATCTTGAACGGCGGTTCCGCCCGGTCCGGCGCCAGGTCCGCGGCGCGGCGCAGTTCCTCCAGGGCGCGCACGGCGTCGCCCCGGTAGCGCAGGACCGACCCGAGGTGCAGCCGCGGGAGGAACCAGTCCGGCGACGCGGCCGCCGCCGCCTCGTACGACGCCCGTGCGCCGTCGACGTCGCCGAGCGCGAACCGCGCCTGGCCGCGAGCGGCCTCGGCGTAGTCCCAGCCGGGCACGCCGGCCAACGCGCGCTCGAACCGCTCCAGCGCCTCGACCGCCCGGTCGCTCTCCAGGGCGATCATCCCCGCGACGAACGCCGCGTAGGCCGCCAGGTCGGCCCGTCCGGGATCGGACTCCCGCGCGCGATCGATCGCCTCCAGGGCGCTCTCCCAGCGATCCGGCGCGATCCGGCGGGTCCGGTATGCATCGAGCGTCGCCAGTGCCTCCTCGAGCGTCGCCGCGCCGGGCTCCGCGTTCTCGGGCGCCGGTTTCGGCCCGCACGCCGCCGTCCATGCGACGACCGACAGGACCAGCGAACGTTTGATACTCCGCATTCGCTTCCTCCGGGCGAGACCTACAACCCCCGCATGAACTCCGGCCGCAGCAGCCGCGGGTCCTCCATGGCGCGATCGATCTGCGCCAGGAGCCCGCGCTTGTCGCGCGCCAGGCGTCCCTTGAGCGCCAGCCAGTTCGAGGCGTGATTCGACCGGAACTCCACGCCGTCCGCCTGCATCGCATCGAGCATCATGCGGCACTCGGCGAGCGCCTCGCGCGGCGAGAGAAGACGCCAGTCCGGGTCGCCGACGACCTCCTCGAACGGCGGGACCCTCTCCTCGATCATGAGCGTCAGCGCCGCGGCGTATTCCGGCGAAATCGCGTCGAGCACCCGCGCCGTGGCCTCGGCGTGCCGCCGCGACCCGGCCGGGCCGGCGAGGCCGAGGATCACGGTGAGCGACTCCGCCAGGCCGGCCGCCTTCGCACGCAGGCACCCCTCGATCATCTCGGCGGCCGTGGCCCCCTTGTCGATCCGCCGCAGCATCGCGTCGTCGCCCGACTCGATGCCGACGTAGATCATCGTCAATCCGGCCGCGCGCAGGCGGCGCAGGTCCGCCTCGCTCTTCGCCAGCAGGTTCTGCGGCGATGCGTAGCACGTCACCCGCTCCAGCCGCGGAAACCCGGCGTACAGCCGTTCCAGGATCCGCAGCAGCCGGCCGGTGGACAGCACGAGCGCGTCGCCGTCGGCCAGGAAGACGCGATCGGCGCCGCGCACGACGGCGGCCGCGCCGTCGATCTCCGCCAGGACCTCCTCCTGGGCACGCGCCTTGAACGGCTTCGTCTGGTAGGCGACGCAGAACGCGCAGCCCCCCAGCACGCGGTACCCGGTCGGCGACGACGGATCGCGCCGGGTGCGAAGGTTCGAGCACCCCAGCGTCACCTGGAAGATCAGCGACTGCGCCTCGCTCGGCGGCCGGTACAACGGCTCGACGTAGCGCATCGGAACGTACGGCCTCGCCACGACGCCGAGCCTACCACGGCGGTCCGGCGCGCGGCTCCCAATCGTCAGCCGTCGGCCGCGCCGCGATTCACGACGGCGACCGCGGTTCCCGGCCGCCGTCGAGCAGACCGGCTACTACATCCGCAAGCGGCCTTCGCGCGGCGACGGCATCGCGCAGCGCCGGCCCCATCGCCAGCCACGCGCGCGCCGGCAACGCGTGCGCCCGCCGCGCCCGCCGAAGGTCCTTCCGCAGCGCCAGCGCCGAGGCGATCGGCTCCGCGCCCACCGGATCGGGCGGCGGATCGACGCGCCCCTCCGGATCGGAGAGGAACCTCAGGATCGCCTCGACGGCGCGCTCGCGGTACCAGTCGAACTCGCCGCCCGAGAGCGGGAACGTCGAGCGGTGATCGATCCGCCTGGCGGCCCGCATCCACGCCCGCCGCCTCTGGAAGAGCATCGACCCGGCGAAGATTCCGCGCGAGGCTCCGTGCGACAACACCGCGGGGTGGAGGTGACCCGCCAGGAACCGGTCCAGCCGAGGGAAGCGCGCCCGGGAGAGGTCCAGCCACACCGCCCTCAGATCCGGCCGACGCTGCAACGCCCTCGAATCGAAGCGCAGCTCCCAGTACGCATGCCGCAGCCCGCGCCCCTCGAACGACTCGACCAGCTTCGCCGGAACGTACTCGCCGTGCGCCACGGAATCGGCCGCCAGGTGCGATGCGTACCCGAACGCGAAGGCGCGCTCGGCCGGGTCCGATGCCGCCTCCACCAGTTCCATGCCCGCCTCCCACCGGTGGCAGTGCAGCCGCTGGGGCGCTCGGTTCTTCCCGACGACCACGTCGGCCACGACGCTGCCGTACAGGAACGGCTCGGGATGGCGCAGCAGCAGCAACCGCACGGCCGGCGCCGCCACCGCCAGCCAGCGAAGCGCCTCCATGGCGAAATCGATGTGGGCCGGCGCCCCCCACGCGTGCGCCGCCGACGGCATCAGCAACGCCACGACGAATGCGAGGAGAAACCCGGTCCTGCCCGGCAGGCGGCGGCTCGCCATGGAGGCCGAGCATCGGGGCGCAGGCGAGCGGTGTCAATGCGGCGCATCGCCGGCGGCGTAGAACGTCCCGTCGTCGGTTCCGAAGTAGATCGTTCCGTCCTGGACGAGGATCGGGCCGCCGTCGACGTCGGACGGCACGTCCACCGACCACAGCGGCTCGCCGTCGCGGGTCACCGCGCGCACGCTCCCGCCCGGCGCGCCGAAGAGCACGACGCCGTCCGAGGCGACGATCGGGGACGACCGGATCCCGAACTCGGCCGACGGACCCCGGCCCGCCTCGACCGTCCAACGCACCCAGCCGCCGTCGGGATCGAGCGCCTGCAGGCGCGCCACGGGGCCGAACGTCGTCGCGTACACCGTCCCGTCGGGACCGATCGCCGGACCGGTGCGCACGAAGCCGCCGACCTCAGTCGCCCACAGCCGCGCGCCGCGGAACGACACGGCGTGCACCATCCCGTCGTCCGAACCGACGTAGATCGCCTCGGCCGCCTCGTCCACCGCCGGCGTGGAGTCCACGTCGCCCCGCGTGCGGTACTTCCACCGCACCGTCCCGTCCGGGCGCACGGCCCACAGGTGTCCGTCCTGCGATCCCACGACGATCGTGCCGTCCGGCAGGAGCGCCGGCGAGGAGAAGACCTTCCCGCCGGTGGCGACGCGCCAGCGGACGAGGCCCTCCATGTCCAGCGAATACAGGTAGAGCCCGGCGCCGACGTAGACGGCGGAGCGCGTCGCCACGGGCGCCGTGTCCACGTCGTGCAGATCGGGCCTCTCCGCGTCGTCCGGGCGCAGCATCGTCCACTGGACCTTCCCCGACGGGTCCAGGGCGTGCAGGCGGTCCGCGTCGGAGCCGAAGACGACCTGCCCCGAGTCGGCGATCCACGGCGTCGAGTAGATGCGGTCGCCCGCGGGGAACGTCCACCGGAGCGATCCGTCCGGCGAGAGGGCGTACAGCGTGCCGTCGAGCGACGCGACGAGCGCCGTGCCGTCCGCGGCGACGACCGGCTGCGCCCCGATCGCGTCCTTCGTCCGGAAGGTCCACCGGATCTCCGGCCGACGCGGCGCCGCCGCCGGCGCTCTCCCGCTGCGCAACCGCCCCGCGCGAAACGACCTGAAACCGTCGCCGGGATCCCGACGGGCCGCTTCCACGGCGGCCGGCGGCGCGTCCTGTGCATCCGCCTCCGCATCGAACGCCTCGGCTGTGCCGGCCGCCCCGGACGGGACCGGCCGCGACGCATCCCGCGTGCCGCTCGAATCGCTTCCGACCGCGCCGCGCCGGGAGCAGGCCGCGGCGCAGAAAGCCAGGAGAACCGCCGTGGCGGCACGGAAAGCCATCGACGGCAGCCTACCAGCACGCGCCGCCCGCCGGCCAACCGGCGGCGGGGCGCCGGCGGCCCCGCCGGAATCCTCGGGGTTCCGACCGGTTCGCGACGGCGGTCGCCGGCCCGCGGGATGCAGAAGGCCCCCTGCCATGAGCGACTCGCCGCTGCGCGACATCAGCAACCACGACCTGCTCGCCCTGATCGCCGGAACCGGCCGGTCATGGCCGGGCGCCGCGGACGCCGACATCGACGACCGGACGCCCCAACCCGAATCGCTCCGCGATACCGCCGTTCGCGAGGCGCTGCGCCGCATGGAAGCACCCGCGCCCTCGCCGGACGAACCCGCGCTCCGCTCGGCCTCGGAGGCGTACTCGCTGCTCCGCCAATCGCTCGTCCGCGGCCGCCAGGAGCGATTCTACGTAGTCGCCGTCGACGCCCGAAACAGGTTCATCTCCCGCCACCTCGTCGCCGTCGGGACGCTCGCCTCGTGCGTCGTGCACCCCCGCGAGATCTTCGCGCCGCTCATCCGCCGCAGCGCCGCCGCCGCGATCCTGGCGCACAACCACCCGTCCGGGGATCCGGCGCCGAGCGTCGAGGACCAGGTCCTCACCGAGAGGCTGGCCCGCGCCGGGGCGATCCTGGGGATACCGCTCCTCGATCACCTCATCGTCGCCAGGAACGGCTACTTCTCGTTCCGCGACGCGGGGAGGATGGGATAGGCGAGGATGGATTCACCGTAACCGTTCAGGGGAGGTGGCCCCCCCGGTGAACGGTTACCACCGTCGAACTACCTCACCGTCCGCGCGCCTTCCGGCGCAACGAACCTGAAGCGGCCGGCGGAGATCTCGCCGTTCATGACGACGCCGGCGAACTCGATGGAGTTGGTGTTCTCCGAGTGGTCCACGACGACGGTTCGGACGATCCGGTAGTCGGACGTCCTGGCCACCAGGAGAAGCCTGGAGTACTGCGACGACGGGCGGCGAGGCCGCAGTTCCAGGACGTACCGGCTGCGGGCCGACTCGGTGCCGTCATCCACGAGACGCGCGTCGAACTCCTCCGACAGCGAGGCGGACCCGAGCAGGAACGCCACGGCGGTGGGCAGGTCCGACTCCCGCAGCGACTGCTCGAATACCTGCTGCTCGGCCGGTTCGTAGACCCACAGCGTCGTCCCGTCCGACACGATCAGCTTCCGGTCCGGCTCCTGGTACTCCCACCTCATCCTGCCCGGCTTCTGGAGGTAGACGACGCCGCGAGCGACCTTCTCGCGGCCCGGGTTGAGCCGGTGGCGGAAGACCTGCCTGAAGTTGGCCTGGAACGTCGTCGTGCCGTCGTAGAGCGCCTGGACGCGGGCGACCACCTCCTGGGCGGTCGGAGCCGCCGGCGCGGCGGCGTCCGCGGCGGCCGGCTGGGACGCCTGTCCGGCGGCCGGGGTCGCGGCCGGCTGGTCGAGGATCCCGCCCACCATTGCGGCCAGTGCGGCCAGCACCTTCTCCATGTCGTCTCACCTCCGCCCGACGACACGCGCCGTCGGGTCCGTTTCGCGAGCGCTTCGACCCTGCCTCGGTCCGGCTGATTCACGCGACGGCGACGGCGTCCTTCCCCGCTTCCTTGGCCCGGTAGGCTGCCTTGTCGGCCGCCTCGATCAGATCGTCTCGGAGCATCCCGGGCGTCCACTGCGCCAGCCCGATCGACACCGTCGCGCGCACCTGCCTGCCCTGCCAGATGAACTTTCCCTGCCGGACCGCCGTGCGGACCCGTTCCGCCCACACCTGGGCGCCGGCCAACGGCGCCTCGATGAGCAGCACCGCCATCTCGTCGCCGCCGTGCCTCGCCGCCACATCGACGCCGCGCGTCGTGGACCGCAGCGCGTCGGCGACCCATCGCAGCACGGCGTCGCCGGCCAGGTGGCCAAACGAGTCGTTGATCTGCTTGAGGTCGTCCAGGTCCATCATCGCCATCGTGAACGTCCCGCCGAACCGCTGCGCCCGGCCGATCTCCTGGCCGAGGCGCTCCACGAAGAACCGGCGGTTCATCAGGCCGGTAAGCTGGTCGGTGTTGGCGTCGTGGCGGGCCTGGTCGAACAGCCTCGCATTCGTGAACGCGGCCGCCAGGTGGTCGGTGAACGTCTGCGCGAGCCGCAGGTCGTCCTCGTCGAACGCATCGGCGCCGATCTTGTCCGAGAGGTGGACGATCCCGACCTTGCGGTCGCCGCGCTTCATGAGGAGGCTCATGAACGATCCCGTGCGGTAGCGATCCCTGCGCGGCAGCCCCATCTCCTTCTCGATGTCGCGCACGAACAGCGATCGGTCCGCCCGGAAGCAGCGGGCGGTGATGCTGTCCGCGTCGAGCGGCACATCGGAGGGCGGGTCGTGCGGCACGCCCTCCTGGTTGTGCGCCACCATGCGCAGCACGTCCTCGTCCTCTTCGTGCAGGAACACCGAGCAATTCCTGGCGCCGAGCAGCGCGGGGAAGCGGTCGACGACGGTCTCCGCGATCCGCCGGACATCCATCGTCTCGGCGACCTGTGCGGATATCGCGTTGAGCGCCTCGAGACGTTCGTTGAACGCCCGTATGGCGCCGGCGCGACGTTCCACTTGTCGCTCCAGCGTGTCGGCGAGCGCCGCGAGGTCGCGCGATCGCGCCTCCGCCGCGGTCCTGGCCTCCGCGGCCGCCTCGGCCAGCCGGGAGACGCTCCCCGCCAGGTCGATCATCTCGCGGTCCAGGCTGCCGGTGTGAAGCGCGCCGGTCCCGCCCGCCGCGAGATCCGCCGCCGCCACGCGCACCTCGTGCATGTCGCGCCGGATCACGACGAGCAGGAGCCGCAGCACGAAGCCCACGGTCAGCACGAGCACGACCGGCGGGCCCAGGATCCCGACGGGGTTCGCCAGGATCGCATCCAGGGGAGTCAGGACTGCGTCCATGCCGAGAGCCCATACGACGACCGCGAGGATGAAGCCCAGCTTGAGCGCCAGGCTCGACCGCGGGTGCGGCGCCGGCACGGTCGCCCCGCTCCGCTGGATCTCCCTGCGGATGTCGAACCGGGCGCGCGACGTCGCGAACTCGGCCAGCATCTCGGCCGCGGCGGCGCTCGCGGCAGCGATCGTCAGGGTCAGGATCGCGCGGACGACCTCCGGATGGGTGAGCCCGGCGGTCAAGGCGGCGCGGGCCGCCCCCACGACCATGACGGCCACCCCCAGCGCCAGCGCGTACGCCCCGATGAACCGGGGGAACCGCTCCAGCACCCCGAGCGCCGCAACCGAGGCATCCACCGACAGGTCGAGTCGCACGTCCGGTCCGGCGAACGCGTCGTTCATCTCGCGCGGCAACGGCGCCTCCAAGGCCCGCAGACCCAGACGCCTGAACACCCCGAACCGAACCAGGAAGTAAAACGCAAGCATGCCCACCAGGACGTATCCCAACTGGTCCGGCACGACCGGCTGCATGTTGCCCGGAACGTCGCGCACGAGGATGGCGACCACCGCCCAGAACCACCACGCCGCCAGCGTGGTCGCGAGGGCCACTGCCCCGGACGGCGATAGCCATCCCGACAAGAGATGGATGGCGCGCTCGGTCCACGAACCGCGGCCCCCGGTCCACGTGGTGCGGTGCACGGCCGGAACGGGCGGACGGCCGGAATCGACGGACGGCCCATCTGGCAGGGACATCCCGGGAAGGCTACCCCACGCCGCGGGCGGGAAACAACCCGGGTGCGGTTCGCTGTTCGCGGTTCGCGGGGAGTCGTCCACGTCCACGTCCACGTCCACGTCCACGGGGGACAGCCGCCATCAGTTTTTGATCTACTACTCCCGAGAATCGTCGCGCGGCGCGACGATATTGGTCACCGCGGAGCACGCAGAGAACACAGAGACCATTCTCTGCGCCCTCTGCGTCTCTGCGGTGATTCATCCTTTGGTTGCGGCGCCGCCGCGCTAAGAAGTTACCTGCCGAGCCCCGAATGCCTGCCGTCCCGTTCGTTGACTTTCCGCACTCGGCGGTCTAGCAACCCGCGGTCGAAAGGAGGGATCCCATGATAGCCCTGGCGTATCTTGTCCCGATCGCCGGCGCGCTCGCGCTGCTGTTCGCTCTCTGGAAAGCCCGCTGGGTCGGCCGGCAGGCCGCGGGCAACGAGCGGATGCAGGAGATATCCGGCTACATTCGCGAGGGGGCGATGGCGTTCCTCGGTCGCGAGTACAAGGTGCTCGCGATCTTCGTGCTGCTGGTGGCGGCCGCGCTGGGCGTTGCGAACCACCTGAGCGGCGACGCGCACTGGTGGGTGGCGGTGTCGTTCGTCGTCGGCGCGACCTGCTCCGCCCTGGCCGGGTTCTTCGGGATGCGCGTGGCGACGCGAGCCAACGTGCGGACGGCGCACGCCGCCGAGACGAGCATCAACAGGGCGCTCGGCGTGGCCTTCTCCGGCGGCGCCGTCATGGGGATGTGCGTCGTCGGTCTCGGATTGCTCGGCCTGGGGCTCCTGTTCCTGCTCTACCGCGAGATGTTCGGCATGGAGGTCGGCGATCCGCGCGAGGGGATCGGCGCGGTGATCTCGTCGCTGAGCGGCTTCTCGCTCGGCGCCTCGTCGATCGCCCTCTTCGCGCGCGTCGGCGGCGGGATCTACACGAAGGCGGCCGACGTCGGCGCCGACCTGGTCGGCAAGGTCGAGGCCGGGATTCCGGAGGACGATCCGCGCAACCCGGCGGTGATCGCCGACCTCGTCGGCGACAACGTCGGCGACGTGGCTGGGATGGGGGCCGATCTGTTCGAGTCGTACGTGGGGGCCGTCCTGAGCGCCATGGTCCTCGGGGCGGTCTGGATCGTGCCGATGTCGCACGCCCATCCGGACTTCCAGTACGGCTTGGTGCTGCTCCCCGGCATCCTGGCGGGCGTCGGAATCGTCTGCTCGATCCTCGGGACGTTCTTCGTGCGCACACGCGAGGGCGGCAACCCGCAGGCGGCGCTCAACCTCGGCACGTTCCTGGCCGACGGGGCGATGATCGTGGCCGCCTATTTCGTCATCCATGCGCTGGTGCCGGGCCGGATCGCCTCGGAGGAGGGCCTCGTCATCGATGCGAACCGGCTGTTCGCCGCGACGGCGGGCGGCCTGGTCGCCGGTCTGCTCATCGGGCTGATCACGGAGTACTACACGGCCGAGGCGCGCGGGCCGGCGCGACGGATCGCGCAGGCGGCCGAGATGGGGGCGGCCACCAACATCATCAAGGGGCTGGCGACCGGGATGGCGTCCACGACCGCGCCGCTGCTGCTGATCGCGCTCGCCACGTGGCTCTCGTACGAGTTCGCCGGGCTGTACGGCATCGCGCTGGCCGGCCTGGGGATGCTGTCCACGACCGGCATCCAGCTCGCCGTGGACGCCTACGGCCCGATCGCGGACAACTCGGGCGGCATCGCCGAGATGAGCGGGCTGCCGAAGGAGGTGCGCGGCCGGACGGACAAGCTGGACGCGGTAGGCAACACCACGGCCGCCATCGGCAAGGGTTTCGCGATCGGGTCCGCGGCGCTGACGGCGTTGGCGCTGTTCGCGGCATTCCGCACGCAGATGGATCTGGGGAGCGTCCAGTTGACCGATCCGGTCGTCATGGCCGGCTTGTTCGTCGGCGGGATGTTCCCGTTCCTGTTCGCCAGCTTCGCGATGAACGCGGTCGGCCAGGCGGCGCAGTCGATGATCGCCGAGGTCCGCCGGCAGTTCCGCGAGATCCCCGGCCTGCTGGACGGCAAGGAAGGCGTCCGTGCCGACTACGCGCGCTGCGTGGACATCTCCACCGCGGCGGCGATCCGCCGCATGGTGCTGCCCGGGCTGCTCGCCGTCGCCGCGCCGGTCGTCATGGGCCTGATCGACGTGCGGGCGCTGACCGGCCTGCTGGCGGGCGCCACCGTGACCGGCGTGCTGCTGGCGATCTTCATGGCCAACGCCGGCGGCGCGTGGGACAACGCCAAGAAGCACATCGAGGGCGGCGCCTTCGGCGGGAAGGGCTCGCCGGCGCACAAGGCGGCCGTCGTCGGCGACACCGTCGGCGACCCGTTCAAGGACACCGCCGGACCGTCGATGAACATCCTCATCAAGCTCATGTGCGTCGTATCGCTGGTCATCGCCCCCCTGCTCAAGGCGTTCCACGCATAGCGCATAGCGCGGCCGTGCCCGCGCTCAATCCAGCCGCACGGCGCCGACGAGGTCGGCGTAGTCGATCCCCTGCCTGCGGCAGAAGGACGCCAGACCCGACAGCACCTCCAGGGGCGCCCGCGGGTTCGCGAACGAGGCGCTCCCGACCTGAACGGCGCTCGCGCCCGCCAGCATCATCTCCGCGGCATCCTCCCATCGCGCCACGCCGCCCACGCCGATCACGGGCGCCTGGACCGCCAGCGAGACCTCGTAGACGAGCCGCACGGCGATCGGGCGCACCGCCGGTCCCGACAGCCCGCCGGTCACGTTGGCGATGCGCGGTCTGCGCGTGCGGACGTCGATCGCCATGCCTCGAATCGTGTTCATCACCGACAGCGCGTCGGCGCCGGCGTCGACGGCGGAGCGCGCGAGCGCCCCGACGTCGGCGGTCTCGGGCGGCAACTTCACGATCACCGTCAAGTCGACGGCGTCGCGGACCGCTCGGGTCACGTCGGCGAGACGCGCCGGGTCCGTGCCGAACGCCAGACCCCCCTTCGCGACGTTGGGGCAGGAGACGTTCAGTTCGAGCGCGTGGACTCCCTGCTCGCCGGCCAGCCGCCGCGCGACCTGGACGAACTCCTCGACCGTCTCGCCGAAGACGTTGGCGACCACGGTGGCGCCCGCGGCGCGCAACGCGGGCAGCTTGTCCCGCACGAACGCCTCGACGCCGATGTTGGCCAGGCCGATCGCGTTCAGCATCCCGGCCGGCGTCTCGCAGATCCGCGGCGGGCGGTTGCCGATGCGCGGGCGGAGCGAGAGGCCCTTGGTGCAGACGGCGCCGAGCGTGGCGATGTCGAGGTAGCGGGCAAGCTCGACGCCGTAACCGCACGTTCCGGACGCCGTCATGACCGGGTTGCGCAGCCGCAGGCGGCCTATCCGAATCCCGCGCCGGGTCACTTGTCACGCTCCCCGGCGGCGCAGCGCGGCGCCCGCTTGGGGCCGGCCTGCGTCCGCGACGCCGCGCTCGGGAGGCCCGGGTCGCCGGCGTCCCAGTCCACGAGCCCGGCGTCGACCGCCGGGCCGTCGGAACAGGCGTAGAGGTACCCTCCGCCGGCCGCCGGAACGGCGCAGCCGAGGCAGACGCCGAATCCGCAGGCCATCATCGCTTCGAGCGACGTCTCGCAGTGGAGTCCCGCGGCGGCGGCAAGCCCGGCGATCGCGGCCATCATCGCCCACGGACCGCAGGCGACGACGCGGTCGAACGCGGCCCGGTCGATGCGACGGGCCGCCGCGTCGGTCACGAGCCCCCGCTCCCCGGCGCTGCCGTCCTCGGTCGTGAACGTCGCCCCGGTGGCCGCTGCGGCGATATCGGGAGCGAGCGGCAGGTCGCGGCGCGTGCGCCCGCCGTAGAGCACCTCGACCGCTCCCGCGCCGGCTCGCGCCGCCCTGCGGGCCAGGAACAGCAGCGGCGCGATGCCGACGCCGCCGCCGACCAACAGGAGCCGCTCGCCTCTCGCGACCGGCCCGAACGGGCGCCCCAACGGTCCGTTGACGGACAGTTCGTCCTCCCGCTGGACGGCGGCCAGTCGGCGGGTGCCGTCGCCCACCACGCGAATCAGCAGCATCGCCTCGCCGTCCCCCGCGGAGGCCAGCGAGAACGGACGCGGCAGGAACGGCGAGACGCCCCAGTCGCCGCGGACCATCACGAACTGCCCGGGCTCCGCATCGAAGCCGGACCGCACCGCCCGGACGACGGCATAGCCGCCCGCCAGGGACTTGCGATGCGCGACCTCGAACGTATCGTAGGCGACGGACTCCAAGACGGCCGGAGCCTAGTACATGAAGGCCCGGATTCGTACAGGCCGATGTTCCCCACCGCCAAGGGGTGCACGTGGTATATGCGGCGTGATGAGCGCCGGGAGCAAGCGTGTCGCGAGCGCCTCGGTGGGCGGCATCCTTCTGATGCTGGTCCTGGGCGTGCTGGTCCCCGTGTGCCTCATGTCCGCGGCCGGCATCGTGGCGCTCGTGCTCTGGAGCGAGGTGCAGGGCCTGATCATCGGCATCCTCGTGACCACGCTCGCCGCCACCACGCTCGGCCTCACGATAACGATCCTGGTGGCGCTCACGAAGCGCGCGCGCCTCGCGCAACGCCAGGCGACTTTCGTCGGCAACGTGACGCACGAGCTGCGCACTCCGCTGGCGGCGATCCGCCTGTACGCCCAGACGCTCCAGCTCCGTCACGCGACCGACGCACAAGACCGGGAGCGGTGCGTGGACGGGGTGCTGCGCGAGACCGAGAAGCTCGACGGGCTGATCTCGCGCGTGCTCGAGTGGCGGATGATCTCCGAGGGGCGCCGCCGCTACGCGCGGGCGCCGGGATCGATCAACGATGCCGTCGAGGACGCCTTGAAGTCGTTCCGGGCCTTCGTCGATTCGGCCGGCGTCGATCTGGGCGTCGAACTGTCCGCCGGGTCGACGGCCGAGATCGACCGCGAGGCGCTCGCGGGCGCCGTCCTCAACCTCCTCGCCAACGCATACAAGTGCACCGGCGAGCGCAAGGTCATCCGCGTGACGACCCGTGACTCGGACGGCGCCGTCGAGGTCTCGGTCGCGGACAACGGCGTCGGCGTGCCCAGGAGCGAGCAGCAGCGCATTTTCGAGCCGTTCTACCGGGTGGATCACCGGCTGAGCGGCCGGGCGTCGGGAGCGGGGCTCGGTCTGTCGATCGTCAAGGACGTCGCGCGCGCCCACGGCGGGCTGGTCAAGGTGGACAGCGAGCCCGGACGCGGCGCCACGTTCACGATATCGGTGCCGTCACTCGAAACGGCGCCCGCCCCGGCCGGAAGGTAGACGGCGATGCCTGCGGGAGGCGGCTGGGCGGGCAGGGGCGAGACGATCCTCGTCATCGAGGACGACCGGTCGCTCCGCGAGGGCCTGGCGATGAACCTCAAGGCGGTCGGATACAAGGTCCTGACCGCGCGCGACGGACCGGAGGGAATGCACGCCGTCCTGGACGAGCATCCCGACCTCGTCGTGCTGGACCTGATGCTCCCCGGCATGAGCGGCCTGGAGATCCTCCAGGAGATGCGCGCCCGGAAGGTCCGGACGCCGGTCGTGATCCTGTCGGCCATGGGCGCGCTGCCGGACAAGCTCGAAGGGTTCGGCCTGGGCGCGGACGACTACGTGACCAAGCCGTTCGACCTGCCGGAACTGCTCGCCAGGGTCGACGCGGCGCTGCGCAGGCGCCGGGAGGAGAAGGCGGAATGGACCGAGGTCGCCTTCGGGGACGTACGCGTCGACTTCAGGTCGCGGACCGTGTCGCGCCGCGGCGCCGAGGTGCACCTGACGCCCCGCGAGTTCGATCTCCTGGCCCTGCTCGTGCGAAGCCCCAGGCGGGCCTTCGCGCGCGACCACATCCTCCGGGACGTCTGGGGCTACGACTACGAGGGAACCGCGAGGACGGTGGACAACTTCATACTGTCGCTGCGGCAGAAGATCGAGGACGACCCGCAGTCGCCGCGCTACGTCGTCACCGTGCGCTCCGTGGGGTACAGGTTCGATCCGTAGGCAGGCAGTTGCCGGTGGTCAGTGGTCAGTTGCCAGTGGTCAGTGGTCAGTGGTCAGTGGTCAGTGGTCAGTGGTCAGTCGTGGGTGTTGGTGCTCGGTGTTCGGCAAGTCAGATCGGCGCCCAAGAACTGACCACTGGCAACTGACCACTGGCAACTGACCACTGACCACCGGCAACTGCCTGATTGCCAATTCCGTCCACCTCGGCTAGCACGCGGGCGATGCGGGGCTTCGCCGTTCGTATCGCCGTCCGGTACCTGCTGACGAAGAAGAAGGCGTTCATCTCCTTCATCACGTCGATGGCGGTGATCGGCGTGGCGATCGGCGTGGCGGCGCTTACCACGATCGTCGGCGCTTCGTCGGGCCTCCAGACCACGATCACGGAGAAGGTGGTCGGGTTCAACTCGCACGTGCTGGTGATGACCGGCGGCTGGGAGTTCGACCGCTACGAGGATGTCGGCGCGATCGCGCGGTCGATCCCCGGCGTAGTCGGCGCCGCCCCGTTCGTCATCAACGAACGGATGATCCTCAAGGGGAGCCGCACGCACGGCGTGCTCGTCAAGGGGGTCGATCCGGCAAGCTCGTCGGGCGTCCTCGACGCCGGACGGCAGATCACACGGGGGGACGGCTCGGCGGGATCCCTGCGCGACCTGCGGCCGTCGCCGGGAGCCGAGGATCGCGTCAGGAGCCGCAGGGAGCGCACGAAGGGAGTCGACGATCTGCCAGGCGCGTGGTTCGGGCCGCAGAAGGACGGAGCGGCCGCGCGGGCGCCGGTGGGCGATCTTCCGCCGGCCGGGGAGGTGTCCCCGGAGGGCCTGACCGGAGCGGCCGTCCCGCCCGGGTCCGACGGCTCGTCGCAGGCCGGACCGGCGCTCGATCCGACGCTCGACGAAACGGTGGCGACGCTGCGGCGGATGCAGCCGGCCGCCGCGCCGCGGGCCGGTCGAGCGGAGGACCTGTTCCACCCGGAGGCGTTCCGGCCCGATCTGTTCGACGAGCCGGGCGATTCGGCGGCCGACGATCTGGACGGAGTTCTTCAGGCTGCCGTCGAGGAGGCCGTGCGGGATCCGTCGGCCGCCACGGCCCTGCCGACGATCGTCCTGGGCCGGACGCTGGCCGAGAAGCTCGATGCGCGTCCGGGGGATGTCGTGCGCATCGTCTCCCCGGCCGGCGGCTTCGGGTTCGGGGCGGGCGAGGGGGGCCCGACGGATGTGTCGTTCGAGGTCGCCGGCCTGTTCTATTCGGGGTTCAACGAGTACGACAGCCGGGCCGTGTTCATCCACCTGCGCGAGGCGCAGGAGATGTTCCAGCGCGGCGACACGGTCACCGGCGTCGAGTTGCGCCTCGACGACATCGATCGCGCCGGGGAGGTCGCCGACGACCTGCGCGCGCTGCTCGCGGCCTACGACACGGTCGAGGGGCTTCAGGGCGTGCGCGGCGGGCTGCTCCGGACGGGCGGCTCGTGGGAGCGGTTCCCCGATCGTCGCTGGCTTCCGCGCCGGGCGGCGGCGGTCGCGACGCTGCCGGCGACGCTCCTGGCCGACGCGACGCACGAGTCGTCCTACCGGGTCATCACGTGGAAGGAACTCAACCGCAACCTGTTCACCGCCCTGTTCATCCAGAAGATCGTGCTCGTCATCGTCCTGGCCGTGGTCGTCGGCGTGGCCGCCTTCAACATCGTGTCGACGCTGATCCTGATCGTCCTGGAGAAGAAGAAGGAGATCGCGATCCTCAAGTCCATGGGGGCGCTGGACGCCGACGTCCGAACCGTCTTCCTCGTCCTGGGCGTCGCCATCGGCGTCGCCGGCCTGGCGATCGGCGTCGGCCTCGGCATCGGCCTGTCGGCGCTCCTCCGCGCCTATGGATGGCCGCTCGACCCGAAGGTCTACATGATCGACCACCTGCCGATCGACATGCGCGCCGTCGACTACGCCGTGTGCGCCGGCATCGCCTTCGCCATCTGCCTCGTCGCCACGCTGATCCCGTCCTGGCGCGCCGCCAAGATGCGCCCGGTCGAGGGCCTGCACTACGAGTGAGGCAACCGTTCACCATCCCCCCTTCATGGCCCCGACCGGTAGGGAAGGGTTGTGGTAACCGTTCACCCTCCCCACCGGTCGGGACTATCAACGGGGGCGAACGGCTACCCGTCCAACCCCCCGGCTCCACCGCCGATCCCGCCGGTCCGCACCCGATTTGCCGGCGATGATCCTGCAGATCACCGTGTGCCACGCAGGCACCAACCGACCCCGACGACCGGCAGAACACGCTCTGCCACCGTGGAATTGCCCTCCTGGTACCTCCGCGGACCCCTCTGCCAGCCTTGCAAGGGCCACCCTGCAACTGCAGACCGCCGCCTGCCACCCGTGCACGGGCCTCTCCGTACGTCACGGGCGCCGTCTGCCAGCGTGGCACGACCCGCCCGGACCTCACCGGGCGGTCTCTGCCATCCGGCATTCGGCGCCATCGACGTGCATCCCGGTTCGTACCACCGTGGCACTCAGCGATCCGTACGATCACCGCGAGCGAAGCCGCCGCGGAGTGCTCTCCGGAATACCGCTCGGGGAGGAGTGCGATGCCGGCC
>CAMTWF010000317.1:0-12244 GCA_947085355.1 uncultured delta proteobacterium
ATCGCCGCCGCACCGCTCACCCGGTTCGGCGGCGCGGCGAAGTCGGCGTTCGAGGGGCGGTTCATGACAGAACCGTCACGGGGGAGCCTTGGACAGACAGAAATCACAAGTATTCTCAATCAGTTACGGATCGACACCCATCCGAGGAGGCCGCCTGGCGATCCAGGGAGACGACCGGCGCGGGGTACGCCGTGCCGATGGGCGGCGGGTACCACGCCGCCCCGCCGTTGGACCGGCTCCACAACCTGCGTTCGGAGATGGTCGGCATCCTGACGCGGCTGGGGATTCCGGTCCGGTACCACCACCACGAGGTCGGCGGGCCGGGGCAGTGCGAGATCGAGCCGGCCATGGGCCCGGCGCTCAAGCTCGCCGACGCCGTGCTGATCATCAAGTACGTCGTCAAGATGGCCGCCGTGCACCACGGGAAGACCGCGACCTTCATGCCGAAGCCGCTGTACGGCGAGGCCGGCAGCGGCCTGCACTTCCACCTCGCCCTCTACGACGGCGACCGGCCGGTCTTCCACCGCGCGGGCGGCTACGCGGATCTCTCCCCGCTTGCGTTGTCCTTCATGGCCGGCGTCCTGGACCACGGCCCATCGCTGCTCGGCCTGTGCACGCCGTCGACCAACAGCTACAAGCGGCTCGTGCCCGGCTACGAGGCGCCCATCAACCTGTTCTTCTCCCGCGGCAACCGCTCGGCCGCCATCCGCATCCCGGACTACATCACCCGGCCGGAGGAGAAGCGGTTCGAGTTCCGCCCGCCCGACGCGACGTGCAACCCGTACCTCGCCATGGCGGCCATGCTCCTGGCTGGCATCGACGGCGTGCAACGCAAGCTCGATCCCACCGCGTGCGGCTTCGGTCCGATCGACGAGAACGTCTTCGAATGGTCCGAGGAGAAGCGGGCGCGGATCCGGCCCCTGCCCACGTCGCTCGAGGACGCCCTGCGCGCCCTGGCCGACGACTCGGCCTACCTCACCGGATCCGGGATCTTCCCCGAAGACCTGATCCGCACGTGGATCGCCCGCAAGCGCGCACAGCTCGTCGACGTGCAGCGCCGGCCGCACCCGTACGAGGTCGAGCTGTACTATGCGGTTTGAGCGATCGAGTCTGGGCAAACAGGATGGACAGGATAGACAGGATAGACAGGATAGACAGGATGGGATGTTGCAGGATGACTTCACCGAGAAGATCATCGGGGCGTGCTTCGAGGTCATGCCCAAGTTGGAGTTCAAGAGACTCCACAGATAGCCCGTTCCTCCTCCTGTTCCTCCTGTTCATCCTGTTGTCCCCCTACAACGGAAACGGCTACAACCGGATGGCGGCGATCGTCAGCGTGAAGCTTCCCGAGCCGCTGGAGAAGCCGTCCTGGATGACGTAGTAGCTGCCGGCGTCCAGGGTGAGCGGTCCGATGCAGGAGCGCGACGTCGATCCGCAGTCGTCGTTGCAGCCGACCTCGCTGCTCGCCACGTCGCAGGCGCTGCGCACGTGGAGCGCTCCATCATAGCCGATGGTGTCGGAGGTGAAGGTCACCGAGGAGCGGAATGGCAGGACCAGTCGGTAGGGCATGTCCGGCGCGGTGCTGAAGGAGAGGCAGCCGGGGACGAAGTCGTTCGGTCGGCCGGCCGTGGTCCCCGTCGTCGTGTAGGTGAACGTGGAACCCGCCCCGTAGTCGACGTTGATCACGGGCGCCCCATCGCAGGCGGATGTCGGCGGCCCGACGGTGACGTCGATCGTCGTGGTCGCCTCGGTCTGCGTCTCCACGAGGATCCAGTAGCTCCCCGCCGGCACGTTGCGCTGGAAGATGCGCGGGGATGCGCCGGACAGGCAGCGGATCGACGTCGTGCCCGTGCCGCAGGCGCCGCTCCGCAGGTCGAGGAAGGAGTCCGCGGCGGCGGAACCCAGGGCGAGCGTCACGTCGGCGGCGCCGGCGAGATCGAGCCGGTAGACGATGTCGAGGTAGCCGGCGGCGCCGGTGCAGGTCGGCTCGTAGTCGTCGCCGCACGCCGTCGTCGAGCCGACGAACGTGCCGCCGGCCGAGACGTCCGGCGCGCCGGTGCAGATGTCGTTTGCCGGCGTCGGCGTCGGCGGGGCGATGGTGAGGAAGAGGACGAAGCTGTCGCCCGGGCCCGTCGCGGGGCCGGACACGACGACGTAGTAGGTCCCCGCGGGCAGACTGCGCCGCGTGAAGCGGGCGGGGTTGCCCGAACGGCACGCGATCTCCGTCGCGCCGTCGGCGCAGGTCGTCCGCAGCGCGGCGACGTAGTTCACGGCCGCGCCGATCGGCGAGACGCTCACCGTCACGTCCTGCGGATCGGTCGTGGTGAAGACGTACACGACGTCGCTGGGCAACGCAGTCGAGCAGGACGGCGGGTAGTCGCGGTACGTGTCGACCATCGTTCCCACGAAGAAGCCCCCGCCCGAGATGTCGGCGGCGCCGGGGCACCTGTCGTTCGCCGGCGGCGGAATCGGGGCGTCGAACCGGACGTCGAGCGTGAACGGTCCGGCGTCCGAGGAATCGACCGTGACGTAGTAGATCCCCGCGTCGAGGTAGTTCCGCGTGATCGTGGCGGTCGATCCGCCGGCGCACGCCAGCTCCGCCCGGGCCGCCCCGCACTCGGTGGACAGCGCGAGGTACGTGCCCGCCGGGCGGAGGGCCGTCTGCAGCGTCATCGTCACCTTGCGGGGTTCCGTCAGCTCCAGCCGGTAGAACACGTCGGGGAAGGTGGAACCGGCGGCGCATGAGGGGACGTAGTCGTGGGACGTATCGAACAGGGTTCCGCGGGTCGTTCCGTTCGCCTCGGGGATGTCGGTTGCGCCGGCGCAGCGGTCGTTGGGCGGGATCGGCGTCGGCCCCTCCGTGCGGTACTCGATGGTGAAGTCCCCGTCCCGGTCCGTCTGGACGATCACGTAGTAGGCGCCGGGGTCGAGCGAGTTCTTGCGGAGCGTCACGGTCGAGCCGCTGGCGCAGCGGAGCGAGCTGTTCCTGTCGCCGCAGACGCGCTGGATGTCGACGTCCAGGTTGGGTCCGAGACCGGCGGCCGTGACGATGAGATCGCGCGTTGCGTCGAGCGTCACGTGGAAGACGACCTCGTTGTTGCCCCAGCCGCAGGCGAGCGACGGGTAGTCGTTCCTGGTCCCGCGGGTCGAGGACGGCGTGCGCGTCCCTTCCACGAGCGGCATCGCGCCCGCGCATGTGTCGTTCGCCGGCCGGCAGTCCTCGTCGGCGAAGTCGATGGCGCCGTCGCAGTCGTTGTCGCGCACGTCGTTGCAGATCTCGGCGGCGCCGGGATTGACGGCCGGGTCGCTGTCGTTGCAGTCGTCGCCGGGGCACCTGACGGCGCCCGGGGCGAACGCGGCATGGTAGCCGTCGTCGTCGATGTCCCTGGGGTCGTGCATGCACCCGCCGCGATCGGGGAAGCAGTCGTCGATCGTGCACGGGTCCTCGTCCCGGCAGTCGGGGCGCGACCCCGCCACGCAGCCACTCGTCGGGAGGCACCGCTCTGCGCCGTCGCAGGGGAGGCCGTTCGAGCAGATATCGTGATCCGGCGTGTTGGCGCACCGATCGGCGGACTCGTCGCAGGAGTCCACCGTGCAGTCGATGCGGTCGTCGCAGGGGTAGGTTCCGGCGGTGCACGAACCGCCCAGGCATCGCTCCCGGCCGTTGCACCACAGGTCGTCCGAACACTGCTCGTCGTTCGTGCAGGGACCCTCGTGGGCCTCGCTGCCTTCGTCCCCGCCGTCATCAACGTCGTCGGCGATCTCGTGGCCTTCCGGCCGCGCGTCCTCGCCTGCGTACTCCGTTCCCGCGTCGTCCGGGGTCTCCGTCCCGTCGTCCACGCAGCCGAAGACCGGCAGCAACGCGGCCGCCGGCAGCCAGATTCTGAAGCCTTGCATGGGTTCACCTCCCTCTGCCGGTCCGCGCATCGAGCGCCGCCGGACGCGGCCATTCGTGCTGGATAATCTGGCACGCGCGGGCGGGCGGTGCAACCCGCGGGGCGTTCCGCTATCGACCGACGGCGTGCCGTTGCCGTAGCATCGGCCCGCCATGCCCCCGCCGTTCCGCCTGAGCGCCGCCGTTCTCTTCGTCGCGTGCGCGGCGTCCGCCGCCGGTTGCCGGCCGGCGCCGAGGCGCAGCAAAACCCTCCTGCCCGAGGAGATCCCAGGGTCGCTCCGGACGCTCGCGTTCGGAGGCGACGTGATGCTGGCCCGGCGCATGCACGTCGGCGTCACGGACGACGACGCATCGGGTCCGCTCGCCCCGATCCGCGATCTGCTCGCCTCGGCCGACGTCGCCCTCGTGAACCTCGAATGTGTCCTGTCGGCCCGCGGAGAGATGCAGGACAAGGGCGAGAGGAACTCGTTCTACTACCGCGGCAGGCCGGACCTGGTCCGCATCCTGGTCGAGGGCGGGATCGACGTCGTGACGCTCGGGAACAACCACTCGGGCGACTACGGGCCGGAGGCGCTCGACGACGCGCTGGCGATCCTGGACGCCGCGGCCGTCCAGCGGGTCGGCGCGGGCCGGGATGCGGCGGAAGCGTCGGCCCCGGCGTTCCGCACGGTGGGCGACGTGAACGTCGCGTTCGTCGGCGTGGACGCGACCCAGGCGACGTTCGCGGTTCGCCCGGGCAAGACGGGCGGCAACCACCTGTCGGAACGCGACCCCGAGGCGTTCGTCGCCGCCGTCCGTTCGCAGGTGGCCGTCGCGCGGCGGCGGGCGCACGTCGTCTTCTTGACGATCCACTGGGGGCCGAACAACGCCGACGAGCCGGCGCCCGAGCGCGTGCGGCTGGCGAGGCGGCTGATCGACGCCGGCGCCGACGCCGTGCTCGGCCATTCCGCCCACCGCACGCAGGGGATCGAGATCCATCGCGGCAGGCCGATTCTCTACGACGCGGGCAACCTGCTGTGGGACTACGACGACGACGGCCCGAGCCACCGGGGGATCGTCTTCCGGCTGCACTTCGACCGGGCCGGCGTGCGGTGGATCGAGGCGATCCCCGTGCGGTTGCGGACGAACCGCACGGAGCGCGCGGGAGCGCAGGACGCCGAGGCTGCGCTGTCGAGGCTCGAACGGCTGTCGCGGGCGATGGGGACCGAGGTGGCGCGGCGCGCGGCCGACGGGGCAGGGGGATCGGAGCCCGTCGGCTACGTCGTCATCCGGGACGGTCCGCGTCCCCGGCCTCCGGCGGACGGCTCGGCGTTCCCGCCGGTCCCGGCCCCGCGCACGCCGCCGGCGGACGTGCTGTTCCCGACGCCGGCCGCGATCGTGCCGGATCTGCCCGCCGGGGCGGTGCGGTTCGATCCTCCCGTCGGTCTCGATCACGGCATCGAGATGCTGGGGTACCTCGTGGAGACGCCGCGGATCCGCCGGCACCGGCCGCTGGTGGTGACGACCTGGTGGCGCGCGACGCGGCCGGTGGAAACGCGCTTCCAGGTCTTCCTGCACGTCGAAGGGACGAGACCGGATCAGGCGCGGTTCGCGGGGACCGGCGCAGGCGATCACGAGCCGGGGGACTGGTCGTACCCGACGAACCGCTGGCGTCCCGGGGAGATCGTGGCCGATCGCTTCAACGTCCGGCCGTTCCCGGATGTGCCGCCGGGGACGTACGCGCTGTACGCCGGGATGTGGCACGAGTCGCGCGGCAACCGGCTGCGGGTGCTCGACCCGGCGCGTCACGACGGGTCGCACCGGGCGCAGCTGGGGACGTTCGAGCAGACGGCGGAGCCGTAGCGGCGGGCGACGGCGTCAGAACGTGCTCCACGGCGGGCCGAAGGAGGCGCCGCGCTGCACGACGGGCCTGCCGGCGCCGTCGAGGATCGGGACGATCCGACAGTCCAGCTCCCCGCACGGGCCGGTGTAGAACCGGACGTCGGCGACGAGCCAGTTGTCGTTGTTGCTGCCGTAGCTGTCGCCGTTGACGAGCGGTTGTGGGCCGAACGTGGCCCGCGGAGCGCCGCCGCAGTAGACGTTGACGGTGGCGTTGGTGATTCCGGCATAGCCGTGGTCCGAGAAGTAGTTGACCATGATGCGGAACGGCTCGCCCAGCGGCGGGTTGTCCACGTTGATGTTCTCGGGCGCGCAGTAGTCGCCGTTCGGATCGGTCACCGCCGGATCGCAGGAGACGATATCGACGTCCAGGCGCGGGTTGTTGCAGTAGTCCAACTCGATCCACGTGCGGCCCTCGCCGCGCGGGGCGCCGGAGCAGGCCGAGACGTCCGTGGTCCGCGCCAGGCCCCAGTCGACGCCGCCGCCCCAGCGGAAGTCGCTCGCCGTGCAGTTGGGGTAGTAGCAGTCGTCGTCCGAAAAGAACTCGGTCATCGGGCCCCACTTGTGCAGGTGGAGATCGACGTCCGTGTCGCCGCGTCCCTCGCCCTGCGTGTCCCACGTCAGCTCGACCCGAAGGCCGGCGCCCTGCGTGAGGATGGCGAACTCGCAGGTGTACGTGTCGCTCCCCACGCGGATCGTGGCGCGGGCGCGGTACGTGCCGGACGCCGCGAGGAAGACGCGCGTGTTCTTCGCGGCCGGATCCTCCGGAACCGGGCACATGCCCGGGGGTATCGTGGCCGGGCAGAAAATCTCCCACGTCCAGGAATCGTGCGGCGGCCTGGCGTCGGGGTAGATCGCGGTCCCGTCCAACGCGACCCACGTCAGCGGAGCGGCGGACACCGACCCGGGGCAGTTCACCGGCGAGTCGCAGCCGATGATGTCCTCGTCGTACAGCCCGTCGCAATCGTTGTCGGCCCCATCGCAGGCCTCGATCGCCGGCAGGATCGCCCCCTCGCACGGTCCCCAATTGCGGAACTCCGGCGAGCAGCGCTGTATGCCGCGCGCGCACGAGCCCCGGCACGAACTGCCGGGCGGGCACGGCGCGGGATTGCCGGGGAAGCACTCCATCGTCACCCCGGGATTCTCGCACTCGCACACCTCGTCGACCTCCGTGTCACAGTCGTCGTCCACGCCGTTGCCGAAACCGGACTCGCCGCAGAGTTCCTCGGGTCCGCAGACCGGCGGCGTGCACGGATCGAGCGGCTCGGAGCAACGACAGTCGTCGTCGATGCACTCGCCGACCGCATACCCCGCCCCGAGACACCGGCCGGCGCACTCGTCGGGAACGCAGGCGTCCGGGTTCTCCGGTGCGCCGTCGTCGCCGGTCTCGCCGGCGCCGTCGTCGCCGGTCTCGGCGGCGCCGTCGTCGCCGCCGTCCGGCGGGGCCTCGTCGCACATGCAGGTCTCGCCCAGGCAGCGACCGCCCGTCAGCCCGAGGTTCGCGCAGATACGGACGCACTCGGCGTCCGTTCGGCAGTACATCCCGTTGCCGCCCCCGGGCGGATTCGTGCATGCCGTCAACCACGCCGCGGCGACCGCTGCCGAGAACGCATGTCTGTACATCGTTTCCTCCCTTCTGGCGGCACGCCGCCCGACGGCGGCGTCACGACCGATTGATAGCATCTCGACTATCGGCGGGCAATGTCGAGCGCGCGATCCGGCGCGGTCGTGGACAACGCACCGTCGGCGGTCGATACTCCGGCGGCCTTGCGTACGTCCATTCGGCTCCGTCGTGAAGCGCCCTCGGTCCTGCTCGTGATACCCCCGTTCACGCATCCGAACGCGCCTCACGCCGCCGTCCCGGCGCTCGCCGGTTTCCTGCAATCGCGGGGCTTCCGCGTTCACCAGGACGACGCCGGCCTCGGCGTCCTGCGCTCGCTGTTCACCCCCGGCACGCTGGGGCGGCTGTTCTCGGAGATCCGTTCCGCGGGCCGGGCGTGGCCGGAGCCGGTCGTTCGGATGCTGTCGCTGGAGCGGCACTACGTGGCCGCCGTCGGTCCGGTGATCGCCTTCCTGGAGGGGCGCGACGAGACGGCGGCAGCCCGCATCTGCGGGGGCTCGTTCCTGCCGCGCGGTCCGCGTCTGGAAGCCGCGGGCGGCGATGCCCGGCCGTTCGGACCACTCGCGATCGTCGAACGGGCGCGCCGGCTAGCAACGCTGTACCTGGAGGATCTCGCCGATCTCATCCGTGCGACCGTGGCGCCGGGGTTCGGCCTGGCGCGCTACGGCGAGGACCTCGCGCGGTCGGCGGTTCTGTTCGATCCGATCGCCAGCGCACTGGACGGACCGCCGAACCCGATCGACAGGCTGATCGTCGACCGGGCGAGGCGGCTGGTCGAGGACCGGGACCTGACCCTCGTCGGAATCACGGCGCCGTTCCCCGGAACGCTTCTCGGCGCCCTGCGCGTGGCGCAGGGGATCAAGTCGGTCAGCCCGGCTCTCCCCGTCGTCCTCGGCGGCGGGTACGTGAGCACCGAGCTGCGCGACCTGCGCGAGCCGCGGCTCTTCGACGCGGTCGACTACGTAGTCCTGGACGCCGGCGAGAGGCCGCTGCTGTGCATCATGGAGCGCCTTGCGGGGCGCCGGGAGGAGCGGCGGCTGTGCCGGACGTTCGTGCGCCGCCGCGGCCGGGTCGTCTTCCGCGACGGGGCAGGCGAACCCGATTTCGGACCCGAGGAGACCGGATTCCCGACGGTTCGCGATCTGCCGAAGCGGGGCTACCTCTCGCTGCTGGAGACGCCGAACCCGATGCTCCGTCTCTGGTCGGAGGGACGGTGGAACAGGCTCCAGGTGGCCCACGGCTGCTACTGGCGGAGGTGCGCCTTCTGCGACACGCGGCTCGACTGCATTCGTCGCTACGCCCCGGTGCCGACCGATCTGCTGGTCCGGCGGATCGCCGGCCTCTGCATGGAAACGATGCAAACCGGCTTCCACTTCGTGGACGAGGCCGCGCCGCCCGCGGCGCTGGAGGCGCTGGCGATCGCCCTGCTGGAGGAGCGACTGGAGATCACCTGGTGGACGAATATCAGGCTGGAGGAGTCGTTCTCGCCCGATCTGTGCAGGCTGCTGGCCGCCTCCGGGTGCATCGCGGTGACGGCGGGGCTCGAGGCGGCCGACGACAGGCTGCTGCGCCTGATGGACAAGGGGATCACCGTGGACGGCGCCATCCGCGTCGCCGCGGCGTTCGCCGACGCGGGCGTGATGGTCCACCTGTACCTCATGCACGGCTTCCCGACGCAGACGGCACGGGAGACGGTCGAGGCGCTCGAACGGGTGCGGCAGATCTTCGCCGCCGGCATCGCGCAGTCGGCCTTCTGGCACCGCTTCGTCCTGACCGCGAACAGCCGGATCGCCGCGGATCCGGCGGCGTGGGGCGTGTCGATCCGCCGGCGACGGCGACGGGCGTTCGCGTCCAACGACCTGGAGCACGTCGACCCGGCCGGCTGCGATCCCGCGCGCTTCTCCGACGGCCTGGACCGCGCCACGCACGCCTACATGCCGGGGATCGGCCTGGACCGCGACGTGCGCTCGTGGTTTGACCGCGGCGCGCCGGCCCCGCGCGTGCCGCGGGATCTGGTCGCCAGGGCGCTCGCCGCGAGACCAGCGCCCGATGACGGCCGAGCGCGCGGGCGACTCGTGTGGCTCGGCGGCGAGCCGCGCGTCGAGCGCACCGGCGGGCGGTGGAGGCTGGTGCTCGAATTGCCGACCGGAACCGTCTCCGTGCCGGTCTCCGGCGGTGCGGCCCGCTGGCTTGCCGACGTTCTCGTCGCGGCCACGCCGCGTCGTCGCGCCGGCCGCTCGCCGAACTACCCGGAAGCCGCCGACCTGCGATCCTCCTACCCCTCGTCGAACCGTCCTACGTTCGACGAGTTCCTCCGCGGCCGCGCGTGGCGCACCGTCCGCCGCGCCGGGCTGCTGGTGGTGTAAGGCAGTGGTCAGTGGTCAGTGGTCAGTGGTCAGTTCTTGGGCGCCGATCTGACTTGCCGAGCACCGAGCACCGAACACCCCAACCACTGACCACTGACCACTGACCACTGACCACTGACCACTTGCCTACGGGCCCGCCGGGTCCGCCGTCCTCGCCGCGTTGTCGCACGGGTGGTCGCAGCCGTCGCCGGTGCGCGCGCAGGCGTCCGCGTAGCCGCGGAACAGGTGCGGGTTGGTCGATCGCTTGCCGAGGCAGACGGCCCACAGGTACGCCTCGTGGGCCCGGTCGCGGCAGCCCATGAGTTGGAGCGCCACGCCGAGATGGTAGTAGCCCGAGGCGACGATGCCGGGGATCTCGTGACGGCGTCCGAGGCGCACGGACTCGCGGGCCCAGCAGGCCGCGGCGCCGGGGTCCTCCTTCAGCAGGCCGCGCGCGCGGTCGGCCACCGTCCACGCGCCGCCCTCCGGCGTGCACGCCGGAATCGAGCACTCCGCCGCCGCCACGACCGGGGCGGCGCCCGGCACGGCCGGCGCCGCGACCGCATCTCCGACGGCCCCTTCGGCGGCCGCCGCGATGGCCGCCACCGCTTCCGGAATGCGGATCGTCCGCAACTCGCCGGAGGGTTCCCCGATCGAGGGAGTCGCGGCGGGCGCCGGCGCCGGACCGGACGGCGACGATGTGGCGCTTCGCTCGGGCGCAACGGGTCCCGGCCCCGCACCGCCCGCGGTCACGGCGGTCCGAACGGGGGCTGCGTCGGTTGTTCGAGCGCCGTCCGCGTCGTTCCGGTCGATCCGGGCTACGACCACCGCCGCCGCGACAGCCGCGACGACGGCGGCGGCGATGAGCGGCCTGCGGGCGTTCGCAAGCCGGGGCCGGCGCCCTCCTTCGTGGATGCGCGGCAGGCCACGCGCCGGGCGGCGGACGGACGGGGGCTCGCCGGGGACCAGCCTGCGCACGGATGTCTCCGGGTCCGGCGCGTCGCGCACGTGGATCACCCGCGTCCCGCAAACAGGGCACGGCGATCCCGCGGTCATGGCGGCGCCGCAACGAATGCACTGCATCGCCGTGCCCCGCTCCCGCTCCCCCCGGTGCAAAGGATCAATCACACGGCGGCGCCGGCGCGCAGCCGAGGCCGACCGATGCGCCCGAGGCCGACGCGCAGCAACCGCCGGAGGCGGTGCAGCAGGCCTGGTCCCATCCCGGCATCGAGCACCCCGGCGGCGGGGCGTCCTCGACGCAGCGGCCCCACGAGAGGCCGCTGTCGGAGCACATCTGGAGGCCCCATCCCCATGCCGTGCCGGCGTTGCAGTAGCGGAACGAGCGGGGCGCGCAGGCGGGGCACGGGCGGCACGCGGCCTCGTCCGTGCTGCCGTCGCAGTCGTCGTCGATGCCGTTGTCGCATCGCTCGTCGCCACGGGAGACGCACCCCGCGTCGGCGCCTGGGCAGCCCTCGTCGACATCGGTGTCGCAGTCGTCGTCGATGCCGTTTCCGCACCGCTCGTCGGGGGGATTGCAATCGGCGCCCGTCGGCCGCCGGCACTCGCCCGTGCACCGGCCGGTGCCGGCGGTCCCGCACGACGTCCAGCACGTCACGCCGGTCTCGCGGTGACGGCACGGAAACGTCTCGTCGGTCAGTCCGTCGCAGTCGTCGTCGCGGCCGTTGCACTGCTCGTCGGCGCCCGGGCGCACGAGCGGATCTTCGTCGTCGCAGTCGTCCCCGCCGCAGGTCTGATCGACGGCGGTGTCGCCGTCCGTGTCCCGCTCGTCGTCGATGTCGCCCGAGCAGTTGTTGTCCACGCCGTCGCAGATCTCAGCCGCGCCGGGGTAGCGCCGGGGATCGTCGTCGTCGCAGTCGTCGCCGATGCTCGGGCAGACGGCCGGATCGAGCCGCCCGTCGCCGTCGCGGTCCTCCGGCACGATCCCGTCGCAGTCGTCGTCGATGCCGTTGCACTCCTCGGCGGCGCCGGGGCGCACGGCCGCGTTGCGGTCGTCGCAGTCGGGCCCGCCGCAGTCGGCGTCGGTGAACGTGTCGCCGTCCGTGTCGTCGGCGGTGTTCGTGCAGATGCGGGTCTCCTCGGAGCACTCGTCCAGAGTGCACGCGAGGCCGTCGTCGCATGCTGCCAACCCGGGACGGCACCCGATCCGCGTGCACCGCTCGGCGCCGTTGCAGAAGACGCCGTCGTCGCATTCCGCGTCGGACGAGCAGCCGTCGTCGCCGCACCCGTGCCCGGCCGCGGCGCTCCAGAGGCCGGCGCCGAGGGCGACGGCGAATCCGGCGACGAGCACGCCCGCGTGTTCCGCGCATCGAGTCATCTCACGGCACCTCCATGCGAAGCCTAGCACACCGCGTACGACTACGATGCGGATCGGCATGCATCCTCGAGCAGCGCGGCCGATCCGAACCGGCAGCCCAGGTGGAACTCGATGAATTCGAGCAGGGCGCGGTGAGCCCGCAGGAACGGCTCGGCGCGGGCCGGCGCCGC
>CAMTWF010000318.1:0-6426 GCA_947085355.1 uncultured delta proteobacterium
ACTGGAGTTCAGACGTGTGCTCTTCCGATCTGCGCCCGCCCGCTCCCGAGCCGCTCGCGGCGGCGCCGCCGCCCCCGCAGGCCGTTCCGCGGCCGCCGGCGCCGCCCAAGTGGCACTGTCCGGCCTGCCGCCGGGAGTACGACTCCGCCGGACATTGCCCGGCGGACGGGCTTGCGACGACGGAGGGAGCCGCGCCGCCGCCGGCGCGGACGGTCGAATACGTTGCATGCCCCCGCTGCGGCCGCGGCCGGTCGAAGGACGCCAAGTTCTGCCCGGACGACAAGGAGTTGCTGCTGCCGTACGGCATGGCCGTGACCGAATACCGAGCGCGCCGGCGCGGCGAGACGGCGCCGGCGGAGAAGGTCTGCCCGCGGTGCGGCGCCCGCAGCCCGGGCTCGGCGCTGTTCTGCGCGAAGGACGGGGAGGCGCTGCGCCCGTAGGCGCGGGCCGGCGGAGAGGGCATGAGGACGTTTCGCGCTTTCCTGGCGGTTCCGGTGGGCGACGAGATCGTGCGGGCGGCGGCCGACCTGTCGGTCAGGGTGCGCTCGGTCCTGCGCGACCGGGGCGCCGACGCGAAGTGGGTTCCGCCGGGCAACATGCACGTTACGCTCCGGTTCCTCGGCGACGTGGCCGACGCGCAGGTGCCGGCCGTCAAGGAGACGCTGGCGCCAGTCGTGCGGCGGCATGCGTCGTTCCTGCTCCACATGGGCGGCCTGGGCGTCTTCCCCGATCCGGCGCGTCCGGCGGTGCTGTGGATCGGCGCCGTCGAGGGCGCCGACGCGCTGACCAACCTGGCGGTCGATGTCGGCGAGGCGATGACGGAGATAGGGTTCACGCCGGAGGATCGCCCTTTTCACGCGCACCTGACGCTGGCGCGCTTCCGTCGCGGGTCGTCCCCGGACCTGTCGGACGTGGTTTCGGAGCACGGATCGTACGACGCCGGATCGACGGTGGTGCGCGACGTGCTGCTCTTCGAGTCGACGCTGCGGCCGCGCGGGCCGGCGTATCGAGCCGTCTGGCGCGCGTCGCTGAACCCGGGCGGGAGCGGGCAGCGGCAGGGGCCCGCGGATCGCTGAGGCGAAGGAGGCGAGGGAATGGCGAAGACGGCGGCGAAGACAGGCAAGGAAGATCCCCGCGGCGCCGCGCTCGACGTGGCGATCGGGACCATCGAACGCCAGTTCGGCAAGGGCGCCATCATGCGCCTCGGCGAGGCCGACGGCGCCGCCGCGGTGCCCGTGGTGCCGTCCGGCTCGATCGGCCTCGATATCGCCCTCGGGATCGGCGGCTACCCGCGCGGCCGTATCGTCGAGATCTACGGACCGGAAGCGTCCGGCAAGACGACGCTGGCCATGCACGCCATAGCCGAGGCGCAGAAGAGCGGCGGGATCGCGCTGTTCATCGACGCCGAACACGCGCTCGACATCGCCTACGCCCGCAAGCTCGGCATCCGCATCGACGACCTGCTGCTGCACCAGCCCGATTGCGGCGAGCAGGCTCTCGAGGTGGCCGACACGATCATCCGCTCCAACGCCGTGGACGTCATCGTCATCGACTCCGTCGCCGCGCTCGTGCCGCGCGCCGAGATCGAGGGCGAGATGGGCGACGCCCACATGGGCCTGCAAGCACGCCTGATGAGCCAGGCGCTGCGGAAGCTGACCGCGACGATCGCCCGCAGCCGCACGCTGCTGATCTTCATCAACCAGATCCGGATGAAGATAGGCGTCATGTTCGGCAACCCGGAAACCACCACCGGCGGGAACGCGCTGAAGTTCTACTCCTCCGTGCGGCTCGACATCCGCCGCCGCGACACGATCAAGTCCGGCGAACAAATGCTCGGCGTGCGATCCCGCGTCAAGGTCGTCAAGAACAAGCTGGCTCCACCGTTCCGCGAGGCCGAGTTCGACATAATGTTCGGCGAGGGCATCAACCGCCTCGGCGAACTGATCGACCTCGGCTCGGTGTTCGGCCTGATCGACAAGAGCGGCTCCTGGTTCGCCTTCGACGGCGAGCGGATCGGACAGGGCCGCGAGAACGCCCGCGCGTTCCTCGGCGAACACCCCGACGTGGCGCGCAAAATAGAGGCCGCCATCCGCGAGAAGTCGCGTGCCGCCGTCCACGCCGGTCCGCCCGCGTAGATCGAACGCCCCCACGCGACAACCGCTCGACAACCACGCAACGGCCCGCCGGCGCCGCGCGAAAGGTGCGCCCGCGCGGAGGAACGCCAGACCCCGCGGGCACGGAGGAGGCAACCATGGAACGGCGGGACGTAACACTTCACCGCTATCCCGCGACGCTCGAGGCCGGGAGTGGCGTTCCGGCGGGGTCGTGGACCGCGCCGGCACGCGGGGGGTGCGGGGGGGGCGCAGAGGCCGCCCTCGCGGTGCCATGTGTCTCTGACCTGACGCGCGGCCGGGCGGTCCCCCCCGGTGAACGGATACGGCGGGACGATCTGACGAAAGCCGTCGAAGAGTTGGAGGCGGCCTGGGCGGCCTCGGTCGAGGAGGCCGAACGGCTGCTGGGGCCGGCGGACGAGCGCAGGGCCGGAATCGAACGCCTGCGGAACTCCCCGGGCCCCGCCGGCGCCGCCCTCCGGCGCACCGAACAGGATCTCATCCTGGACCTGCACGACACGACCCTGCCGCCCGAGCGGGCGGCGTCGACGCGACCGGCCGCATCCGGCGTCCGCCTGTCGCTCGGCGACTTCATCTACAAAACGCTGGGGAGGTGAGACATGTCAGTCAGCTCGATACCGGCATTCCCGACGACCGTTCCGACGCCCGGCCAGACGCAGGACATCGGCGACCTCGCCTTCGCCGTCGCGCTGCTCCAGATGCAAATGATCGACGGCGAGATCAGCGATCGGCTGAACATTGTCAAGCAGATCAACGAGGTGCGGAAGGCCTACGGGGAGCGGATCTCGCGGATCAACGAGATGATCAAGGGGATGAATGGCTCGGAAGGCTGGGTGCCGGTGGAGCAGGCTCAGAGCGTACGCTACGAGTGGGATCCGGACGCTGCCGGCGGCCGGGGAGCGGTCGTCGAGGTGACAGACGGAACGTCCATCGCCGGGAGCCAGTTCCGGCTGCGCCACCCTGACGGACGGGCGGTGACCGAAGGCGAACTCGATGCCGCCAGGGAGCGGAGAGATGCCAGACCCTGGTTTTTGACGGAATTCCTCAGTCGGTTCCGGCCCCAAGAGTTCCGGAGCCGCTCGGAGGCCGAGGCCGCCGCCGCGCTGCTGGGCGGGGGGGTCACGGTGGAAGTGAAGGTTTCGAAGGAAAGCCTGCAGGCGCAGATCGATACGATTCGGGACAAGATGGACGGCCTGGGTTCGGACACCGAGATGGGCATGCTCCAGATCAACCGCCTGCTCAACCGCCGCAACCAGGGCCTCCAGCTCGCCAGCAACGTGATGTCGTCCGTGCACCAGTCCGCCATGGGCATCATCAACAACATCAAGGTGTGACGATGAACCCGCTCGCCGAACAATCCACCGAGATCGCCGAATCCCTCCGCGCCCTGGGCTCGCTCGACCTCCCGTCGCTGGCCGGCCTCGGCCGCCGGGACCTCGACGCGCTCAGGGCGCTCGGACTGCGCAAGCTGCGCGCCGGGAACCCGGGAGCCGCGGCGGACATCCTGGACTACCTCTGCTTCCTCGAGCCGCACCGCCCCGAGTGCTGGGACGCCGTGGCGGCGGCTCGCCTGGCCGCCGGACGGATCGAGCAGGCATGCGAGGCCGTGGAAACGGCGGCCGCGCTGAACCCCACGTGGGCCCGGGCCGCCGTCGCCGCGCGATGTCGCGCGATGCTGGGCGACGCCGACGATGCGGCCGGCTGGACGGCCGTGACGAGGGCCCTGGCCGGCCATGCGCGGGTCCCGGCGCGCAGCGTGGAGCGCGCGATGAGACAGGGCGCGCAGGCGGTGACGCCGTGACCGGGGCCGCAGGCGCGGTCGGGACGCGCGGCGTCGCCACTGCCCAGGCGGCGGCGACCCAGGATGCGCGGCAGATCGAGCCCGCGCGGTCCCGGAACCCGGCAGCCGCCGACACGGTATCCAGCGCCCAGGGGACGACCCCGCCGGCCGGCCTTGCGGACCACGCGTTCGAGGTCCTCCTCGCACAGGATGCCGCGCTGGCCGACGCGAACGTGTCGAACGCCGCGGACTCCATGCGGATCGCAGTTCAGCGCCGCAAGGAGGCCCGCGAGGAGATCCGGCGCCTGATGGCGAAGATCGCGGAGGCGGACAAGGAGCGGGGGTTCTTCAGCAAGCTGGTCTCCGGCCTGGGTTGGCTCGGCAAGGCGCTGGGCGCGGTGGCGGCGATCGCGGCGATCGCCTCGTTGGGCGGCGGCGTGGTGATAGGCCTCGGGGTCGCCGCGGCCGCTGTGGGCGGGGCCTCCGCGCTGTCGAGAGTGGGGGTGGGCGCTGCCGAGCGCGACGCGTTGCGCGGCCAGGCCGCCAAGATCGGGCAGGACGGCGTCGTCTCGGACTCGCAGACGGCGGGCGACCAGGCGCAAGCCTTCGCCTCGGCCGTGGTCCAGATGGAAAGCGCCATGCGGCAGCGCGCACTGGCGATAGTGCAGGCAGAAACGGACGGACTGCGGACCGCCGCATCGGCGGTCCGGCGCAACGTCGGGTAGAAGCGAACGGAGGACACATCATGCGTATCGAGTCGTACCGGAACACGAACGCGGACGGCTTGGCCGACCCGGCGGCCGTCTCATCCCCGGCCGCGAACGAGCAACCGCCCCTGTCGGTGGAAGACCTGGCGGAGATCGTGATCGAGACCGGCAGGCGGGAACGCGAGGCGCTCCGGAACGTCGCGGAGGCGCAGGCCGAGACGGCCCGTGCCGCGCGGCAGAAGGCGATCTCCGAGATGCGCGCTGCGGCCGACGACCGCTTCTCGTCCGCGATCTCCCAGGCGGTCGTGGGCGTCGCCGCCGCGGCGGTGCAGGGCGTCGCCGCCGTCGGGGGAGCGTCGGCGGCGGCCGAAGCGGCCGCGGCGGGCGGCTCCGCGACGACCGCCGCCTCGGAAACGGCGCGGGCGACGGCCGAAGCCGCGAAGGCTGCCGCCGAAACCAGGCAGTTGGCCTACCAGATCGCCGGCTCCGGCGCGGGCGCGATCGACAAGGCCGGCCCGTTGATCGACGTGTGGTCCCGCGAGGCCGCCGAGCACGACATCCGGTCGCGGGAGCGCTCCGATGCGGCGCAGTCGCTGGCCGAATACGCCCAGCGGACGCGGGCCGCCGCGGACGCCTCGCGGTCGATCGACCGGGAGGTCGTCTCGCAGGCGGGTCGCGCCATGGAGGCCCAGGATCGGGCGATGATGATCGCCATCGGCCGCGAGTAGGCGCGACGGGTTCAGAACACGGTGTCTCCCAGCCAACGGTGCCGCAGCGTGCGGGCATCGAGATCGACCAGCACCCAGTCGGGACGCTCCCGGACGCCCGGGTTGACGCACGTTGTCCGGCCCAGCCTGGCGTGCCACGCGCCGGAAACCTGCGGCGCCTCGTGGATGTGGCCGTGCAGCGACAACGGGAAGCCGGAGGCCTCGATGAAGTGCTTCCCCGCAACGCTGCCCACCGCTCGGCCATCCCAGCAGAGATCGAGGCCGATCCCGGCCGGAGGACCGTGGGTCACCAGGATCGCCCGGTCCGGATCACCGGGCGCCGGAAGCCGGGCCAACTCCTCCTCTATCGTAGGCAGCCGGGACAGGTACGCGCCGGAATCGCCGCCCGCGGGCGTCAGGCCCCTCTGCGTGGAGACCAACGGCTCGCCGAACTGCGGAGGGTTGCGGCGATCGGACCAGTCGTGCCGGCACCAATCCTTCAGGCGGAACGGGGTGTCGGGCACCCAGGGGAAGCCGATCACCTGCCACCCGCCGAGGGCGCTCCAGCCGGCGTCAAGCCGCACGGCGAGGCCATCGGCGGCCCATTCGTCGAGCGCTGGGCTGAGCGCCCTGGCATCGTCGTTGCCGAACATCAGGTAGGCGCGCACGCCTGCGGAGCGTACATCCGCCAGGTGAGCCCCGAGCGCCCGCAGAGCGGCGCGCTGGTCCGACAGGGCGTCGCCGCTGCCGTGGGGCAACATGTCCCCGCCGTTGACGATCGCTGCGGCGCCGAGATCGACCGCGGCCTTCAGCGCGGCCTCGCAGGCCGCGAGGTCCCCGTGCAGGTCCACGACGTAGAGGAAGCGCATCGACGCCATTCTACACAGCTCGTGCCGTAGCTGCGAAGGAACTCGCGCGCAAGTGACCGTGATCCTTGGACCGCGCAAGTTCCATTCCTCGGGGTCCGCCGAAGGCGGATGGGGACCTTCTTAGCGCGGCGGCGCCGCAACCAAAGGGGGTTGTCCGGGTGGCGCAGCGGCGCCGCCGCGCCTGCCTGCCGCCTGCCTGCCGGCAGGCAGGGCAGGCAGGCGTCGAGAGTC
>CAMTWF010000319.1:0-6357 GCA_947085355.1 uncultured delta proteobacterium
CGGAGCCTTTGGAGATCCCCATCCGCCTTCGGCGGACCCCGAGGAATGGAACTTGCGCGGTCCAAGGATCACGGTCACTTGCGCGCGAGGTCCGTAACTGCTCAAAAACTGGTGGCAGCGGCGCAGCCTTCCGGCATCTCGAAGACCGTGGTGGTGGCCGTGGAGGGGGACGTGATCGAGGGCATGGTATAGCCAGGGTGTCGCCCACGCCCACGCCCACGTCCACGAGGGACAACCGCCACCACTTTTTGAGAAGCTACCGAGGTCCTTGGCAGTGCGGCGGCCCGCCTGCCTGCCGGCAGGCAGGCCGCCGAACGTGGACACCAGACTTCGGGAATTGGCGCTTGCGTGGCGGTGTTGCTGTGGTCGATCCCCACAGCGCCGACTCCGGCGTTTGTTGCGTTCCTCTACAGATCAACGAGGCGGGCGGGGCCGCCTAGGCGGATCCGGCGCCGGAGGTAGGCGGATTCACGGCGGATGCGGCGCCGGATGCCCGGACGTTGCCTGGCGGCACGGTTCGCGCAGCGACATCGATGCGACGGCACGATGCGTGGAGACCTTCTACGAAGGAGGTGACAGTCATGGTTGCCCTGTTCGTGATAGGCATGTTCCTCCTGTTCGTTGCGGCGGACGCGCTCGTGATGCACCGCCGCCGGAGCCGGGAATCGGCGGCGGTTTGCACGGCAGGCGGACCGGCGTCCGCGGTTTCCGGGCCGCGCGGGATGCCGTCGGGGATGTTCCTGCACCCGTCCCACACGTGGCTGACGGTGGATCCTTCCGGCGTGGTGAAGATCGGCCTGGACGAGTTGTCCCTGCGGCTGCTGGGACCGCTGGGGCCCGGCTCGGTCGTGCTCCCCGAGCCCGGCAGCCGGGTCGCCGCCGGCGAGACGATGCTCAAGGTGCGGTTCGCCGACATCGAGATCCCGATCCCGTCTCCCGTGACGGGCACGATCGAATCGATCCAGGAGTCCTTCTGGATCCGGCATTCGGAAGGGGGCGTTCCGGATGCATGGTGCTGCTCGTTGCGCCCCGACCGTCTGGCGCAGGATCTGAAGCCGCTGCGGATCGCGGAGGAGGCCCGAGCCTGGCTGGTCGCCGAGTTCGCGCGTCTCCACGGGATGCTGCCGTCGCTGCGTCCGGCCGCCGCGACGCTGCCGGACGGCGGCGAGCCTGCCGCCGGCCTGCTCAGGCTGCTCGACGTCGCCGGCCGGGAAACGGTGCTGCGCGAGTTCCTCTCGTCGAGGTGAAGCGCGATGGGCAAGGGACTGCTGCTCGACGTGACCCGGTGCATCGGTTGCGGCCTTTGCCGCGATGCGTGCCGCGCCGAGAACGGGCTTCCCGAGACCCAGGACGAGGGCCTGTCGGAGCACCGCTTCACGACCCTGCGGAAGATGGACGCCGGGGGCGGGCGGACGAGGTGGGTGCGTCGCCTGTGCATGCACTGTCTGCGCCCGACTTGCGAGTCGGTCTGTCCGGTCGGGGCGCTGCGGCGGACCGAGGACGGGCCGGTCCTGTACGATGCCGGCCGTTGCATCGGCTGCCGCTACTGCATGATGGCGTGCCCGTACGGCGTGCCGCGGTACGAATGGCGGTCGGTCGCGCCGCGCGTGCGCAAGTGCGTGATGTGCTCGGGCCGCCTCGCCCGCGGGCTGCCCACGGCGTGCGCCGAGGCGTGCCCGTTCGGAGCGACGGTCTTCGGGGAGCGGGCCGACCTGCTGCGCGTCGCCCGCGAGCGGTCGTCCGACCCGGCCGGCGGATACGTCCGGCAGGTGTTCGGCGAGACCGAGGGCGGCGGCACGTCGGTGCTGGTGCTGGCCGACGTTCCGTTCGCCGTCCTCGGCTTCCCCGCCGGGCTGCCCGGCCACCCGCTCGGCGAGTACACCGGCGAGGTGCTGTCGAAGTTGCCTAACGTCGTCGTCGTGGGCGGCGCGTTGCTGGCAGGCCTGTACTGGGTGATCAACCGGCGGGACACGCTGGCCGGCGGCGGCCCCCCGGCGTGAACGGAGAGCCGCCGTGAAGGTGCGGATCACGTTCTGGCGCGTCGTCTTCGCGATCATCCTGCTGGCGGGGGGATACGGGACGATCCTGCGCTTCACGGAGGGCCTCGGCGCGGCCACGGGGCTGAGCGACGCCTTCCCCTGGGGCCTGTGGGTCGGTTTCGACATCCTGTGCGGCGTCGGGCTTGCCGCCGGCGGCTTCACGATGGCCGCCGCGGTGCACATCTTCGGGGGCGAGCGTTTCGAGCCTGTGATCAGGCCGGCGATCCTGACCGCATTCCTCGGCTACATCCTCGTGATCCTGGCGCTGCTCATCGATCTCGGAAGGCCATGGGCGATCTGGCACGTGCTGGTGATGTGGAACCCGGACTCGGTCCTCTTCGAGGTCGCCTGGTGCGTCCTGCTCTACACGGTCGTGCTGGCCGTGGAGTTCAGCCCCGTGGTGTTGGAGCGCCTCGGCCTGCGCAGGGCGCTGCGGTGGGTCCGGGCTTCGCTGCCCGTGTTCGTGATCTTGGGCGTCCTGCTCTCCACGCTGCACCAGTCGTCGCTCGGCTCGCTCTACCTCGTCCTCCCCGGCAAGCTCCACGCGCTCTGGTACACGCCGCTGCTGCCGTATCTCTTCTTCCTGTCGGCGCTGGCGGTCGGCTGCGCCATGGTCGTCCTGGAGTCGTTCCTCTCCCAGCGCGCGTTCGGGCACATGCTCCCGGCTCCGTTGCGCGAGGATCTGCTGCGGTACGCGATGGTGATGCTGGTCCCGTACGCGCTGCTCAAGGTGATGGACCTGGCGCAGCGGGGCGCCGTCGGCCTCGCCTTCGAGCCGACGATCGAGGCCGCGCTCTTCCAGCTTGAGTTCGTGCTCGGCGTCGTCGTCCCGCTCGCGCTGACGCCGATCCGCGGCGTCCGGTCGACGCCTGCGGGGCAGGCGGCGATCGCCGGCCTGGTCGTGCTCGGGTTCGTCCTCGGCCGGCTCAACGTCGGAATCACGGGCCTGGAGGCGACGCTGCGGGCCGGCTACTTCCCGGCCTGGACGGAGGTGGCCGTCACGGCGATGATCGTGGCGATCGGCTTCGCGCTGTTCGGACTCGCGGCGCGCCACCTGCCGATCTTCGGGCATGCGGCCGGGCGCGGGCATGCCGCCCCGGCCGGTGCGGTCCCGCGCTGAGGCGCCGGGCCGCCCCGGGACCGCGGCGAAGGGAGGCGACGAAGATGGGCGAACCGGTCAGCATCCTGGTCGTGGACGACGAACCGATCGTCCGGAGTTCGCTCGAACACTGGTTCCGCGACGAGGGCTGCTTCGTTGACAGCGCCGCGGACGCCAAGGAGGCGCTGCGGAAGCTCGATGCCGCCGATTGGGACATTTTCCTGCTGGACGTGCGAATGCCCGGCATGGACGGCCTGGACCTGCAGCGCCGGATCAAGGACGTCCGGCCCGACGCCGCGGTCATCGTGATGACCGCCTACGCATCGGTCGACGGCGCCGTCAGGGCGATGAAGCAGGGGGCGCACGAGTACGTCGCCAAGCCGTTCGATCCGGAGGGACTGTACGCCATGGTCCGCGCGGCCGTCGACCAACGCCGCCGCTCGACCGCCCCCGGCCCGGTCCCCGCCGCGGCCGAGCCCGATCCGTTCCCGGAGATCGTCGGCGAGTCGCGGACGATGCGGGAGGTCAGGGAGCAGATCGATCGGGTCGGGCCGCTGGAGTCGCCCGTGCTGATCGTCGGCGAGCCGGGGGTCGGGAAGGAGTTGGTCGCGCGGGCGATCCACGCCCGCAGCCCCCGGAAGTACATGCCGATCATCGCGGCGAGGTGCGGTGCGGCACGGGCGGACGACATCGCAGTCGATCTGTTCGGTGCGGAGCGGGACGCCGCGACCGGGGGATGGAGCCGGCGCGGCAAGCTGGAACTCGCCGACGGCGGGACGATCTACCTCGACGCGGTCGGCGCGCTGGAGCCGAGGATCGGGGCCGCGCTGCTCGACGCCATGGCGGAGCGCCGGATCCGCCGGATCGGAGGCGCCGAACTGCTGTCCGCCGATTGCCGGATCGTCGGATCGTGGAACCGCGATCCGGAGCCGGGCGCCGCCGGAGGATTGCCGGAGCGGCTGGCCGTGTGCACGATCCGCGTGCCGCCGCTGCGCGACCGGCGCGAGGACGTTCCGATTCTGGCCCGGCGCTTCCTCGACGAGTTCTCGCGGACGCCGGGCCGCGGCCTCGACGGCTTCTCGGCCGAGGCGCTGCAGCGCATCGAGCAGTACGACTGGCCGGGCAACGTGAGGGAGCTTCGCAACGTCGTCGAGCGCGCGGTCGTGGCGAGGGCCGAGGGGCGTATACTGCCCGAGGATCTCCGTCTCGTCGGGCGTGGCCGGCGGCAGCCGTTCACCGGGGGCAGGCGTCTTGCTGAAGTGGAGAAGGAAGAAATCGAACGGACCCTCCGCGAAACCGGTTGGAACATCAGCCGGTCCGCCAGGCTGCTCGGGATCGACCGGGTCACCCTCTACAACAGGATCGGGAAGCACGGCATCCCCAGACCCTGACCGCGGCTCCGGCATACTCGTCGTTCCGATCGTCGGTTGGCGCCCATCGGGCGCCGCCACGGCGTCGGAACCCGAACCCGAACTGGTCGACTACCTCGCCCTGATCCTGCGCGCCGCGTTCGGCATGCCGTCGCTCGTCGCGAAGGAGCCGCTCGACGGCTCCTACGCCTACGACCCCGCGCGCGACCAGCACTGCTCGACGCTCCTGCTCGGCGCCCTGGCCGCCCGCGCCGCCGGGCGGGACTGCAAGGTCCTCGGCGTGGCGTCGGTGGACCTCTTCATCCCGATCTTCACGTACGTCTTCGGCGAGGCCCAACTCGACGGGGCGGCCGCCGTCCTCTCCGTCGCCCGCCTGAGGCAGTCGTTCTGGAGCCTTCCCGAGGATCGAACGCTCCTGTACCGCCGAGCGGAGAAGGAGGCGATCCACGAGATCGGTCACACCCGCGGCCTCGTGCACTGCTCGAATTACTCGTGCGCGATGCGCTTCTCGAACTCGGTCGAGCAGGTCGACGCCAAGGGTGACCGCCTGTGCCCGGGCTGCGCCGCCGAAATGGCGGTCGCGCGGCGCCGGGCGGCGGAGTGACGACCACGTCCACCTGGCCGAAAACGTCCGCGACTTGGCCGAGAACCTCCGGGACCCGACCGAACCCCCCCGGGACTTGGCCGAGAACCTCCGGGAGTCGGCCGATAACCTCCGCGAGTCGGCCGATAATCTCCGGGAGTCGGCCGATAACCTCCGCGAGTCGGCCGAGAACCTCCGGGAGTCGGCCGAGAATCTCCGGGAGTCGGCCGATAACCTCCGCGAGTCGGCCGATAACCTCCGCGAGTCGGCCGATAACCTCCGGGAGTCGGCAGATAACCTCCGGGAGTCGGCCGACAACCTCCGGGAGTCGGCCGAGAATCTCCGGGAGTCGGCCGAGAATCTCCGGGAGTCGGCCGATAACCTCCGCGAGTCGGCCGATAACCTCCGCGAGTTGGTTGAGGACCTCCCGCCGATCGCGTCCAAACCGGTCGTGAAAACGACGTGTTGACGTAACCGTTCGGTAGCTTCGTAGCGCGGCGGCGCCGCAACCAAAGGGGGTCCGTTCGGCCGCCTGACTGGATCGAAGCTCGGCCCGGGCCGGATGCGTCAGGCCGGGCCGGCCGCGTCGGCGCCGGCCGCCCGTGCGGCGTTCAACCAAGAGGCGATCGTGGTTCTCGATGCTTCTCGTTGCCGCCGGACGCATGCCTCCAGCCGCCGGAAGGGGGCCTCGTACCGACTGACCTCTTCCAAGGACGATCGGATCGGGAAGTCGATGATCCACATGCCCCTGTCGCGGGCGGTCACGTCCCTGCCGTTGACCCACGGCACGAGGACATCCGAGTTCGGCAGGCCGTGCGGCGTCGGCGAGATCAGCCACTCGGCGACCGCGGACGGCGGCACATCGAACGCGCCGCCCCTCGTGTCCCCCATGAACGCGAGACCGGCGTTCTCGGGAAGGCGGCGGAGAGATCCAGGAAGTGCTGCTGCGCCGCCGAACGCTCGGTCAGCTCCACCCGCCGCCACTTCCGCACGAACCGCGTGACGTTCATTTTCTGGTCCCCGGCGACACGGGACGGGCGCCCGACCCGCCCGGTCCGATCGCCGACGTGCGACGACGCCTGCACCTCGGCACGGAGCCTCGTTGTCGCGATGCCGCCATGGTCGGCGATCAGTTCGTCACGACCGGCGAGGGCACGCAACTGCAACTCCGGGCGACCTGGAATCGCCGGCCCCGGCGACAGGGGCCGCGAGAGGACCGCGGGGGCCGCGTCACGTCCCCGGAGCCGCGAGGATCGCCGCTAGATC
>CAMTWF010000320.1:0-17212 GCA_947085355.1 uncultured delta proteobacterium
CGGCGGCGGGGCGCCCTGGGCGGCGAACGGCGCCGCGAAGGGCGATGCCGGCAACGGTGAAGGCGCCGGCGGGCCCGCGGCCGGCGCAAGCGGCTTCCCGCAGGCCGCGCAGAAGGCGATCCCCTCGGTGTTGGACGTTCCGCAGAATCCGCAGAGCATCATGCGGGGACCGACGCTAGCACAGCCGCTCCCCGCCCGCCATTCCGGCGAACGGGTTGAATCGGCCCTCCGGGATTCCCGTCGAATGCCGCGTTCGGGTCGCTGGCCTTGGGGTGCTTGCGCCCCGGTAGGCATGGTGCTAAGGTCCGGGGGCTCGACGAAAGAAAGAAGGAGGAACGGAAGATGATGAAGAAGGTTGTTGCGGGTCTCGCGGTCGTCCTGGCGCTGTCGGCGCCCGGCTGCGTCATCGATCAGCTGCCTGAACCGGGCGGAAGATGCAGCATCGTGGGGGACACGGACTGTTGGGGCAGCAGCGGTACGCTCCTGACCTGCAACGGAACCACGTGGGTGGGGAGCGACTGCGGCGACGTGTGCCGCACCGCCGGCTATACCGGCGCCGCTACCTGCGGGGACGACTCGACCGGGGGCCGAGACGCATGCCTGTGCTCGGCCGGCGATCCTTGCGCCCCCTCCGATCGGTGGGATCAGCACTGCACGACATCGACGACGGCGTTGTACTGCAACGGCACCACCTGGGTGGCGCGTAACTGCGACGCCGAGTGCCGCACATACGGCTACACCGGCGGCAGTTGCGCGTACGGTACGTACCGCGACGAGTGTCTGTGCTCGGGCGTCGTCTACACGAGCTGGACCGTCGGCGCGTCGTGCTCGCCCTACTACGATTCGTACTGCCGGAACCGCACGACGATGTACTACTGCCACACGGACGGGCGCATCTACTCGTACGATTGCTGGGAGTTCTGCCGCACCTACTTCCCCGGAAGCGCGATCCTGGACGCCTTCTGCATGTACGACCCGGTGCGGTCCTGGGACGGGGGCGCCACTCTCTATCCGGACGACAACTGCTACTGCAACATCTGACCTTGGCGTCCGATGTCGCTTCGCATCCTCACGGTCGCCCTGTTCGCCGCTGGCGTCGGGTGCGTGGTCGATGCGGTCCACGCCGGGGATCCGTGCGGCGCCGAGAGGGATCTGTTCTGCCGCACGCGGACCGTCGCGTTCTACTGCGGGCAGGGGCACTGGCTGGAGCGCGACTGCTGGGCGGAGTGCCGCCGGTTGGGGTACGAGGTCGGCTCGTGCGGCGTGCACTCGGGCTCGGGCGACCTCTCCTGCATGTGCGGTCCCGTCGGGCGATGGACGCCTGACGAACCGTGCGCCCACGAGGGCGACCAGGCGTGCTGGGGGGATCGCACGCTGCGGGCGTGCATCGACGGGCGCGTGAGGGTGGTCGACTGCGGCGCCGTCTGCGGCGGATCCCCGTCGGTCTGCACGTACGATCCCGAGCGTCGCGACGAGTCGTGCGTCTGCTGCGAGACGGCGCCATGCCCGTAGTGCCCGTCCGCCGTTCCTGATGGACCACCCGATCCCGCCGAGCGAGTTGTCTCCCGAGCTGGCGCGGGTGTGCGGCCCGACGGCGCCGGCCCCGATGAAACTGATGGCTTCGCGGGGCATGATGCCGATGTCCAGCCCGGTCGATCTCGTGACCGTGCTCTACATGCTCGCCCACGACGACAACGAGACGCTCCGATCCGGCGCCGTTTCGACGCTCGCCGGCCTCCCCGTGGACGTCCTCGGCGCCGGCCTGTCGGGCGACATCGATGCCAGGGTGCTCGACTTCGCCGCCGAGCGTTTCCGCACGCGCGAGGACCTGCTCGTGGCGATCCTGCGCAACGCGCGGGTGGCCGACGATACCGTGGAGAACTTGGCGTTCACGGCCGGCGAGTCCGTGTTGGAGCTGATAGCCGCCAACGAGACAAGGCTGCTGCGCGCGCCGAGGATCATCGAGGCGCTGTACCTCAACAGACGCACCCGGATGTCGACGGCGGACCGCGCGATCGAACTAGCCGTCCGGAACGGGATAGTCCTGGACGGGATACCGGCGTTCCGCGAGATCGCAGCGGCGATCCAGGGGCAACTCGTGGCGGAAGCGGACGACGAGCCGACGCCCGACGACATGCTGTTCGCCGCGGCCGTCGCCTTCGAGGACGACGGCGAGGGGTACTCCGACTTCGACGACGGAGGCGGCGGGTTCGGCGACTTCGATCGCGCCGACTCGAAGGAGGCGCGGAAGCGGAAGGGGGAGGACGACGACGAGAAGCGCACCAAGCTCGCAAGCCGGATCAGCCAGATGACGGTGAGCCAGAAGGTCCGCCTCACCGTCGTCGGGAACGCCGGGCACCGCGCCCTGCTGCTGCGCGACCCCAACAAGCTGGTCGCCATGGCGGCGATCAAGAGCCCCTCCGTCACCGATCAGGAAGTCGGTATCATCTCCCAGAGCCGCTCGATCTCGGAGGACGTCATCCGCTACATCGCCGACAACCGGGAATGGACCAAGAGCCCGATCGTCAAGCGCAACCTGGTGTTCAACCCGAAGTGCCCGCTCGGCCAGTCGCTGCGCTTCCTCCCGCACCTCCGGGCGCCGGAACTCAAGGCGCTGGTGAACAACAAGAACGTCTCGCAGACGTTGTGCACGGCCGCCCGCAATATCCTCCAGCGCCGCCCGGGACAGGGGTAGGGGTCGAGTTTTGGGTTTCGAGTTTTGAGTTTCGGGTTTGGAGGAACTCGAAACTCCAAACCCGAAACCCGAAACCTGCTACATCCCCTCGGTCGACCTGACCTGTTCGACCATCTTCGCGATCTCGGCGGACTCGGGCGCGGCCTTGATCGCCTGCCGGCAGAGCTGCTCGGACCGGGGGATGTCGCCCAGCGCGCGCACGACGCCGGCGGCCATGACGATCACCTTCGGCTGGACCGCCGGTCGCGACAGGAGCTGGTCGACGAGGGCGCCTGCCTCCACCTGCCGTTTGCGCTCTCCCGGGAAGGCGCGGACGGAGGCCAGCGCGTACGACACGGCGTACAGTGCGTTGTCGGGGCACATCTCGTGACACGACTCGAAGATCGTCAATGCCGTCTTCGAATCCTGCCGCCACAGCAGGTAGACCTCCCCTTTCTTGTACTGGATCTCCGAGAAGTACTCGAGACGGTCCCGGTCGTACCGGGCCGCTCGGTACTCCTTGCGCCGCTCCTGAACGCGGAGTTGCTCGTACGCCTCGTCCAGCATCGCGAGGATCTTCTCCAGCATCTCCCTCGTCTGCGGCTTGAGGTTCCTGTAGCGGGCGGGATCGTACAGCGGCCTGATCCGGCGGTACGCCTCGTCGATGTCCGCGTCGATCGATACCGGGTGCGTGCCGAGCCGCTCGAAGAGGTTCCCCGCTTCGATCGTCATCAGGTGCTGCTTGATCTCCTTCGGATCGACGGGTCCGGCCTCCGTCGGGTTGTGCTCGGAGATCTCGGCGAGCCCCATCGCCAGCAGGCCGTCGATGAACCGGTAGGTCTCGCTGAACATCAGCGAGGAGATGTCGAAGATGTCGCGGATGCGGCGCGCCGTGTCGCGTAACGCCTCCAGGAGCCGTTGCTCCTTGGGGTTGAGCCGCATCTTCGACACGACGTCGTCCGTGATCCGCCCCGGCACGACGTACCAGTTCCTGTGGGCGTCCAGGAACTTCCTGCGCGTGTCGTCGAACGGCGCCTCGCGCCACGCCTTGAGCATGAGGTTCATCAGCGTCAGGTCGTACCGTGCGACGCCTTCCGGGAACTGACCCGGCTGGCCGATCTCGTAGTTGCCCTCGCGCCACATCAGCGCGTCGAAGAGGACCGCCTGCGCGCGCCACCGGTCCGCCTTGGCCGCATCGCCCGGCATCACGGCGCCCAGCTCGGTCAGTGCGTCGATCGCCGACTTGCCCATCCTGCGGATCGTCTGGTAGCTCGCGTAGCCTTCCTCGTCGAGCTTCCCCTTCTTGAACATCAGCGTCCCGATCTCCTCCTCCGGGGCGGTCGACTCGATCTGCACGGGCTCGCCCGCGAAGAAGTGGATCCGCTTCTCCACGTTCCTCCGGCGCAGCAGCATCGTCCCGACGTAGCGGGACGCCTTGAGATCCCGGAAAAGCTTCGCCGGCGGCCGAATCCCGAGATCGCCGCTGCGATCGATCGCCAGCGGGGCGACCGTGCGCCCTCCAGCGGCCGGCGCAGCGCCGGGCGCTCCGGCCGGAGCGACGCTCGGCGACGACTGAACCTCGGCGGCCGCGGGAGGAGCGGCCGGCGGAGGGGCCGAGGCCCGCGGCGGCGGCGTCGGCAGGGAAGGGCGCGGCGGAGCCTGCGGGGGGACCGTCTTGCCGGCGCCGTCGGCGGCCGGGCCGCCCCCCGCGAGATACCTGGTCTCGAACTCCGCGTCGAACGAGATGAGTTCCTGCCTTGCCAGGAAGTGCAACGCCTCGATCACCTCCTCGGGAGGCAGGGGAACCAGCTTGAACAGACTCGCGATCGAAGACATCCCGTCGATGCGCGACAGGACGTAGGCCGCGGCGGGCGTGAGGTTCGCGTCCGTCGGATCGGCCCCGAGGGCGGGATACGGAATGGCCGCGGCCGCGTCGGCGGGAAGCCGGTACGGATCGATCTGGAGCAACAGGCAATCGCGCTGCATCGAGCCTTCCTGGAGGCAGTATACCGCTTTCAGCGGCCGCGGGCTGCGTCCGACGGGGCAAGCGCCAGCCGCATGCCGATCAGATCGGGGCCCCACGCGCCGCGGCGGCGGGCGGTCGAGCGCATCCCGGCGCGGACGAGCGTCCTCGCGGCGCGGACGGCCTCGGGAAGGGATCGTCCCAGCGCCAGGCCCGCGGCGATCGCGGATGCCAGTGCGCAACCGGCGCCGTGCGTGGGAACCGAGGGCATCAGTCGTCCCGGGAGCCACCGCAGTCGTCGCGGGGTCGCCAGCAGATCGCGGCCCCGCAGGTGACCGCCCTTGACCAGCACCGCCCGCGCTCCCATTCGCAGCAGCGTCTCGGCCGCAGCCATCGCGTCGTCCTCGTCCTCCACCCTCCGGCCGGCCAGAGTCCCCGCCTCGGAGGCGTTCGGCGTGAGCAGCGCGGCGAGCGGCAACAGATCGGCGACGATCGCGGCGGCGACGCGCGGATCGACGAGTCCGGGGCCACGCGATGCGCCGAGGACCGGGTCGACGACCAACGGAACGCCCAGGACGGTCACCGCGTCGGCCGCCGGCGCCACGTGCCGCGGCGTCGGCAGGACGCCGGTCTTCACGGCCCGCACGCGGTAGGCGCCCGCCAGCGCGTCGATCTGCGCCCGGACGACGCCGGGCGGCACGGGCGAGGCCGCCGCGAAGCGGAGGTGGCTCTGCGCGGTGATCGTCGTCACGACGGCGAGAGGTCGCGCTCCGACGGCCGCAATCGCCTCGCAGTCCGCCAGGACACCCGCTCCGCCCGACGGGTCGAACCCGCCGATCGCCAGGCATGCGGGCGATTTCGGATTTCGGATTTCGGATTTCGGATTTCGGATTTCGGATTTCGGATTCGGCATCGGGACAACTAGCCGCAGTTGGTCTTGGGGAGTTTCTTGGAGATTCCGATTGCGGTCAGAGACATGGCGGCGTCCCTGCGCTATGGCAGCCGAATCCCGAGCTGACGGAGAAACTCTTGGTCCTCCGGGCTGACGATGGAGAGGCGTATCCGGACCGGCATCGAGCCGACTTCCCGGGTAATCCGTACGCTCAACAATTGCCCGATCGTGAGGTCTGCCGGAACGTATCCGCTAGGCTTGGCTCGAATACGAATCTGGTAATAGAGTCCGTAGCTGGATCTTCCGTGGTAGATGTACGCCGTAGCTCGTGTTCCATCAGGAAACGTCAACTCCATGTCTCTATCCAAGACGTCTGCCTCTTCCAGGGCTGGATTGCGTTCTCTCGGAATGGTCATCTTGCCCGTTTCTAGGAACGCCTTCCTGACTCGGAACAAGAATTGGATCATCTGTTGTTTCTCCCCGACTTCTGCTTCAGCTCACGACAGACAAGCGCCGCGGTCCCATCGATCTCCACCCCCCCCTCTTGCCCCTCTCTTGCCACCTTCCACCCGCCGATCTATGGTCCGAACCGACGGTAGCAGGTGGATCCTGCGGCGGCAATCGAGGTGTCGTCGGGATTCCGGATTGCGGACTTGGGAGCTGGCGCCAATGACGACATTTGCCGACGTCGGAAACCCTGAATCCGAAATCCGAAATCCGAAATCCGAAATGGGACGAATGCCCGACATCGTGCTGCACGCGTGGGAAGGGACGACCGGATGCCGCAGGGTGCGCGCCGTGCTGGCGCTCAAGGGGTTGCCGCACGGCTTCCGGCCCTGGACGGTGCGCTCCGCGCGCGACGTGCTGGCGCTAGATCGCACGGGCGAGGGTCCCGTGCTGCGCTACGACGGCAGGCTGGTGGTCGGCGCCGGCCCCGCGTGCGCGTTCCTGGACGACCACCACGCATCGCCGCCGCTCCGGCCGCGCGACATCACCGCGGCCGCCCTGTGCCACGTGATCGAGGGCTGGGCGGACGATGCCCTCGGGCCGCGCGTCGCCGCTCTGCGCTGGCTCGTTCCGGCCAACCGCTCCCGCGCGGCGGCGGCGTTGGGCGGCGCAGTCGCGCCGGTTCCGCCAGCGGTCGGCCAGGCGGTGGCGTCGGCCGTCGCCCTGGCGAGGCTGCGCTGCCGCGGCGTGGGTGTGCGCGACCTGCCGGCGTGCGAGGCGGCCTTCCATTCGGACCTGGACGAGATCGATCGCCTGCTGCACGACCGCGATCACGTGCTGGGCCCGCCGCACGGTCGCACGCTGGCCGACATCGCCGTCGCCGTGCAACTCGGCTTCGTCGAAGGGACGACCTACGAGGAGTCGCTCCGCGCGCGCCCGTCGCTGTGGCGCTGGTTCCAGGCGGAGCGCGCCGCATGGGGAGTCCGGGCCGATGCTCCGGCCGGCTGAGGCGATCCGTCGCCGCCGGGCGGAATTCGGCGGCCGCGTCGCACTGCTCGCCCACCACTACCAGCGCCCGGAGGTGGCCGCGGCCGCCGACCACCGCGGGGATTCGTACGGGCTGGCCCGGATCGCCGCCGGAGCGTCGGCGGAGCACATCGTCTTCTGCGGAGTGCGCTTCATGGCCGAGGCGGCCGCCGTGCTGGCGAGGCCGGAACAGCGCGTCTGGCACCCGAACCCCGAGTCCGGGTGCCCGATGGCCGACATGGCGGACGTGCGAGACGTCGAGCGCGCGTGGCGGATCCTGACGGGGATCCTCGGCGACCGGGTCGTACCGATGGTCTACATGAACTCGAACGCCGACGTGAAGGACTTCTGCGGACGCAACGGCGGCGCCGTCCTCACCTCGTCCAACGCCCGCAGGGCGCTCGAATGGGCCTGGCGGCAGCGGCCGGTCGTGCTCTTCCTCCCCGACCAGCACCTCGGTCGCAACACCGCCCTGGCGATGGGCGTGCCCGAGGACGAGATCGCCCGGTGGCGATGGCGGGACGTCGCGGCCCCCATCGACCTCCGGAAGCTCGAACGGTCGCGGATCGTCCTGTGGGAAGGCCACTGCCACGTACACACCTACTTCCGACCGGAGCACGTCGCCGCCGCGCGCGCGGCGTACCCGGGAGCGCGGATCCTCGTGCACCCCGAGTGCGACGCATCGGTCGTCGACTTGGCCGACGGATCCGGATCGACGGGGTACCTCGTCGAGGAGGTCGAGCGGGCCGCCGGCGGATCGACGATCGCGATCGGGACGGAGGAGAACCTGATCGTCCGGCTGGCCGCCGAACATCCCGGCAAGCGGATCGTGCCGCTGGCCCGATCGCTGTGCCCCAACATGTTCCGCATCACGACTCGCCACGTGATCGAGACGCTCGAGCACCTGGACGACGGCTCCCGCCGGCCGTTCGCCGTCCCCGCCGAAGTGGCGGCCGGCGCCCGCACGGCGCTCGAACGCATGCTGCGGATCTGACCCCGCTGGCAACCGCCGCGCGATGCCGTATACTCGGCCCATGCGTGCCTCACGCTGGTGGCCGCTGTTGATCGTCGGTTGCGCCATGGCGGTCGAGCCGGACCTGCGCGACGTGCGCGACGTGCCGCGCGACGACTCGGGCCCAGGCGGCAACTGCGTACCCGAGACGTGTTTCCTCACGTGCTTCGCGATCGGGCGCCCGGGCGGGTCGTGCGCCGGAGACGAGTGCGTCTGCGACGAGACCGACGCCGACGGCGAGGACGCCGCGCCTGACTCGGCGGCCGATGCCGACTCGGCCGCCGACGTCCCGCGAGATGTCCCGGCCGACGTGCCGTGCGATCCCGCGACGTGCGACTCGGCGTGCCGATCGATCGGACGCCCCGGCGGCTCCTGCGCGGACGGCGACTGCCGGTGCCTCGACGGCGCAGATGCGGATGCAGACGCAGATGCCGACGCGGATGCAGATGCGGATGCGGATGCCGACGCCGACGCCGACGGCACGACGGACGACGGCGGGACGACGTGGGGCACGCCGGCGTGCGACATGACGGTCGCCACGTTGCGCGACCGGAGCCTGATCGGCGGCGTCACCTCCATGTCGCGCACGGTGGTCGTTCCGCCGATCGGGGTGGGCCGCGTCGTGCGGCTGGACATCAGCGTGGAACCGCGGAGCATGCTGGGCATCCCGATGCCCTTCGACGACCTGGAGGTGACGCTGACGTCGCCCGGGGGCGTGGCGCGCACGTTCTGGTACCGCTTCGAGGGGGACGAGACGGGCGGCTTCCCGCCGGGCTGGTCGTTCGTCACGCCGTGGAACCTGCCCGTGTGGTGGGACGCTCCCGTCGGCGGCGCGTGGACGCTCCTGATGCGGGATCACGTTTTCACCGGCTCGGACACCATCCTCCGGAACTGGTGCGTCACGCCGCTCGACCCCGCCCTCCACGCCGGCGTGAACGCCGGCGCGCGCCTGGACCGCTGCGACTCGAACCGACGCACGATCACCGACTACTGCGAAGACGATCCCCCGGACCCGTGCGCCGAACACCCGATCCGCGCCGAGATGCAGGTGGCCGAGTTCGTGCGAGCCGGCGGCGCGCCGTCGATCGCCATCGGCGTGACCCATGCAGACGTGTCGCATCTCCACATCGAACTCACCGCCGCTAACGGGGCCAGGATCACCGTGTGGAACCGTGGAGCGGGACCGATCCCGCCGACCATCGCTCTGCCGACCATCGCCGATACCTGGATGACCGGGCGGTACCAGATCAAGGTGACCGACAAGGTTGCGGGCGCCCGCGGCACGCTCGATCGCTGGTGCATCCAGGCCAACTGAGGAGGACATGAACATGACAAGGATTCTCGTCGTGGCTGGGCTGCTGGCGTGCGGCTGCTACGGAGGGGCAAGCCTGACCGGCGACGCAGCGGATGACGTGCCGGCGGAGGGCGCGGACGTACTGCCGGGAGACGCGGATGTCGGGGCGGACGACTCCGCATTCGACGACGTTTCCCCCGACGCCTCGGGATGCGAACCGCAGGATGCCGCGTTCGGCTCGGCGTGCCGGCCGGGGGTCTACCGCTGGGTCTGGAACGGAAGGCATTGCATCGAGGTCGATGCCGGCCTGGGATGCGAGTGCGTCGGCGCGGACTGCGACGAGACGTACCTGTCGGTCGATGAGTGCGTCGCGGCGAGGCGCGGATGCTACGACGTCTCGTGTGCGCCCCAGGCCGTATCGGACGACACGTGCTGGGCCTGCGACGCCTACGCGTTCCAGGGCGCCTTCTGGAACGGGCGGGAGTGCTTCGAGGTTTGGGGCTGCGGATGCGTGGGCGAGGGATGCGTCGGCGCGTTCGATTCGGAAGAGGAGTGCGAGGCCGTACACGCGGGCTGCGACGGGGCGTGGTGCCGCGCCGGCGGCGGAATGTGGTTCCCGGCCTCGGCATGCTTTTGCAACCCACGCTGCGGTCCCCTGAGCACCTGCCGGGGCTGCATGGATTCGTGCGTCTGCCCGCCGGGGCGGACCTTCACGCCCGGCGTCGGCTGCGCGCCGGATCCGTCGTGCACGTCGGCGGATCTCTGCCGCGCCACTCGGGGCGCATGGCACCCAGCCTCGGAGTGCATCTGCGGCTTCCGGTGCGGCCGCCCCGGCGACTGCGATGCGTGCCTCGATTCGTGCGACTGCGGGCCGCACCGCAACTTCGATCCCGCCGCGGGTTGCCTGCCGGATCCCGCCTGCGACGCTACCGACCAGGCCGGCGCATGCGCCGCCACCGGCGGCACGTGGCGCGCCTGCGGTCCCGGCGAGCCGTGCTCGTGCGGACACTACTCCTGCGGCATCCCGAACACGCTCGACCCGTGCGTGGCCCCCGGTTGCGATTGCGGCCCCCACGCCAACTTCGACGGGGCACGCGGCTGCGTTCTCGACGACCGCTGTGTCCTGCGGGAAGTCCGCGACGAATGCACCGTCGGCGGCATCGAATCAACCTGTCGGCCCGGCCTGGCATGTTGCCCCTGGTTCACCGGCGAGCCGCCGATCCACCACTCCTGCGTCGATCCGTGCTGCGCCGACCTGCCCGCCTGCCGCCCCGACGGCTGCTACCCGATCCGGTAGGCCGTCGAAAGGGGTGCTCCGGTCATAGTGGTCGTGAGAGGGATGCTGGACGGAGAGGAACTTGCGGGGCTGGTGGAGCGCGTCTTTCGGCCGCGGCCGGACGAGCGGCGGCTGGCTATCCTGGTGGACCTGCCCGACGCGGCGACGCCGGACAGGCCGGCATGGCGCGAGCGGCGCGAGATGGCGGTCGACTGGGCCGGGAAGCTCGCGCCGATGTCCTCGCGGACGGGCCTCGAGCCGGACCTCTACTTCTACCGCAACGTGCGGATCAACAACGCGGACCTCCCCCCGGGCGCGTGGCTCCACCGCGGCGGCCCCCCGCCGGCCTCGGCCGACGACGCCGACCGGTCCTCGACCGAGCCTTTCGACTCGATCTTCCGCTCGCACCCCGTGATCCTGGCCCCCACCGAGTTCTCCGCTACCGCGCCGCTCAAGAACGCCGCCCGGATCCACCGCTTCCGCGCCGCGACGATGCCGGGGTTCACGGCCGCGATGATCCCCGCCCTGCGGCTCGACTACGGGGAGATCGACCGCAGGGTGCGCCTGCTGGCCGGATTGCTCGACCGCGCGGCCGCCGCCCGGATCGTCTTCGTCGCCGACGGGGACCGCCGTCTCGCGCTGCGCCTCGATCTGCGCCACCGGTCCGCGCACGCATCGAGCGGCGTGCTGGCCGAGCCCGGCACGGCGGGCAACCTGCCGTCCGGCGAGGCGTACATCGTGCCGTACGAGGGGGAGCGGGCCGGCGATCCGAGCCGGTCGGAGGGCGAGTTGCCGGTGCAGTTCGGCGGGGACGTGGTCGTGTACCGCGTGGAGCGCAACCGCGCGGTCGGCGTGGCGGGCGACGGCGAGGCGGCGCGGCGCGAGGCCGATCTGCTCGCGCGCGAGCCGGCCTACGGGAACATCGCCGAGCTGGGCCTCGGGGTCCTGGCCGGCTTCGGCGTGCAGCCGTGCGGCGAGGTGCTGCTGGACGAGAAGCTCGGGTTGCACGTCGCCTTCGGCCGCAGCGACCACTTCGGCGGTCAGGTCGGCCCGGGCGATTTCACCCGGCCCGAGGCGGTGGTCCACATCGACCGGGTCTACCTGCCCGTGACGCAGCCGCGGATCCGCGTCGAACGCCTCGACCTGGCGATGGACGACGGCGCGCCCGTGCCGGTCATGCGCGACGGCGCCTACGTAGTCGCTTTCGGCCCCCGGCCGTAGCCGGTCAGTCGCCGGCCACGAACGTGATCGACAGGGCCGCGTAGAGCGACGAGATGGCCACGACCTCATCCGAGGGGGCATCCGAGTAGTCGATGAACAGCGTGCGGGATCCGATCTCGACCCCCAGCGCGAAGTTCCGGTGCAGGAAGTAGTGGCCGCCCAGGCCCAGACCGAAGCCTCCAATGAAATCGGCTTCCGTCTCGTCGACGGTCGGTTCCTCGTATGGATCATAGTAAGCCTTGTCTTCGAAGATCCCCGCGCCCAGATTGAAGCCCGTCATGAGGTAGAGGCGCGCGGCGCCGTCCGCGCTGGACCAGACGAACCACTCGATATCGGGCCCGAACGTGAGCAGGTGGACGCCGTAGTAGTCACCCTTCGGCTCCGCGTATGCGAAGAAGGAGACGTTGGCGCTGATCGCCATCGTGTCCAGCATGGCGCCAATGCGTAGGGCGCCGGTGGACCACGGGCCGAAGGACGCCGGCGTTACGGCTCCTCCGACCAGCCCCTGGATCATGAAGCCTGACGCCGCGCCCTCGGACGCGGCGGCGGGCGATGCGTGCGCCAACCCGAGGCAGACCACCGCCGGAACGATCACCTTCGGCAAACACCTCATCGCAACTCCCTCCTTGCCAAGCGCCCATCGCCCGGCTCCGACTTGCTCCTGCCGAGCGCCCATCGCCCGGCTCCGATCGTCGGTATTGCAGCGCTACTACCTGCAGGGCCGCGTCCATGTCAACGCCGGCACGATTGCGCGCTTCGTTGTCCCATCGGCTCGGCGCGGGTAGAGTCGTCGCGCGATGACGCTGCGGGTCGGCCGGATACCGTTCCTCAACTGCGAGCCGTTCTACAGGCATCTGGCCCGTGGCGCCTGCCGGGATCTGATCGCCGCGTCGCCGCGCTCCCTGGCCGGCCTGGCGCGGCGGACGCCGCCCGCCCTGGACGCGGCGCCCCTGCCGCTGACCGACTGCTTCGCGCTGGAACCGGCCTTCGAGCCGCTCGGGACGCTCGGAATCGCCGTCCGCGGACCGGTTCGCAGCGTCCTCGTGCACGCCGACGTTCCGCTCGCGGCGCTCTCCGGCCGGGCCGTATCCGTCTGCGAGGAGACGTCGTGTTCGGCGGCGTTGCTGCGCGTGCTGCTCGCGCGACGGTACGAATGCAGGGACGTGCGGTTCGAGCGTTCGGCGGCGGATGACCCCGGTTGCGCCGCGCGCCTCGAGATCGGCGACGCGGCGCTGGCGGGGACCGACCGCGCGCGCGAGCGCCGGTTCGACCTCGGGGCGGAGTGGTTCGACTGGACCGGGCTGCCGTTCGTCTTCGCGCGGTGGGTGGTGTCGAGCGGCGCGGACCCCGTCGAGCGCGACGCGCTGCTGCGGGCGGTCGAGGAGTCGCTCGACAGGTCGCTGGCGGATATCGAGGGTACGGCGTCGGCGGGCGACCGGCTGGGGCTGACGCGGTCGGCGTCGCGCGAGTACCTCGCCGCATTCGCGTACAGGCTGGGGCCTGCCGAGGAGGAAGGGGCGGCCCGGTTCCGCGCCCTGCTGGAGGGCCTCGATGTTCGGCCCTGACGATGCAGCCGGGAGGCTCGAGGCCGGCGGGAGGATCTCCGCGGCCGAGGCGGTGGATCTGCTGGCGCACCCGGATCTGCCGGGCCTGGGAGCCGCCGCGGCCGGGGTGCGGCGCCGCATGCACCCGCCCGAGCGGGTCACGTTCGTGGTCGACTCGAACCCGAACTACACGAACGTGTGCGAGGCGCGCTGCGCCTTCTGCGCGTTTCACCGCCCGGCGGGGCACCCGGAGGCGTATTCGCTGCCGGTGGAGCAGGTGATGGAACGCGTCGCGGCCGCGGCGGCGTCGGGCGCGACGACCGTGCTCCTTCAGGGCGGCCTCGACCCGGACCTGCCGCTTTCCTACTACGTGGAACTCGTGAGCGAGACGCGCCGGCGGTTTCCCGGCGTCACGCCGCACTACTTCTCGGCGCCGGAGATCGCCCACATCGCGCGCACGGCCGGCGTCGCGGTCGGCGCGGTGATCGAGCGGTTGCGCGAGGCCGGACAGGCGTCCCTGCCGGGGGGCGGGGCCGAGATCCTGGACGACGAGGTTCGGGCGCGCATCGCGCCGCGCAAGTGCGGCGCGGACGAGTGGCTCCGGGTACACCGCGAGGCGCACCGCGCCGGGATGCGGTCGACGGCGACGATGATGTACGGCCACGTCGAGACCGACCGGCAGATCATTGCCCACCTCGAACGGCTGCGGGCCCTCCAGGACGAGACCGGCGGCTTCACGGCGTTCATCCCGTGGTCGTTCAAGCCGCCGGGCAGCGCGCTCGGGGACGAAGTGCCGGCGCCGGCGGGGCCGTGCCGGTACCTGCGGATCGTCGCGGTGTCGCGCCTGTTCCTCGACAACGTTCCCCACGTGCAGGCGTCGTGGTTCGGCGAGGGGAAGGCGGCCGGGCAGGTGGCGCTGCACTTCGGCGCCGACGACTTCGGCGGCACGCTGCTGGAGGAGAACGTCCACCGCGAGGCGCGGCACGAGATCCGCGCGTCGGTGGGCGAAGTCGAGGACATGATCCGCCGGGCGGGTTTCGTCCCGGCGCGGCGGACGACGCTGTACGAGATCGTCGAGGCGGCCGGCCCGCGGGGGGCGAGCGCATGACGACGAGGGTTCTCCGATTCGGCCACAGCCCCGACGCGGACGATGCGTTCCTGTTCCACGGGTTCTCGAGCGGCGCGGTGCGGATCGACGGCTGGGAGGTCGTGCCGGTGTTGGAGTCGATCGAGTCGCTGAACCGGCGGGCGCTGCGCGGCGAACTGGAGATCACCGCCATGTCGGTCCACGCGCTGGCGCACGCCGGGAACCGCTACGACGTCCTGCCGGCGGGGGCGAGCGTCGGGCGGGGCTACGGTCCGGTGGTGGTCTCGGCCCGACCCGTCGGGCCGGACGATCTGCGCGGCCGGCGTATCGCGCTCCCCGGACCGATGACGACGGCGACCCTGGTCGCGCGGCTGTGCCTGCCGCCCTTCGACGAGCTGCAGATCGACTTCGACAGGGCGTTCGACGTGGTCGAGCTGGGCGAGGCGGACGCGGCGGTGGTGATCCACGAGGGTCAGGTGGCGTGGGCCGAGCGCGGTCTGTTCCGCGTTTGCGATCTGGGAGATCTGTGGCGTGCCGACACCGGCCTGCCGCTGCCGCTGGGAGTCGACGCGGTGCGCGCCGACATCGACGAGGATCTGAAGATGCGGATCGCACGCGCCTTGCGGGCCAGCGTCGAGCATGCGCTCGCCAATGCGGACGAGGCGATCGACGCCGCCCTCCGGCACGCGCGGGGGCTCGATCGGGACAAGGCGCGCCGGTTCGTCGGGATGTACGTCAACGAGGACACGGTCCGGATGCCGGCCGACGTCCGCGAGGCGATCGGGCTGCTGCTCCGCCGGGCCGCGGAGGCGGGTCTCGCGCCGTCCGCGGCGCCGCCGAGGTTCGTCGAGTGACGGGGGAGCGCGACGTTCCGGTGGACGGCGCCGGGGACGCCGCCGCCGCCGGGCGCCGCGTCCGCGCCATGTTCGACCGGATCGCGCGGCGGTACGACCTGCTCAACCGCGTCCTGTCGGCCGGGGTCGATCGCCGGTGGCGGCGCGCCGCGGCGGAGGCGATGCGGGTCGGCCCCGGCGACATCGCGCTGGATGTCGCCGCCGGCACCGGCGACCTCGCGGCGGAGATCGCCGCCCGCGGCGCCCGCGCCGTCGGGGTCGACTTCTCGAGCGGCATGCTCGGCGTCGCCGCGGCGAAGGCGGCGAGTCGAGGCCTCCGCGTCGCGCTCGTCCGCGCGTCGGCGTGCGACCTGCCGTTCGCCGACGGCGCGTTCGCGGCGGCCGGGATCGCGTTCGGCATCCGCAACATCCCGGACCGCCGGCGCGCGCTTGCGGAGATGCGGCGGGTGGTGCGCCCCGGCGGCCGCGTCGTCGTCCTGGAGCCGGCGCTGCCGCGTTCCCGCCTGCTGCGGCGGTTGTACGCCCCCTGGTTCTCCGTCGGCCTGCCCCTGGTCGGCGGCGCGCTGTCGGACCGGTCGGCCTACCGCTACCTGCGCGATTCGATCGCGGCCTTCCCGGACCGCGAGGCGTTCCTGGCGCTGATGGCGGACGCCAAGCTGCGCGACCCTTCGTTCCGCGACCTGAGCGGCGGTCTGGCGGTCGTGTACTCGGCCGACGCCCCCGGGAGGAGCCGGTAGATGTGGCCGTCGAGGCGGAAGGAGCAGCGCGAAGCGTCGGGGCGCGACGGCGCCGTGCGGAAGAGATGGCGTGACCTCGCCGCAAGGCTCCGCCGGCGCGCGGGGGACGAAGAAGCGGCCGAGCCGGCGTCCGCCGTCCGCCGATCGTCGCCCGGCCGGGACGACCGGACGTCCGTGCTCGTGCTGGCCGGCGATCCCCACGACCGCGCCGCCGCGATCGCGGCGCTCCGGACGGCCGGTTTTCAGGCGTCCGCCGCGCCCGAGCCGCTACACGTGCCTTCGCCGGCGGCGTCCGGCCGGCCGGAGCGGCACGACGCGGCGCTCCTTCTTCCGCGCGGGTCGGCGGTCGATCCGTCCGTCGCGGCCGCGCGGGTCCGCGCGACGGCCCCGGGCAGGGCGCTCGCCGTCGCCATCCCCGCCGGGATGCCCCTGGATGCCGCGCTCGCCGCATCGCTCCTCGGGCCGGGCACGGCGCTGGTGCGCTGGCCGGCATCGTCCGGGCGGCTTCGTTCGGCGATCGATGCCGCGACCGGGGCGGCGGCCGGGGCCCGATCGCTCGCCGCGGCGGGTGCGCCGGGCGGCGTTGCGGCCGGCATCGAGCAGGCCCTGGTGCTGGCCGGTCCCCAGGGCCATCCGCAATGGTTCCTGGAGGCGCTGCTGGGGGCGTTGGACCTGCCCGGCGGCGGCGGGGCCGTGGTGCTGCCCGCGACCCGCCGGGTGGCGGCGGCGTGCGGCCTGACACCGGCGCAGGTCGTGCGCGCTCTCCGTCGTACGCCTCCGCCGCCGGCGATCGGCGCCGGCGCCGTCCACGCGCGCCTGGACCGGCCGATGCGTTCGTCGTCGGCGCGCCTGCGGGAGTTGCGCGGCTGGTGGTGGTTGCCGGGACCGCCGTGCGCCGGTCCGGAATCGACCGTGCTGCTCGTGCACGGCAGGCTGCCGGCCGACCGGCCGTGGATCGCCGCCGCCATGGACGTCGTCGCCGGGCGCCTCTCGCGGTGCGGCGAACGTGTCGCGATCGATCCGGTGACGGGGATCGAGCCGTGCGATGCAGCCGGGCTTTCGGCCGCGGTGTGCGAGGCCGTCGCGGGCCTGCCGCACGGGTGGGGCGCGTGCGTCCTGCGCGTGGCGCTCGAGGCGATCCCCGCGGCGCGCCGCGATCAGATCGGAAGAGCGTCGTGTAGGGAA
>CAMTWF010000321.1:0-8201 GCA_947085355.1 uncultured delta proteobacterium
ACGTCCACGTCCACGAGGGACAACCGCCACCACTCTTTGATCTACTACTCCCGAGAATCGTCGCGCGGCGCGCGGGTTTTCATGCTGCCTTGGCGAGCAACTGCTTGACGTTGGCAGTGCGCGTCGCGAAGAGGGCCGCCGTGAGCAGTTCGCCGCGCGGGGTCAGGCGATAGCGAAAGGTCTTGGGCACCTTGCGGATGATGCCGTGCGCGCGAAGGAGCCGAAGGCGCCGGCTCGTCTTCGCGGAGAGACGAGCCTGCTCGCGGGGGGTGGCGTTGTTCGCCGCGGGGTGGAGCAGCCGGCGGATGTCGCGGTTGCGGAAGCCGGACGTGGCGAACTCGCCGCGCGCGATCGCCTCTAGGAGCGCGATGTCGTCGCGGTCGCTGAGGCGCAGAGATCGGACGCGGCGGCCGCGGTCGATGACGGGGCGGGCGACGGCGTCGAAGAGTTGCGAGCAGGGGATCGTGTCGTCGACGGCGGCGAGAGCGTCGAGGTAGGCGTCGTTCGATCGCTGCGACACCTGGGCGCGGCGATGGAGATCGGCTACCCCCTTGCGGAGTGGAAGCCATTCGAGCTTGCCGTTCGGATCGTTTTGGCGCGGCCGGAAGACCTTGAAGTCGGTCGTTTCGGCGACGGTGGTCTCCACGCGCAAGACGCTGCCCGCCTTGTCGTACATCTTGACGGAGTTGCCCCGGACCCAGTGCTTGACGCGCACCCCCTCGTGGCGGTCCTTGAAGCTGGTGATGAGTTCGCCGGTGAAGTTGCCGTGCGCCTTGCGGGCGAGGAAGCGCATGACGTCCGGGCTCTTGAAGTGGTGCATCGCATGGTGCACGAACCGCGGGTAGATGCCGGCGAGGGTACCCGGGTCCTTGAAGAGGATGTCGGTGGCCCACTCGGTCTGGTAGACCGACCAGTAGTAGTCCATCGGCGAGGGCGCGAAGATCGTTTCGTGCAGAGGGTTGAGCGAGCGGGCGATGGCGTCGAGCGCCCGCGGCCAATTGGTGGTGAGTTGCCCGTTCATCAGGCGCTGGGCGAGGGTCGGGTCACCGAGCCACGTGAAGCACTTGTCGACGCGCTTGAAGTCGCACCGACCCTTGCGTTCGAGCTGCCGGGCCAACCACTCGCGGCCGTTCATGTAGATCTGGACGCTGAAGGGGAACCACGTCTGGAGGCGAGCGCCCATGAAGCCGAAGCGCGGATGCAGGAAGTACTTGTAGATGTGGAGGCACTTGCTCGGCCGCAGCCGCAGCCCGCGCTCGTCGCGGTTCTGGGAGCGCTGGTACTTGAAGGTCATGCAGGGTTCGAGGGCCGTCAGCACGCAGATGAGGCCCTGCTCAACCGGATGCTTGGCGAGGAGTTGTCGGGCGAGGCCCTCCTTGTTGATCCTGGGCGACTCCAGGTAGCGGACCGGTCGATCGAACTCGCGGGCCTCGGCGAGCGATGCATTCTTGACCTGCTCGGAGGTTGCGATGACGAAGTCCTTGAAGCCGAGCAACCGGACCTCGGCGGCCTCCAGGAAGAAGTACATCCCGCCCCGGCGGATGAGCGGCAGCAGCGAGCCACGGAACACGAGGCGGTCGAAGCCGGAAAGCACCCCGGTGACGAACGAGCGGAAACGCGCTAGAAATCTCTCCACGGCGTCCTCCTTGGATGGCAGGGGGTTGCACAACTCCTCCTACCCGGGGAGCGACGCCGTCTTCAACTCTCGCCCGAGAGCGGCGACCAGGAGGTCGGACCGATGCAGCGATTCGCCGACCTGAAGGTATGGCAGGAGGGCCACGCCCTGACGCTGGAGATCTACCGGGTCACCTCCGGCTTCCCGCCCGATGAACGGTACGGCCTGGTCAGCCAACTCCGCCGCGCCGCGTCGTCCGTCCCGGCCAACATCGCCGAGGGTTCGAAGCGGCAGACACAGACCGACTACGCGCGCTTCCTCAACATCGCCGAAAGTTCTCTCGCAGAGGCCGAGTACTTCCTCATCCTCGCTCGTGATCTTGGGTACATCGAAGCAGGCACGGTCGAACCCCTCTTCGGCCGTACCGACCAGCTCGCGCGCATGCTGCACGCCCTGCGCGCGAAGGTCGAGCAGACCACATGAGCGCCCGTCCGGAACTCTTGACCCTCGACTCTCGACTCTCGACGCGCGGCGGCGCCGCTGCGCCACCCGGACAACCCCCTTTGGTTGCGGCGCCGCCGCGCTAAGAAGCTACGGCGTTGCCACCCGGCGAGGCGATCTGCTAGAAGGTCCGTCGCGGGCGGGGCCGGAACCGAAATGGTCGACGAACGGGACACCTCGGCAGATCCGGAAGACGGGAACCCCGCGGCACGAGCGGGGCGCCGGCGGCCGCGCGCCTGGTTGTCGGCGTACGTGCTCTTCTCGCTGGCCGCGTTGGTCGCAGCCGGCATTGCTTGGCGCACCTTCCGGCAGGTGCGGACCGGCCCGCCCGACTTCAGGCCGGCCTGCACGATTTCCGAGACGATCGATTGCGCGAAGGCGGCGCGCAGCGACTACGCCGTGTTGTTCCGCGTGCCCATGGCCCTGTGGGCGGCGATGGCGTTCGCGATCATGATCGGCCTGGCGATGGCCGGGATGCGTCGCGGCGAGACGGGCACGTTCCCGCGGGGGCTGCTGTTCTGGTTGGCGGCCGGTGCGCTGGCCGCCTCGGTCGCGATGGCCCTGGTGTCGAAGCTCGCGTTGGGTGTGGTCTGCCCCGAGTGCGCCGTCATCCAGGCGCTCTCGCTGGCCGTCTTCGTGGTCGCCGCGGCGTTGCTGCGCGAGGTGCGGATCGGGCCGATCGGTTCGTTGGCAGCCGATCTTCGCCGCATCAAGGCCCGTCCCCGGCCGGCCTTCGGGACCGCCGCGGCGCTGGCCGCCCTGGCGGGCTTTCTGATCGCGTTCTATCCGCAGCATGGACGCGGCGGGGATCGCGGGCCCCCCTCCGACATCCCGTCCGTTGCGGGGCTGCCCGTCGGGCTGACGGATCGCGGCAATCCGTACGTCGGCGCGGAGCATCCCGCGGTGGCGGTGATGCAGTTCACGGACTACGAGTGTCCGCACTGCCACGAGGCGCATCGGTTGCTGCGGGGAATAGCGGTGCGGCACCCGGATCGCTTCCGCCTCGTGCACTTCCACCTGCCGCTCGACCACGCCTGCAACCCGGACGTCAAGGCGCCGCTCCACCGGCAGGCGTGCCGGCTGGCCGAGGCCGCGGCGTGCGCCGGTTTCCAGGGCCGCTTCTGGCAGATGAACGACGAGATCATTCGGCGCACCGAGGGGTCGGGCGGTCTTGAGCCGGGTGCGATCGCCGCGGCCGTGGGACTCGACATGGCGGTCTTCCGTTCGTGCATCAAAGAGGGCAGGGGGCGCGAGCAGGTCGCGGCGGACATCCGGGCCGCCGCCATCTTCAAGGCCGACGGCGGCGCCGTGGGGACGCCGGCATTCGTGGTGCAGGACGCCTCCGGGATGAGGCGGGCATTCGTCGGCATCGGCGGCAAGAGGGGTATTCCGCGGGACGTGCTTCGCAGGCTGCAGGCGGGTTGGCCAGCGGAGCAGGAGGAAAACCAACCCGCACCAAGGAGTGGGCAACGATGACGTGGAAGGTAACGCTCTCATGTCTGGCGTTGGCGTCCGCGGCGTCCGCGGGATGCGGCGCTGCGCAGCAGGCGGACGCCGCCTGCGCCATCGAGGGGCTTCCGGATCTCGCGGACGAGGCGCTTGCCTGCATGTCGCGCGGCGTGGAGGCGCGCGACGGGGTCACGTACTGGCTCCTGCCTCTGACTCCGGTTGTCGTCGCCGAGACCGGGGTGGTGCCGTACGTGATCGTCGCGGCGAACACGTCCCAGGCGCCGGCGCCCGCCGCGTTGGCCGATGCCGCCGGGGAGTGGTTCTTCGATCCGGAGGACGGCGATCCCGTGCAGATCAAGACGATCTCGCCGAGGGCCGGCCCGGCGGTCGAGATCGGTCCCGGCGAGGTGCGCTACTGGGCCGGGAGCGTCGGCGTGTGGGGCCGGGGCGTTCCGGCCCTCACCGGTCGCCTCTGGGCGAATCTGCGGCTCGAGCTGCGCGACGGCGAGCGGGCCCTGACGTTCCGGTTGCGCTTGGCGCTGCGCGATGAGCGGCCCGAGCACCTCGACGCGGATTGCTGGAGGGCGATCTCCACGCACCGGGATCGCGTCGTGCGGAACTGGGCCGGTCGCCTGCCGGGCGCCCTCCTCCGCGAGCGCGCCGAGGACTAGCCCGCGACCGACGCGGTCAGTAGCAGTACCCGTACTCCACGCCGCCGATCACGATCGGCGGGTCGGATCTGTTGCACGAACGGCCAAGCGAGCAGGAGCCGGTCGGCGGGTTGCGGCATCGCTGGATGCACTCGCTGATGCTCGTGGCGCAGAACGTGCCGATGCCGCAGTCCGACTGCTCGAAGCACAAGCTGCCGGGGCCTCCGGCCCCGCGATCCGACGAGCAGTCCGTGAAGATCACCTCGGTCACGGAGTGTTGGTAGATGGCGCACTTGGCGCTCGATGGGCATCCGATGTTCGAGATCGGGTCGCACGCGTGCGTGCACGCGCCGGGGTAAAGCCTGGTCTCGAACAACTGGAGGCAGTAGGAACCCGCCTCGGGGCAATCCGACGGGCCGGCGCAGTAGCGGTAACACATGCGGGTCGTGCCGGCGCCGGACTCGCTGGGGAGGAAGAAGCAGTCGGTTCCAACCATGCATTCCGTGTCCAACGTGCAGGTCTGGCTCGTGTCCCGAGCGCCGGCCGGCACACAGGCCTTCACGAGGTTCGTCTCCGTGGACGACGGATCGACCGAGCACTTCTCGCCTGCGGGGCACCCGCATTGCGGCGCGAGCCTGCAAGGCGTCTCGGGGCACGTCGGCGTGTCGGGAAGGGTCCCGTCGTCCCGCACGATCGCGTCGTCGGGCGTCGTTCCGTCGTCACTCGGTCCGCCGTCGTCCGGCGGGGCGGCGTCGTCCGGCGTCCCGCCGTCGTCCCGCGAGACGTCCGGCCGCCAGACCGGATCGTCCGTTTCCGCGCAGCCCGCGGGGGCCTGCGTCGCGAGGAACACAGCCACGCATGCCACGCCCGCCATCCACGAAGTCCTCGGCACGCCGATCTTCATGATGTCCACCGCACGGACGGAATCGCGGATTCGCCGGCGCGCCCCTCGCGCGACCCCTCCACTCCGCCACGCGCCGCCGGTCCCGTCCGCCTTCCTGGAGCGGAGTCTAGCCGCCGGCCGGGCGCAGTCAACGTCGGCCTCGTTGCACGTCGGTGTCGCGTTTCTTGCCGCCGCAGCGCGTTTCGGGGATATTCGCCGGCCCGGAGGTGGCGGGAATGGCGGACAACGCGGAAAAGGGATTCACGCTCTGGTTCACCGGACTGTCGGGATCGGGCAAGTCCACGCTGGCCGAACGGGTCGCCGACAGGCTGCGCGCCGCAGGCCGGCGCGTCGAACTGCTCGACGGCGACGAGGTGCGCACGCACCTGTCGAAGGGGCTCGGGTTCTCCAAGGAGGACCGCGACGCCAACATTCGCCGCATCGGCTACGTGGCGCACCTCCTGACCAGGAACGGAATCGTCGCGATCACGGCGGCGATCTCCCCCTACAGGTCGATTCGCGACGAGAACCGCGCGCTCATCGGCGAGTTCATCGAGGTGTTCGCCGATTGCCCGCTCGACGAGTGCATCCGGCGCGACGTGAAAGGCCTGTACAGGAAGGCGCTGGCGGGCGAGATCCCACAGTTCACCGGCGTGTCGGACCCGTACGAGGCCCCCGAGCGGCCCGAGGTCGTGGTGCGGACGGGCTCGGAAAGCATCGAGGAGTCCGAGCGCCGGATTCTCGATGCGATCCGGGCGGCGGGATACGCGGAAGTCTGAGAGGAGGCACGAGACGATGGGCAGGACCATAGAGCCGCACGGAGGGGAGCTGGCGATTCGCCGGGCTCCGGAGGCGGAGCGGGCCGAGCGGATCGCGGCGGCGAGGAAGTTGCGGGCGGTGCGGGCGCACGAGCGGGTCCGGGCGGATCTCGAACTGCTCGCGGGCGGCGGCTACTCGCCGCTGGGCGGGTTCATGGGCAAGGCCGACTACGACGCCGTGCTGGAAGCGATGCACCTTGCGAACGGCCTCGCCTGGGCGATTCCGATCGTCCTGGGCGTCGACGCCGCCTTCGCGGCTTCGCTGCGCGACGGCGAGGAGATCGCCGTCGTCGGCGACGACGGCGAGCCGCTCGCCACCGTGCGCGTCGAGGAACGGTTCGCTCCCGACAAGGAGCGCGAGGCGGCTCGCGTCTACCGCACGACGGACAGGGCCCACCCGGGCGTCGCCTACCTGTTCGACGAGGCCGGCGAGACGTACCTCGGTGGGCCGGTCACGGTGCTTGGCCGTCCGATGCCGGTCGAGTTCCCGGCCCACCACCGCGACCCGGCCGAGGTGCGGGCCGAGTTCGAGCGGCGCGGGTGGCGCACGGTGGTGGCCTTCCAGACGCGCAACCCGGTCCACCGGGCCCACGAGTACCTCCAGAAGTGCGCCCTCGAGATGGTCGACGGCCTCCTGCTGCACCCGATCGTCGGCGCCACGAAGAGCGACGACATCCCGGCTGCGGTGCGGATGCGGTGCTACGAGGCGCTGCTGGCCGGCTACTACCCGAAGGACCGGGCGCTGTTGTCCGTGCTGCCGATGGCGATGCGGTACGCCGGGCCGCGCGAGGCGATCCACCACATTCTGGTCCGGAAGAACTACGGGGTGACGCACTTCATCGTCGGCCGCGACCACGCGGGCGTCGGCAGCTACTACGGCACGTTCGACGCCCACCGCATCTTCGACGAGTTCGTTCCCGGCGAGTTGGGCGCCGTGCCGATCTTCTTCGACAACAGCTTCTTCTGCCGCCGTTGCGGCAACATGGCGACCGCAAAGACCTGCCCGCACGGATCGGACGACCACGTGGCGCTGTCCGGCACGAAGGTCCGCGAAATGCTGCGGCGCGGCGAGATCCCGCCGGTGGAATTCACCCGGCCGGAGGTGGCGAAGGTCCTGATCGAGTCGATGAAGGAGTAGCAGCGGGTGCGTGTCCCGTTCTCCGTGCTCGTGCTCGTACTCGCGGCTTCCTCGCCGGGGCGAACGGCGTGGGGGAACTCGTCGAGCACGAGCACGGGGGAGGAGAAGAAGTGGGGAGAGGCTCCGGCGGGCGTTCCCGTGCCGGGAGCGCGCGAGGTCCCGCGGCTGCACTTCGTGGCCCTGCACACCGGTGACGCGCTGGCCGTCTTCGGCGACGCGCCCGCCGCGTCGCAGATCGCGTTCCTGCTCCGATGCCGCGCGACCGGCGACGTCGCCCCGCTCGCCCCGGGTCTCGGCAAGCTCCTGGTGCGATCGGCCGCGAAGCTCGGAGCGGGCGTCGTCGAGATCGTCGCGGGCTATCGCTCGCCCAAGTTCAACGAGCAACTCCGCAAGAAGGGCAGGGAGGTCGCCTCCGAGAGTTTCCACCGAACCGGCAGGGCGATCGACTGGCGCCTGCGCGGGGTCCCGATCGACAGGCTGCACCGATACCTCAAGCGGGCTCACGCCGGGGGCCTCGGCTTCTACAGGGCCTCCAACTTCGTGCACACCGACACCGGCCACAAGCGGGAGTGGAGGGGCCGATGAGCGGCGCCGTCGACCGCCGGAACCCGCTGCCGACGGTCGACGTCGTGATCGAGGTCGGCGATCGGATCGTCCTGGTGCGCCGCAGGAATCGACCGCACGGCTGGGCGCTCCCCGGCGGCTTCGTCGACTACGGCGAGCCGCTGTGGGCGGCGGCGGTGCGCGAGGCCAGGGAAGAGACCGGCCTGGACGTGGAACTGGAGGCCTTGCTGCACGTGTACTCCGCTCCGGATCGCGATCCGCGCGGGCACACGATCTCGGCCGTCTTCGTCGCCCGTGCGTCGGGGGAACCCGTCGGCGGCGACGACGCGGCCGAGGCGCGGCTGTTCCGGCCGGACGAGCTTCCCGACCCGATCGCCTTCGACCATACCCGGATAGTCTCCGACTACCTGCGTTTCCGACGGGACGGCTCCCGGCCGCCGCCCGATTCGTGACCTTGACAGACGGAGCGCTTCCGACAAGATCCGGCGCCCCGCGAAGGTCGCGGGGCGAGAGGCATGCATGCATGCATGAATGAAGGGCACGAGCGGCTTGGCCGCGAGTGCCCGCGGGGGTCCGGGGGGCG
>CAMTWF010000322.1:0-8110 GCA_947085355.1 uncultured delta proteobacterium
GCCGCGGCCGAGGATGCGCAGGTCCGCGACCCGCGCACGCATCCTGACCGCGCCGAACGCCACGAGCACGTCGCCGCCGTCCACGCTCGCCACGACGCCCTCGCGGCCCACGGAGACGACGTACACCGCATCGCCGGGGCGGCACGCTCCGGGCGTCGCCTCCGTCCCGGGGACATCCCCGCGTAGTGCCCTCTCGACCGGCCCCGCGGGGTCCAGCTTCCGGGCCACGGCATCGACCTGCTCCTCGACGGCCCGCACGGTCTCGGCCGACGGCCTGCGCGATTCGCGCAGGTATTTCCGCGCGGTCCGCAGCTCCTCGCGCATGGCGTGGATCTGCCGCCACAACCCGGCGACCTCGTCCCGGATCGAGGAATGCTCGCGCGACCGCGCCTTCTCGATCTCCGCTTCGAGCCTGCGACGCTCGGCCTCCGCCTCGCGTCTGGCATCCTCCGCGGCCGCCGCGTCCCGCTCGGCACTCGCCCGCAACCCGTCGATCCGTTCCAGGCGCTCCTGGGCCTCCACGTGCGCCGCCGGCAGCAGCGTCCGCGCCTCATCGACGACGGCGTCCGGCAGGCCGTAGCGGAGCGCCACCCCGAACGCGGCGCTCGGGCCCATCTCGCCGAGCCGCAGGCGGAACGTCGGCCGCAGCGTGGCCGGGTCGAGGCCCATCGAGGCCGACCGCACCCTCGCGTCGCGTTCGTGCAGCCGCTTCAGCGGCTCGTAGTGCGTGGTCACCGCGACGGCGGCGCCGGCGGACACGAGCGCGCGGACCACGGCGACGGCGAGCGTCGCGCCTTCGGCCGGATCCGTTCCGCCCGCGAGTTCGTCCACGAGGACGAGGTCGCCGGGGCTCGTCCGGCGCAGGACGGCGGCGACGTGCGACACGTGCGCCGAGAACGACGACAGCGACAGGGCGAGGGACTGCTCGTCGCCGATCTCGCAGAAGACCCGGCCGGCCGGCGGCACGCGCGCGGCCGCGGCCGGCACGAAGAGCCCGGCGCGGGCCATCAGGACGGCGAGCCCGAGCGTCTTGAGCGCCACCGTCTTGCCGCCGGCGTTGGGGCCGGAGATCGCGAGCGCCTCGCCGGGGCCGATCGCGATGTCGTTCGGCACGACTTCGGCGCCGGCGAGCGCCAGCAGGGGGTGGCGCGCCGCGGTCAGGACGTAGCCCGCGCCGTCGACGATCTCCGGCGCCGTCGCGCCCAGGTCGGCCGCCAAGCGCGCCGCGGCGAGACGGTGGTCGAGCGCCGTGAGCGCGCCGAACGCGAGGCGCAGCGTCTCCGCGTCGCCCTCGACCAGCCGCGACAGGACGCGCAGCAGCCGCGCCACCTCGCGACGCTCGGCCCCGTCCAGCATCCGCAGTTCGTTGCCGTCCCGCACGACCTCGCGCGGCTCGACGAACGCGGTCGCGCCGGACGCGCTGGTGCCGTGCACGATCCCCGGCACGTGCGATCGAACCTCCGCCTTGACCGGGATCACCGACCGCCCCTCGCGCTCCGTCACGAAGCGGTCCTGCAGGTGGTCGGAGAGCTTGACGAGGAGGCGGTCGAGCGTGCGGCGGACGCGCTCGCGCGTCTCCCTGGCGCGCCGCCTGATGTCCGCGAGTTCCGGCGAGGCGGCGTCGAGCACGTCGCCCTCGGGCGTCAGGACGGCCTCGATGCGGCCGGCGAGCGCGGCGAGGCGCGGCAGGTCGAGGTCGCCGCCGGCGTCCGTGAAGAGCGCGGCGAGGCGGGGGAAGGATGCGGCGCGCAGCAGGATCGGCGACGCCGTGGATCGCGCGAGGCGGGCCAGGGCGGCGATCGCGAGCAGGTCCGTCGGGTCCAGATCTCCGCCGCGGGCCGCGCGGTCGATCGCCGCCTCGGCGTCCGGCAGTTCCGACAGGTCCGGCGACGGCGGGCCGTCCAGGCGGACGACGGGCGCTGCCTGCGGAGAGCAGGGGCCCGCGAGGGCGAGCGCCTCGGCAACCTCCGCGATACGTCCGCGGACGGCTTCCGCCCCACCCTCGACCGGCCCGGCATCGAGCCTCGCGGCCGCCGCGGCGGATGCGCACCTCTCCCGCCACGCCTCGGCAACCGCAGGCCACTCCAGCGCTCGCAACGTCGATGAATCGGGCCACAAGGGCGTGGAATATCTCCTTTTCCCCCGCCTTGTCGCAGGGGGCACGGCTGTGTATCCTACCGGACCATGCCGAGCGGACAAAGGGGGCGGGGCCGAGCGACCGGCATCGCCTGCGCCGCGGTCGCGACGTTGACGGTTCTCTGTTCGTGCGACGTGTTCCTGCTCGACACGGCCGGGGAGCTGGAGGTCGAGCAGCCCGACATCGGCCGCGATGTCCCCGGCGCGGACGCCGCGGACGACGGCGAACGGGACGACGATGCGGACGACGTCCCGGACGGCGAGGAGACGACGGACCCGCCGTGCACGACGCACATCGACTGCAACGACGGCATCGGCTGCACGCAGGACCGGTGCGCGGAAGGCAGCCGCCGGTGTTCCCGGGCCGTCAACGACGGCTGGTGCCCGCTCGGGCACCGATGCAGTTTCGGCGTGGGCTGCGTCGTCAACATGCTCTGCGGCGGCGACGAGGACTGCAACGACGGCGACGACTGCACGGTGGACAGGTGCATCCGCGGCGTGGAGTGCCTGCACGATCCGCGGGATCGCGACGGCGACGGCATCGGGGACTCGGCGTGCACCCGACAGCCCGCCGACTGCGACGACACCCGGGCCGACGTCAGGCCGCTGTTCCCCGAAGCCTGCGACGACGGCGTGGACAACAACTGCGACGGGCTGACCGACCATCAGGCGGACGCCTGCGATGCCCGCGACAACGACGCCTGCGACCGCGCCGCCCGCCTGTGGCCGAACCTCGGCCCGATCCGCGGCGACTCCTCGGCGTTCGACGACACGCCCGCGGAGGGCCTGTGCGGCGGCGACGGCCCCGACGCCTGGTACGTGTTCACGATCGACGACAGGGCGTCCGTGACGCTCGATACGATCGGCTCGTCGTTCGACACGGTGCTGCGGCTGTTCACCGGCTGCGGCGGCATCGAGATCGCGTGCAACGACGACCGCAACCACCGGCCGGCCGAGGGCTCCCGCATCGTCCACCGGGGCCTGCTGGCGGGAACCTACTGGATCGCCGTGGGCGGCAAGTCCGCTGGCGACCGCGGGCGGCACAGGCTGGCCGTCTTGCTCGGACCGCCCGAGGTCGAGCCGGGCAACTGCGACCGCGTGCTCGACGTGACCGATGGCGGGACGGTGATCGGCTTCCTCGGGACGCGCGGGGAGTGGCAGGACTTCGACGGTGGCTCGTGCGGCGGCGGCGGCCTCCACCCCGCGGGCGGCCAGCAGGAGAGGTTCCGGGTGGCGTTGGCGGCGGGTGCGACGCTGTGGATCTCGTCGGCCGGAACCCCGATTCCGTCGGTTCTCTACGCCCGGTCGGACGGCTGCCAGGACTGGTTCCCGGATGAGATCGCGTGTGCCGAGGGCCCGGCCTACGCCGGCACGACGCTCACCATCTCCGGGCGCAGCGGAACGATCGACTTCGCGCTGGACACCGATCGAGCCGACAGGTCGGGCTGGTACCGCATCGAGGTCAGGCCGTAGACCCGGTCAGCCGTTCCCGACGTGGTCGTGGTCGACGGGGACCTGTCTCGGGCCGGCTGGAAGCGGCGCCCCCAGCACGGATACCGTCACCTGGGTATCGGCCGCAGGTCCAGCCCGCCGGGGTAGCCGTAGGACACGTAGCGGTCGAAGCCGTACACGACCAGGCCGAACGGCCGGCGGTCGACGGCTCGGATCTCGTGCACTCCGTCGTTCTGCTCGCCGTCGTCCACCTCGGCCGAAGTCGGCGTCAGCATCCGGATGATCGGGAACGACAGTTGGCACCGGTAGATCTCGTAGGTCCTGTCCCCGTCGACGAGGGTCGATCGCTCGCAGGAGCGGGGCATCGGCCGGCCGTCGAGCTCCAGCACCGTGCCGGCGAGCGTCGCGACGATGAAGAAGTCGAATGCGTACTTGTCCGGCGTGAGGAAGACGTAGCTCGACCGCCACTGCTCGACCGGCGGCACGAGAATGTACGCCGGATCGCCGCCGGGGAGGAACCACGGTATTCCCGTGGTGTCCTGGCTGGCGACGAACTGGCCGACCGAGATCGGCAGGCCGGAATGCAGGGCGAGGTCGCCGCGCACTTCGAGCGTGATGAACTCGCCGGCGTCCAGTGGGATCGGCTCGGAGCCGGCGATCGGCGTGGTCTGACACCAGGAGTCGTAGCTCACGACGGGGCCGGCGAGGCTGGTGCGCACGACGGTCCCGTCGCGCGTGGCGAGGATGCGAACGTACTCGGGCTCGTCCACGATCGACGCAGTCCCGCCCGCCGCGACGACCGCCGCGGTGCGGGACGGCGTACGGGCGACGATGTAGTCGAGCCCGGTCGTGGCGTCGGGCATGATCTGCTGCTCCAGGTGGTCGGCGCAGCAGCGGCGGCTGCTGAGGCTCGGGAAGCACGGGACGTCGGACGCCTCCGAGCCGGTGAACACGGCGACCGGCCGGTTCGCCTCGACGATCGTGCCGGTGAAGTCGGCGTTGAAGCCGGATGTCTCCAGGTTGAGCACCTCGTAGGGGCCGAGCGCGAACTCGAACGTCTCGCCGGCCAGCCACTCGACATCCCCGCCCGGCGCCCCCGGCAGCGGCACGACGTCGGTGGACAGCGTGACGCTGATCACCGTATCCGGCTCGGTCCCGGCGATCGCCAGGAACGCCCTGAGATCGCGGCGCATGTTGGTGTCCGGGCTCTCCGGCGTGTTGGCGATCGTCTGGGGCCAGCCGAGCACGGTGTAGCGGTCGCGCAGACCGCTCTTGGGCAGAAGCAGCGAGGCGTCGTTCGAGAAGACCTGCGGCCGGTTGGCGAACGGATTGAACTGGTAGGCGATGATCGGCGCGGTGGAGACGATCTTGTAGGCGTTCGCCGTCCAGGCGGTGTGGCTCCCGTCGTCCGAGCCGTCCTCCGTGCTGCCGTCCACCTCGCGCCGGGGCAGCAGGAAGGCGAACAGGTCGTTCGGGCTGATCTCCATCGAGTCGACCTCCCGTTCGACCGGCGGCTCGCCCGGCGGGGCGTCGTTGGCCAGCACGCGCACCCTCGCAACCAGGCGGCTGGGGTTGGAAACGACGACCGCGAACTGCTGCACCGCGGCGTCCTCGATCCACGGTTCGATCGCGGCGTTGTCGAGGTCCACGGCCCAGTACTCGCACCCGACGTTCGACGCGTGCCGGTCCGCGACCTCGCACCCGACCACGCAGACGCCGTTCTCGCACGCCTCGCCGCGTCCGGCGTTGCACGTCTGCACGTACACCCACTGCAACCCGTCCGGGGAACACTCGACGACGTCCTGTCCGTCGCAGTCGCGACGCCCCGGGTAGCAGTGCCGGCACCCCAGCACCGGCGGACCGGAGACGCAGGTCATCGGAGGCGTCAGCGCGACGCAGTCGCGGTCGACAATGGTCGGGAACTCCGATCCGCTCGGGAACGTGCACCGCTGCTCGATCGAACCGACGCAGTTCAGATCGCCCTCCCGAGCGCACCACCTCATGTCCACACCGTCGCCGCCGTCCCAACCGGCATCCGGCCGATCGTCGGTCCCGGGCTGCGTGCAACCGGCGGCGACGAGGGCCGCCGCCAATGCCAGGTATCGATGTGCCATCGTCTACTCCCTGAACTTGAAGACGAACGCGTCCGCCGCGTACGCGCTCCAGAACCGCTCGCTCAGGAACCGGTAGCTCCACTCGTCGTAGACGAACCCGGGGGCCCGGATCCCGTACACGATCCACAGGGAGTATCCGGCCGGAAGCTCCGGGAGCCCCGCCAGCGCCGCGATGTCGGGCAGCTCGTACGAGGTCCGGCAACCCGGCAGGATGATGCGCCACAGCGGCGCCTGGTCGGGATAGGTCTGAAGCATGACCAGCCAGAAGTCCGGCGCGGTCAGGGCGTGCGTGAACGACATGCGGCTGCCGCGGACCACGGCGCCGAACGTCGGGTCGACCGCCCTGGGGATGCCGATGAACCTGTCCACCACGATCGGATCGAACACGTTGCGGTGGCCGCTGGAGATCACGACGGAGAACGGGTTGAAGTCGCCGGTCATCCCCAGGGCGTCGACGGTCCGGTTGTAGGCCCCCGCCACGACGACGTAGGTGGCGTCCGCGAGGTCGCCGTTGGGAGACACCCAGCCGGGGAACACCAGCGGAACGGCCGCGTCGGTCACGTACCTGCTGCGCAGCGGACTCCAGAAGACGCCGTCGCCGCCCAGGTCGAGGAAGACGTCGATCCTGTAGGTGTTCGGCGCGCCCGCGGTCTCGACGAGCGGCGGATCCACGAGTTCGATCCTGAGCGACACGTCCATCGGGTGGGTGACGCAGATCTCGATGCCCTCGACCCTCTCGCCCGGCCCCGCGACGATGTGGCGCGCCACGCCCATTCCGTACGGCGTGAAGGCGCCGTCGGCGATGCGCTCGATCCCGGCCAGCGCGATCACGGCCAGCGCTCCGGGCCGTGCGAACACCGAGTAGCGGTACCCGCGGCTCCCCATCGCGTCGCCCTCGACGATGCGCGCCCGCGCCCCGCCGTAGGTCGGCGGCGGCGGCGGCGACCAGATGTCCCAGCTCGTGGCGAACAGGTACACGACCTTCTGCTCGGTCCCGGGGATCGGATCGGGGACGAGATCCCACGGCTGGCAGGCGAACTCCGGCGTCGACTCGACGATCACCTCTCCGGCGATCGTCGCCCCGTAGCGGCCCGGCGGCATGGGACCGGGCTCCGGCTCGACGATCGGGACCAAGAAGATCGTCACGTTCGTCGCGTCGAAGTGCTCGACCGTGGTCGTCTCGTATCGCTCCTTCGCGGCCGTGATGGTCTGCCGGCCCGAGAGATCGGGCCCGGAGAAGACGATCATTCCCCGCGCGTCCGTCAGGCCCTGGTGCGGCGTCGAGCCCGAGATCCCGAGGATGACGAACGCGCCCGGCACGGGCGCGCCGGTCATCGAATCCAGCACCGTGACGTTGACCGTGCCGCCCGACTTGAACCCGGCCTTCGAGCCGTCGCCGGCCTCGGGGCAGAGCACTCCGGGCATCGGGCTGCCGTCGATCGGGCCGCCGCCGAGGCCGCCGTTGATCGGATCCACCGTCGAGAAGTACAGGAACGCTTCGCGCGCCGTGATGTCGCCGGAGGGCGTCCGCACCGTCACGTGCACCGGGCCCGGCGCCCCCGGCGGCGTCCTGCACGTGATGACCGTCGCGCTCACCACGTCCACTTCCTCGGCCGGGCGCCTGCCGAACAGCACCGAGTCACCGGGCGCGAACGCCGTGCCGCTGCCGACGATCGTCACGAACGTCCCGCCGGCGATCGACCCGGCGCCGGGCGATACCGCGATCGCCTCGTAGTTGAAGCCGTCCGGCAACAGCGCCTCGTCGTCGCGCTGGACGACGCGGACGTCGACCGGCCCGACTTCCCCTGCCGGGGTCACCGTCACGATCTCGTTGTCGTTGACGACGCCGGTGTCGGCGGGCTGCGCCATGTGATCGCCGAAGAACACGACGGCGCCCTCGGCGAAACCGCGACCGCGGACGCGCACCAGCGTCCCGCCCTGGAACGGGCCGTGTCCGGGCCGCACCGACGTTACGGCGAACAGGTCGTAACCGAGATCCCGTCCGTCGTCCTCCGCCGCATCCGGCGCCTCCGGCTCGGCATCGCCCAGGTCCTCGACATCCTCTCCTCCGCCGCCGGGCGTGGGCGAACCCTCGCAACCGGCCAAGCCGACAATGCCGAGCGCCACGATCCATGCGATCCGGTGAATCATATTCCACCCCTTCCAGTGCGAACGGCGGCGAGACGCCCCGCCGCACCATCCGGGCCGCCCGCGCCCTCCGGCTCGAGCCGGCCGCATGCGGCAAAGTCTACTCCCCCGATCCGTGGGTGACAAGGCGCGCATGAGAAGGTTACCCGAGGCGGGTGCGTCCACGCTCCGCTCTCTGCGTCTCCGCGTCTCCGCGGTCGGGCCGTCCTATCGGGCCGTGCGGCCGCCGCCGGGGGGCGCCGCGGCCGGGGCGCCGAGCA
>CAMTWF010000323.1:0-6775 GCA_947085355.1 uncultured delta proteobacterium
CCACCGTCACCGCGCTCCCCTCCATCGGCACGGCGCCGGTCACGGCGAGCGCCGGGTTGAGCGCCTCGAGCCCCGCAGGCAGCGGATCGACCAGGGCGACGTGGTAGCGGCGCGACGGGGCGACCAGAGTGAGCCGCACGCGGACGCGCGCTCCGGCGCGCACGCGCCACGTCCCGTCCGGATCGCGCCGCACGTCGTCGGGCCGGTCCACCCCCTCGTACGACCGCTCGACCGTGAACCCGTGGTCGGCCGGCGGCAGCCGCAGGTCGCTCGGCGCGTACCGCATCCCGATGCGGTAGTAGAGCCTGCCGGTCCCGTCCTTCGCCACCACCAGGTCGGCGGCGCCCGCCTCGCGCAGCACGGCCATCGGCACCTGGATGTTGTGGCGCTCCGTCGTCCTGCCGCGGAACGCATGCTCGCCGGCGTATCGCTCGCCGAGCCACGCGCGGGCGACGAAGTCCGGCGTCGCGGCCTCGTGCGCCCTGAAGTAGGCGTCCAGCGCGATCAGGATGAAGACGTTCTCCTGGGTGTTGAGCCACCGCCCCTTCTTGCGGTGGCCGAGGAGTCCGGCGACGAGCTTCGGGATGAGATCGCTTCCCGGGGAATCGAGGAGCATCGCCTCCAGGATGACGGCGTCGGCGCGGCGGTCGGAGTGGAGCAGGAGATGGGCGCCGTCGGTGTACGCCGACGCGAAGTTCGCGGCGCCGGCGGTTTCGACCGCTCGGTTGCCCAGATGACGCCGGATGGCGGCCGTCTCGGCCGCGTACGTACCGTCGCCGGCCAACGCCTGCAGGAGCCAGCCGGTCGCTTCCAGCGGAAGGCGCTCCAGGCCGGCCTCCCGGAGCAGGATCTTGGCGCGCGCCGGATCGGGGTCGCCCATCCGCTTGCGCACGGCGAGCGAGTAGGCGACGAGCGTGCGCCGCACCTCCTCGCCGTACCAGGCCGGTATGTGGCGCTCGATGTCGCGCAGGTAGCCGAGGCTGCGCCCGATCGCATCGGCCGGCACGTCGAAGCCCTTCTCGGCGGCCCTGCCCAGAGCGTGGGCGACGTGGATGCTGATGTACGGCCACGAGGGGTCGCCGCGCTGCCAGACGGGGAAGCCGCCGTCGGCGTTCTGCATCCGCGCGAGCCGTTCGGCGTCGCGTCGCACCGCGGCGGCGATCTCGTCCGGCGGCGGCAGCTCGGGGGTCCTGAACGCCGCCAGCACGTCGCGCAGCGCTGCGAGGCCGATCACGCGCGAGGCGAGCTGCTCGGCGCAGTCGAACGGGTACTCGTGCAGGTACAGCACGGCGTCGGTGAGCGCCTGCAGCGCGGTGGACGACGTGGTGACCTCCAGCCCGCCGAACTCGGCGAAGACGCCGTCGGGCGCCCGGACGGGCTGCGCGATCGCGCCGCGGTCGATCTGCCCGTACGTCGCGAACGCCTCCGCCGTCGCCGGCGTCCAGACAGGGAGGCGGAACTGGGCGGCATCGGACCAGCGCCCCGAGACGGCGCCCACCTGGAACCTCGCCGTGCCGGCCCGAACCGCCGCCGCGGGGAACCGCACCTCGACCCGGTCGTCCGCCGGGATCGTGACCCGCCTCCCGTGCCCGTCCGTCAGCGCGGCGTTGGCGGCCCGCACCGCGACGTCGACCTCCATCGGCCGGTCGGTCTGGTTCTGGAGCACGACGGGCAGATCGAACCGGTCGCCGAAGTTGAGGAACCGCGGCGGCGACGGGCGCGCCATCAACGGCAGTCGGGCCGTGATCGTCGCCTCGCCGGAGCCGAACTGCTTCGCCCCGGCGACGGCGACCGCCATCACCCGGTACCGCGTCAGGTTGTCCGGCAACACGACGGACACTCGCGCCGTGCCGGATGAATCGGTCCGCAAGGCCGGTGCGAACAGCGCGAGCGCCGAGAAATCGGTCCGCATCCGGATCGGCGGCGGCGCGGCCTGGACTCGGTCGCTCGGCGGCTCCCCCTCCGCGAGCATCGCCCGCATCGCCACCGGCGGCGGCATCGCGCCGGGCATGGCGCTCCTCATCCGATTGCCGCTTTCTTCCTGATTGTCTCCCCGCTGCAGAATGGTCGGCGCGGCCAGGAGGAGGTTCTGCCGGAGCCGGTAGTCGCGGCCTCCCGGCTGGCGCACGGCGTAGAAGACGGTCAGCGGATCCGGCAGGCGGTACCCGGTCAATGACAGGACGGCCTCATCGACCACTACGACCGCGACCTCGCCGTCGGCCACCGGCCGGCCCGCCGGATCGCGCACCTCGACGGCTATCTCCGTACCGCCGCCCGGCTCGATCCTCGTCTCGCGCGGCCTCACCTCCAGCCGCAGCGTCCGCTCGTGCGGAGGCACGCGCAGGTCCACCGACCCCGAGGCGTGCGCGGGCCGCCGCGGCAGGCGCGGATCCGGTTCCCCCTCGTCCGTGGTCCTCTCGACGGCGCCGGCGAGGTGTACCTGCACGTGCACGTTCGGGACGAACGCCTCCTCGATCGGCACCCGCAACGTGTGCGTCGCGCCGCTCATCGAGAACCTCTCGGTCCGCAGGATCCCCGACCTGCGCAAGGTCATGAGCCCCTCGGCGGGAGCGAACGGCGCCAGCACGAGCACCTCGGCCGTCTCGCCTGCCCGGTATTCCTTGCGGTCGGGGATCAGCGTGACGCGGTCCTCGTCGATCCCCCGCCGTGGCGGCGCCCGGCCGCCGGCCACCCACAGGCGGATCTCCGTCTCGTTCTTCCGCCCGGCGTCGTCGGCCACCGACGCCGTCACGCGGTACGAGCCGCCCTCGCGCGGCCGGAACGTGCACGTGACCGGCCCGTCGGCCGATCGGACCCGGCAGTCGGACGGATCGACCTCCGTCTCCTCCCAGTCGTCGCCCTTCTGCTCCCACTGCAGCCGCACGGCGCGCACCGCGATCTCGCGGCCGGCCACGGCCTTGCCGTCGAGGTCGGCGACGATCGCCTCTACGTGCAGCGAGTCGCCCTCACGCACGAACGCGCGCGTGCCGCGGAGTCCCACGTACAGCGCGCCCGGGTGGATCAGGAGGTCGGCCTTGGCCGCCCACGCCTGGCGGTTGACGTCCATCACCGTCGCTTCGGCCGTCAGACTCATCGGCCGCGGCGGATCGATAGCGCCGAGGTCTATCCTCAGGCGGTGCTTGCCGGCGGAGTCGGTGCGCGCGGCGTGCGACTCCGTCCGCGTCCGCCGGGGATCTTCCCGGGGGCCGCCGTGCATCCACCACGGCGTCCAGGATCCGAACGAGAAGTCGTCGCGCCCCGGCGGCGTGAACCGCCCCGGCCGCGACGTCACGCGCCACGTCAGGTCGGCGTTCGGCAGGCCGCCGCCGGCGTAGTAGCTCGCCGTCACCGTGACGTCGACGCGCCCGCCGGGGAAGTGCGGTCCCTCGCCGGCCCGCGAGGTGACCTCGAACTCCGGCCGCCGGAACTCCTGCACCTGGATCATGTGGTGGTGCTGCTGTCCTTGCGCTTCCAGGGTGAGCCTGGCCGTTCCGAGGTTCGTCGCATCGGGGAAGCGGACGGCGAAGTCGAAGCCGCCCAGCGTCCCCACGGCGGCCTCGCCCTTGGCGAGCTCGTTGCCCCTCGGGTCGAGCAGCGTCCACGCCACCTTCCCGTGCGGCATCCCGGCGGCCTCGACGTCGCCGTCCTTGCCGAGGCCGACGCGGCGCACCCAGCCCTTGACCTTCGCCTCCTCGCCCGGCCGGTACATCTTTCGATCGTCGAAGACGTAGAAGCGCAGCGGCTTGCCCGGTACCTCGCGGCGCCAGCCGGCGTCGCCGGCCGACCACCAGGACGTGCTCTCGGGGAGCAGCGCCACGTCCGTCCCCTTCCTGGCGACGAGCACGCGGCCCGGGCGGCGGTCGTCGAGAGGGAGCCGGGCGGTCCCGTCCCCGCCCGTGCGTGCCGACCGGCCGGCGGGGAGGATCGACAGATCGACGCCTTCGAGCGGCGTGCCGTCGGCGAGCGACGTGGTCCAGGCGTGCAGGTCGGAATCGTCCACGAAGGCGTCGACGCCGATGCGGGTTGCCTGCACCCAGGCGACGACGGCCCTGCGGGCCCGGCGTTCCTCGGTTCCCTCGGGCGGTTCGACCACGACGATCGCCTGGCCCAGGCCCTCGCGCAGGGCCGGCGACAGGTCGATCGCCGTCTCCGCGGTCTCGTCGGGATCCCCGCTCACCGCCACGGTCGTCGAAACGACGCGCCGGCCGGGAGGATCCCCGGCCTCGCCCCCCTGGCGCAGGCGCCGCAGGTACTCGATGAATTGTTCCCAGTCGGCGGGCTCGACGGCATGAAGCCTGACGCGCAACTCGCGATGTCCCACGGAGTACACCGGGAAGCGCGGCGGGCCCGACGGATCCAGCACGACCAGCGGGCCGCCCTGGGCGTGCAGCGCGGGATTCGCGGCCGTGGTCCGGAAAACGACAGTCTGGTCCTCCCCGAGCGTCTGGCCGAACTGGTCCGGGATCGCGCTCGACAGGGTCACCCGGTACGTCGTCCGGGCCCGGGAGCGCCCGTGGATCTGCATCAACTTGTAGCCGTAGGCGGTCGTCTGCAGGCCCCTCATCTCGGGTTCGACGCGCACCATCGTCTTGGCGAACGCGCGCATGTCGATCGGGTTCGTGAACTCGACCTCCCACGACGTCCCCGGCGGACACTCGTCACGCCACCCGCACCGGCTAGACACGACCGCCATCGGGCCGTACGTCCGGAACCCGAACGCCTGCGCCCGCTCGGTCTTCCTCGGCCCTTCGGCCGACGGCGCGCCGGGTTCCACCGACACCGATATCGCCGCGTTGCCCGGCAGGGGCTCGACGCTCCGGAAGGCGACCCACCGGCCCTCGATCGCCTTCTCGACCAGCCGGCGCACCTTTTCGTCGGCGGCCACTTCATCTGCCGAAGCCGGCCGCAGCGGCATGGTGCGGCCGCCCGCCGTGACCCGGATCGAACCCATGACCGCCTGCGGATCGACCCGCTGATCGAACTCGACGAACATCACGACGTCGCGGCGCTCGGGGCCTTCCACGGGGTGCGACCCGAGCATCGTGGGCGGCGGCGTCGAGAACCGCCACGTCGCGGCCTGCGCCAGCGCCCCACCGGCAGCCGACCCCGTCCCGGCGGGGACCTCGACCTGGTACTCGGTCGCCATCGGGAACCGCCCGTCCGGCTCGAACAGCAGCGTCCGCGTCCCCACCCACCGCCACTGGCCCGGCGGCTGCGGTACGAGGCGCACGGGGCGCTCCTGCCGGGCCAGGTCGGCGTGCGACGTCACGGCGACCATCGGCTGCGAGAAGGTCACCTGCAGGTGCGGTGCGAGCGGCACCTCGCCTTCCGGGGCGCGACGCAGGACCTCGAGCGGCCCGGGCGCGGACGCCTCGGGCGCCGGACGCTCCGCGGCCGGCGGGAAGGCCGCCTGCACGGTGGCGCCGGCTCGGGGCGGCGGCAGCGATCCCGCGCGCATCGCGAATCCGGTTTCCGCGCCCGGATCCGCTTCCATCGGCGGCAGCCGGTCGAGCACCGCCTTGGCCCGATCGTCGGTCAGCCTCGCCGCGGTCGCCACACGCACCGTCTCGCGCGCTGCGCTGTCGTCGGCCCCTTCACCCAGGCTGAACTGAAGGCCCGGCGTCCGAGCGGTCTCCGGCGGCGGCATCGCTACCTCCCCTCGCGCCTCCGGCGCGGGCTCGGCCGTACCGGTCTTCTTCGGTCCCCCGCACGCCCACGCGATCGCGCCCGCAACAGCCAACATCCGCAGTCGTCCCATGGCAACCTCCTGCCCGGCACCCTAGCCCAACCCGCGTCGGCGCCGGAAGGGGACGTTCGTATCGGGAGGAGGGTTTCCGGGTTCATCCGGGCCGTGGTTGCGGCGCGATCGTTCAATGGCCTCCGACAGGGCTGCAACCCGCGGATGCTGGGCGGCCGTTGTCGATCGCAGCCGCGCCGCTGTCGGCGCCTTGACCGCCGGGGCACGGCGGCCTACGCTGAGGCTGCGGGAGGAGCGATATGACCCGGGCCGAAGCGACCGCCGAAGTGTTCTGGACCGCGTTTCGCGGTCTTGCTCCCGAGGCGCGCCGACAGGTGCTGACGCGTCTGGTCCGCGACCGTGCGCTGCGGAATGACCTGATGGACGCCGCGCGGATCGAGGATCGTCGCGCTGGGCCGGTCCGACCGTTCCGCGAGTACCTTGCGCAGCGCCGCAGGCGGTCTCCCGCGTCCTGATGCGGTATCGGATCCTGATCGTCCGGGCGGCCGAGCGGGAAATGGACCGGCTGCCGGAGCGGGTCCATCGGCGCATCAGCGCGAGGATCCTCGGGCTCGAGACACAGCCGCGTCCTTCTGGGTGCCGCAAGCTCCGCGGAGGCGACGGTTGGCGGATCCGTGTCGGTGACTACCGCGTACTCTATTTGGTCGACGAGGCGACCCGGACCGTCACGATTGAGGGCGTCCTGCACCGCAGCATCGCGTACCGGTAGTGAGAGGATGAGCGTCTTCGGAGAGCTGCTCAAGATCGCCGCGGCCAACGGATACGGCAGGAACCGGGCCGAGACCTTCTTCCGCCCGCCCGACGGGGACGACGAGAAGGATCTGCAGGTTCCCGCGCCGTCGCCCCCCGGCGCCCCGGAAGCCTGACCATCTCCCCGGTTAGGGCTCGTAAAAGAATAACGTTGTCGTTCTAGTGTGTTCGGGATGTGCGGGGTGAAAGCGTGTAGTTCCAGTGAGGATGGCAGTCATGACGACGGAGGTTCAGTGCCTTCATCTCGGCGTTGCTGATCTTGAGACC
>CAMTWF010000324.1:0-11912 GCA_947085355.1 uncultured delta proteobacterium
ACGTCGGGGGGACCGCCCGGCCGCAGATCTGCGGGGAAACGACGAGGGGCCTTGCGCGGCCTCTGCCATGCCGGGGGGCTGTTCGGCGCGTCGCGCCTCACCGCCCCCCGGACCCCCGCGGACCCTCGCGCCAACGCCGCTGGGGTCTTGGCCCCCCCGGGACCCCCCGGTTTCGGGCGGGGCGCAGGCCCGGGCGGGAACGCCACTCCCGGCCCCGAGCACCGCGGGGTAGTGGTGACCGGCTACGTCGTGTCGTTCCACAGGGAGGTGACCGATGACGAAGAAGACGGCGAAGACCGGGGGTGGCGGCACGGCGCGCCGCAGGGGGCTCGCCGTGCCGGCGGACGCTACCGCCGCGATGGACATCCTGCTGCGCATGCTGCGGGACCTTCCCGGCAGCCTGGAGTACCTCCGGCGCCGGGCCGCGTAGCCGTCGGTCGGCGCCCCCCCACCTGACCGGTCCGTAACCGTTCACCCCCGGCGAATTCGAGAAGGTCTTCGCCACGCTCGACAAGGCCGGCCACGTCGTGGATGCCTGCCGCGAGGCGGGGGGCACCCTGATCTGAAGCGCGTTCCCTAGCGCCCCTTCCGGCAGCGTAACCGTTCACCCCCACACGTGCCGGCCCGCTCCCGCTCCCGCTCCCCTGATGATCGGCGAGTCCGGCTCGGCCGCGCCCGGGGCGCCATGGTATGCTTCTTTCGCCGTCGGGTTACGCTCGCCGGCCGCGGTTCGCGGTCGGATACAGGAGGTGCATGTGATGAGACCACCGACATGGTTGATGCCCGCTGTTGTCGTATTGACGGCCGCCGGTTCCGCTCGGGCCGACTGGCCGATGGCGCGGCGCGATCCGCAACGGACGGCGTTCGCGCCGGGGTCGTCCGACATCGATCGCCCAGCTTTGCGCTGGCGCTATTACCTGGGAGGCTCGCTTTCCGCGGGGGCCTACGTCGCACACGACGTGGACGGCGACGGGCTCGACGAGGCGATCTACGTCGCCGGCGGCAAGCTGCTCGCCAAGAAGCCCAACGACGCGCTCCTGTGGGAAACGCAGCCGCTCGCGTTGCACTCGGTGGCCGGCATCTTCGACTTCAACGGCGATCGCGCGCTGGAGGTCGTCGTGCAGGGGGCACGGGGCCGCACCGTGCTGGTGAATGTCGCCGACGGACGGGTGCTCTGGACGATTCCGAACGATGTACTGGGGGAGGGTGGTGCGGCGCTGGTTGCGGACCTGAACGGCGACGGTCTCCCGGATCTTTACCTGCCGGAATCCAGGTGCGGCACGTTCAACTCCGGCCAGATCGGCGTGGCGTACTCCTTCCCGCGCGGGTTCGCGCCGAGCGACGTCGTCGAGATGTGGCGGCTCGTGGGGACCGTGGGCGAAGGCGCGTGCGGAGCCAGCGGGGATACGATCGCAGACCTGAATGGCGACGGCGCGCTCGAAGTCGTCTACGCCGGCCACACGGCGCTGTGGGGCGTCACCGGCTCGACCGGAAGACTGGCCTACCGGTCCCCCTCGATGGGACCGGTGCGGAACGCCAGCGCGTTAGGCGACGTCGCGGACGTGGACGGCGACCGGCGGCCGGAACTGTTCTTGTTCGAGGATCTCTTCCTGGCGACAGATTCGAGCGGCAAGCGGTGGGTGGCGATGTTCGACTACGATGTTGCGACCGACTCGCTGGTGCGCAGGTGGTTCCGCGAGGTGGCGAACCCGGCGACCGACCGGCACAGATTCCACGGCAGGTCGCTTGTCGATGCGGACGGCGACGGCACGTGGGAGGTGGTCACCAGCTTCTACGACGCGGCCTCCGACACATGGACGCTGTACGTGCTGAGCGCCGTCGAGGGAGCCGTTCTCGGTTCCGTGACGGGGCATGCGTTGGCCGGCGTCGCCGACGTGACGGGCGACGGGGTTCCCGAGTTTTTCGGCGACGGCGGCGACGGGCAGCTGACGGCCTTCCGCTTCGCCGGCGGGCGGATCGCGACGCTCTGGACCGTCGCCGGCGTCATGCCGTTCGACGTGCTGAACCGGGGACGGAGCGCCACCCGCCGGCAGGCGTGGGAAACCGCCACGCTCGATGTGGATCGCGACGGCATCGCCGAACTGTTGGCGGCCACCGTGAGCGACGATCCCACGGCGCGCCAACGGATCGTGGCGCTCAACGCCGACCTTGCCGTTCCCACCGAGGCGGCATCCTACGTGGCTCCGCCCGGCGTCAGGCTCGGCTCGGCGGCTTTTTCCGCGGGTTTCACCGCCGCAGGCCGACAGCTCCTCATGGTGCGCAACGACGGATACCTCGTCTCGTTCGACAACTCGCTGGCGATGACCAACTTCAGCGACGACCCGCACAACGCCATGACCGGCCTGCGCATCGGCGGCTACTACTCCGGCGCCTCCGGCATAGGCCACACTCCCATATCGGTGCGCCTCGGCGCAGGGCCCGGGCCGGAGCGTGTGATTGTCCGGACTTCGCGTGGAGCGATGGTCAACCTCGACCCGTCCATGGCGTCACTGGCCGAGCCGCCGGTAGTTGTGTGGGAGCGCTCCGTCGGATGGTATCCGATCGCCGTCGATCTCGTTGGAGACGCTGTCCCGGAGATCGTTCATTGGACGACGACGCGCACCGTTCCACCCGCTAGTGCGGTCGAGGCCGTCCGCGCCGATGGGACGCTCGTGTGGTCCACGACCATCACTGATGCTGCTCGCTCGGAGCTGCACGACCTCCCATACGGGGACGCCAATGCCGACGGCACGCCGGACGTGTTCGTCGGAGCCCGCACGACGGCGGCGGTCGAGGAAGCCAACGTGCTCAACGGGCGCAACGGCCGGCGTCTGTGGGGAACCGATTTCGCTCGGCCCATCAGCTGGGGCAGTTTCGCCAAGGCCGTGGACGACGTGAACGGCGACGGCCGCGCGGACCTGATCGGAGTGTTCAACAGCTTCTTGGCGCTCAGCGGCGGCGACGGCGCCATCCTGCGGGAGAACGCGACGTTCGTGGCGTACCTCCTGCCGTTGGTGGCCGACGTCACCGGCGACGCGGCGGTCGAGTATTTCCTCCACGGCGGGTACTTCGGTTCGCAGCTGATGCGCCGGAGCGACTTCGCCGTCCTGTGGACGGCCGAGAACATCCGATACACCGGCGCCTTCGGGACGCTGGTGCGCTGCGGCGGCGCTCCGGTGTTCGTCTCGGGACTTTCGGCGGCGCCCGAGATGCGCTTCTACGATGCACCGACGGGCGCGGTGCTCGCGCGCGTCTGGCTTGCCGGCGGCCGAGCGTTCGCGTCCGAAGCCGGCATGTTGGCCGCCGGCGTCAACGCCGGGTTCCTCACGTGCGTCACGGGTACGGGCGACCTGGCGGGAACCGGGGTCGACACGGTCCTGGTCGGATCCACGGACGGCCACTTGTACGCGCTGAACGCCTGCGACCGTGCGCTGCTGTGGGCGATGAACCTGCGATTTCCGGTCGGCGAGCCGCTCGTGACCGATACCGACGGCGACGGCCGGAACGATGTCCTGGTGTCGGTCGCCGACGGCTACCTCTACAACGTGTACCGCGAGGTGCTGCCGGCCCCTGAATGGGTATGGGACACCGATCCGCCGGGCGGGTATCCCGCCGAGGATCGCGACACGATCGAAACCGTGGATGAGCTGTACGCGATGTGGGCCCCGGTGGCCGGGGCGACGTCGTACGAATACGGCGTGATGACGCCCGGCGGCACGTTCCTCACGCGGCCGAACTTCGTAAACGTCGGCGCTGTGACCGAAGCCGCTCCGAGTAGGCTTGCGCTCCGCGCCGGCGGCACCTACCACTTCGCCGTCCGCGCCATCGGGTCCGCGGGCGCCTCGTCGGAGACAATCTCCGACGGCATTCGGATCGTGGACGAATCGCCTCCGACCGCGACTTTGCGGGCGCTGCCGAACCCGTTCTCGCCGGACGGGGACGGAACGGACGACACGATCACCATCGTGGCGGACATGGCGGATCGCGGCGGGCTGGCCGGGTGGAGCATGGCGATCCTGTATCCGGGCGGGCTCGCCACCGCGCGCACGTTCCCCCTCCGGAGCGTCGCCGGAACCGCGACTTCCGACTTCGTGATCTGGGATGGCGTCGACGACTCGGGGGGGGTGATTGGCGACGAAGGAGACTACGAGGCGGTGGCGACCGTTCGCGATTTGGCAGGTCGATCGACGATCGCATCGACTGTCGTCCGGATCCGTTTCGTATCCGATGCGGACGCCGGCGCCGATGTGGACGAGGACTACGGTGCGGATGGAGATGCAGACGCGAACAACGACGCCGAGGAAGCCGACGCTGTTGGTGACGCCGAGCCTGACATCGCCGATGCCGATGCCGGCGCCGATGTCGACGCCGGCTTCGACGCGAGGGACGACGCCGCGCCGGACGCGGGCGGGCCGGACGGCGAGGGTGCGGGGTGCTCCTGCCGAGCGGCGGGTGGGCGCGACGGGGCGGGTGTCGCGCCGGCGCTCCTGGCATGGCTTGCCGCCGTCGCGGCGCACCGCTGGAGCCGGCGCCGCCGCGCCGCGAAGCCGCCGCAGTCCGAGCCTACGGCCTGTACCTGTTGATGAAGTGCAGGTTCCGGTAGTTGACGGTGAAGTGCGCGGCGATCGGGGCCGAGAGATCGCCGGTCAGCCAGAACAGACCGGCCAGGGCGAACCCGATCGCGATCGCCTGCAACGTCCACGGGATGAACCGGCGGCCGGGAGGGATGTGCACGAGGCCGAACGCCGCCGCGGCCGCGATCCCGCCGATCGTCGGCTGCAGGGCGCCGCGGAAGAACGCCTCCTCCGCCACGGACGACAGCGCGGCGAGGGCCAGGACGTCGCGATCGGACAGCGGTCCGATCAACGACTGGAACTCGACGTGGAGTCCCCGGGCCCACGCGTACCGGCGGACCGTCCACCGCGTCATCCGTGCGACGGCCAGGCCGAACGCCACGCCCGCCGCACCGCCGACCAGGAGGCCGAGCGCCGGCGGGAGGCGGTGGAACGGATCGGGATGCTGGTAGAGGTTGAGCGTTCCCCGGTCCACGAGCGCCCAGGTGAAGGCCCCGGCGGCGAGCAGGCCGTAGAGCAGCGACGCGCCGGTGAGCCGGTTGCCCGTCATGCGCTGCAGCAGCCGTGCCCACGGGCCGCGGCCTCGATCGCGCGACGGGCGGCGGCGACGAGCCGGGCCGCGGCCCGCACGATTCCGCCACGCAACGTCGCGGAGCGCCGCCGCGTGCGGTCCCTCCACCCGCGGTCGCGGATCGCCGGCAGGTTGGCCAGCACGTTGGCGTGCGCGATCTCCGCCGCCGCCGCCGCGAGGCACGCCGCGGCGCAGGAGTCCGAAGCGCAGTTCGGGTTGCCGCGGCGCACGACCGCGGAGACGTCGGCCATCGAGCTCGACAGCGATTCGAGGAGCCCGAGGGGCACGAGGGCGGCGCGGCGGCCGGCGGCGTCGATCGCCGCTCGCCTGTCCGCCTGCTCCCGCGGCGTCGCCTTCGGCATCCGCATCGCCCGCACGACGGCGTCGTAGGCGTCCGAATCGGCGTCGATCGTCGCCGCCGCCCCATCCAGGGCCGCCTGGGCCCTTTCGGCCGCGGCGATCATCTCGTCGCGCACCGCCTCCATCCCCTTCCGGTCGCACGTGAGATTCGCGACCATCGACACGAGCGCCCCCGAGGCGGCGGCGGCGAGCGCCGCGGCGGAACCGCCGCCGGGCGCCGGCGCCGCATCCGAGAGCCTCGCGAGGAACCGTTCGACCGGCAGCGCGGCCAGCCGGTCGGTCCGCGCGAGCCGGCGTTCCACGATCCGCTCGGACGGATCGAACATCGTCACGTCGTTCAGTCCGAGCGTCATGACGGCGATGTCGCACAGATCGGCGCGCGGCAGGCCGGTCGAGCGTCCCTGGCGCTTCAGATAGCGACGGCCGGCGTCCAGCAGCGCCTTCTCGGGCACGAGGCCCACGATCTCCGACCCGGTGACCCGCAGCCCCTCGGCGTCGGCCAGTCGGCAGACCTCGTCGAAGGCGTCCGCGAGGCCGGCCTCCTCGAAGTCCAGCAGGTTCATCGACACCTGGGCGCGGCGGTATTCGGGGATGAGCCACCCGATCGCCCGGATCGGAAGGCCCCGTTCGCGGATCGCCTTCGCGATCCGCGACGCCGCCCCGCGGTCCTTCGTGTTGAGGTTGACGTTGTAGGCGACGAGGAACTTGCGCGCCCCGATCGCCGTGGCGCCGGATCGCTCGTTGAGGACCGCCTCGCCGAAGTCCGGGGCCCACGCCGGATCGGCGAGCTTCTCCGCCAGCCCCTCGTACTCGCCCGCGCGAACCGCCGCCAGCGACCGGCGCTCGGGACGCGTCGCCGCATGTTCGTACAGGTACACCGGGATGCGCAGTTCGTCCCACGCCCGACGGCCCAGATCCCGCGCGAGCCGGACGCACTCGGCCATCGTCACCCCCGAGACCGGCACGAACGGGAAGACGTCGGCGGCGCCGATCCGCGGGTGCTCGCCCTTGTGCCGCCGCATGTCGATCCGTTCGGCCGCCGCCCGGATCGCACGGAACCCCGCCTCCAGCGCCGCCTCCGGCTCGCCGACGAACGTGATCACCGTCCGGTTGGCCCCCGCGCACGGATCGACGTCCAGAAGCCGCACGCCGTCCACCGACCGGACGGCGTCCGCCAGGGCGTCGATCGTCGCGCGATCCCGCCCCTCGCTGAAGTTGGGGACGCACTCCACGATGCGCATCGCGTACCTCCTAGCCAACCGCCTTCAGCGGCACCGCCATGAAAAGGAGCGCGAAGAGAACGATGCAGATCGCCCCGAGCGCCTTGCGGCCGGGGCCGAGGGTCTCGTGCCCGGCGAACGGCGCCTGCCGCCGCTCGCCCACGCGGAACAGCAGCCACAGCACGCCGGCCCAGACGAGCCAGTTCAGGCCGGTCGCGAATTCGGCGACCGTCTCGTCGAAGCCGGCGCCCCGCCCGATCGCCCGCGCGCCGTGGACGACGCAGACGGCGGATCCGAGAGCGACGAGCAGCCCGTGCGCGAGGCGCGAGACGCGGGCGTAGCTGCGGCCCATCAGGGCGTACGACACGTGTCCGCCGTCGAGCTGGCCGACGGGTATCAGGTTGATCATCGTCACCAGGAACCCGACCCACGCGGCCCACGCGATCGGGTGCAGCAGGACGTCCTTCCCCTCGGCGATGCGGTCCAGCACCGGCCCGTGCCCGAGGACGATCCATTTCAGCGCCACGTACAGCAGGGACTGCCCCTCCAACTGGTACGGCGCGTCGGGCAGCTTCACGTATGCCTGCGAGAGCGACAGGCCGACGATCATGGCAGGCACGGCGACGGCCATGCCGGCCAGGGGGCCGGCGGCGCCGATGTCCAGAAGGGCGTTGCGCGATCGGACGCGGCCGCGGGTCCGGATCACGGCGCCGAACGTCCCGAAGAAGATCGGTATCGGAATGAAATACGGCAGCGACACCGGGACCCCGTGGATCCGCGCGGCCACATAGTGCCCGGCCTCGTGGGCCAGCAGGATAGCCATCAGCGTGACGGCATACGGCCATCCGTCGAGGATCGTCCCCGTCATCCCCGGCGGCGCTCCGATCTCCTCCAGATAGGCCCCGACGAACGCCTCGCCCACGTACAGCGTGGACGCCACGGTCGCCGCGAACAGACCGCCGTGCACGGCGATCCGCCGCCACGCCGGCACGGCCCCCGAGCCCTCCGCGGACGGAGGCGAACTGCGGCGGTCGTTTGCAGCGGGTGCAGGAGTTTCGGCGGCGGCCCCCGGCTTGGTCGTATCCGGAACGTCGTTCATCGCGGCTCCCCCCCGCGCACCCGGCCGCCCGCCTCGAGGCGCTCGCGCATCCTCTCGATCATCTCGGCGTCGTCCAGCCGGATCTCGCCGCCGCGGCCCTCGATCACGCAGGTCCCTTCCGGCAGCGTCCCGTCCGCCTCGACGGTCGCGCCCCGATCGACCGTCTGCGATGCCGTCCCCAAGGCCGCCCGGATCGCCTCGGCAAGCGATCCGGAGGCGCGAACGCGCACGACGCCCGAGAACCTCCGGCGGATGGTCTCGATCGCCCGGCGCACCGCCAGATCCGGATCGATCTCGTGGCAATCCTGGAGGATCCGTCTCGCCACGGCGATCGCCAGCTCCGCGATCTCCTCCTGCCGCAGCGTCGCCGCGGCCGCCCGCGCGGCGTCCGCCTCCGCCACCAGGCGCGCGGCGCCGGCGATCCCCTCCGCAAGGCCCCGTTGCTCAGCCTCGGCCCGGATGCGCGCGGCCTCTCCGCGCGCCTCTTCGACGATCAGCTCCGCCTGGGCGGCCGTCCGGGCGCGCACGACCTCGGCCTCGCGATGTGCGGCCACGGCGTCCGCCGGCACGCGCCGCGCACCTCGAATCACCCGGCCCACTCGCGCCACCTCTCCCTCACGCGCTCGCGCGCGGCCCGCTCGACCCCGACGGGCCACGACGCACCGGCGGCGAGCCGCACGTCGAGCCAGGCGTTCCGGGCGCGCAGCAGGGCCAGGCCGTGGACCTCGATCCACGAACCCGCCAGGCCCCACGCCTCGTCGGGCGCGTCGAGCAGGGCGATCGCCAGCCGGGCCAGGCCGCGCCGCACGGCGGGATCGGCCACCCGAGCGTCCAGCGCCGCCGCGGGCGCGTCGTCGAGTTCCGGGCTCCACGGCCCGTCGTCGCGCGCCGCGGCGGCGGCGATCCTCTCGGCCGGCGCCGGCGGCACGGCCCACGCCGGCGGGGGAGGGAAGGGGCCGGGAGCGAAGCGGCCGATCAGCTCCTCCGTCGCGTCGCTCGGGGCCGCGGGTTGGGCGGCGGCGAGCGCCGCCGCGAGGGTCGGATCGAGGTGAGCGAGCGTGCCCCTGCCGATCTCCGGTGCGAGGCGGTCGAGGTACAGGCGAGCGACCGCGGGGGGCAAGCCGGCCGCGGCCCTCACGAACCACGACGGGTGCGGTCGCGCCCAGGCCGTGCCGGCGCCGATCGTACCGCTCGGGTCGAGCAACCGCCGGCGCATGCCGGCCAAGGCGCCGTCCGGGCGGATGCGTTCGGCCAACGCGGGCGCCTCGCCCGGCGCCAGGATGCCGGGCCGCGATGCCGCCGCGCAGCGCGCGCCGGCGCCGCGATCGCGGTCGCCCGCGAATTCCGACGCATCGTGTCCGCCAACGACAGCCGCCGCCACCGACCGCCTCCGCGCGCGCCGTATAGCGCAGGCGGCGTGCCGGGGGCAACCGGGCCGCGGACGCCGCGGTTCGCGTCCGGCGCTTCCCTGTTGCCGCGGCGGCCTGCTTGCGCTAACAACGGAGCGGTTCCGGGTGGGGACGCGTCCGGAGGGAAGAGGGCACGATGATCCGCCTCACAGGCATGCTGCACGAGGCCGCCTTCCGGGAGATCCTCGACAGGTGGCTGATCGGCCGCTTCAGCCCGGACGATTGCGCGGCGCTCAAGCGGATCGTCAACTTCAACGCCTACGCCGACCGCGTCTACCTGGACGAGTTCGCAGCCGCGATGCTCGAGGCGCTCGTCGACCGCCCGACGTTCAGCTTCCCCGCGACCCGCAAGGGGACGCTCAAGGACTTCATCGTCCGCAGCGTGGCGTGCCGGTCCGCGCGCGCGGAGGCGATGATCTCGCACTACACGCGCTTCCCGGAGGACTACTACCGGGAGACGCCGTTCGAGGGGCGCATCTACGCGGTGGGCGAGGGGGACTCATCGACGTACGTCATGTCGAGCCGCGTCAAGCGGATGAGGCGCATCGCGGAGAAGGGGGCGCGTCGGATCATCGACCACATGTTCGCCGAGATCAAACGGCGCGCGGACGACCTGGCCGCGGAGCGCGCCGCGCATCTCGGAGTCCCGAAGGACAGACTGGTAACGTCGCCGGAGGAGCAGATCGCGGAGTTCGCGCACGCCGAGCGCCGGCTCATCAAGGCGATCCGCAGCGGGACCTTCCTGGAAGGGCGGCCGGACCTGGTCATCCACGACGTCACCGGCGTGAAGGTGATCACCGACATCGTGCCGATCGACAGGCTTCGCGAGTGGTTCGACCGCGACCCGCGCATCGAGGTGATGGAGGAGGAGCCGCACGAGGGGCGGTACAACGCCGTGAACTTCCTCCTGCGCTACCGGCTGGACAAGGAGCGCCTCGTGGAGCGCGCGCCGGACGGGGGGGCCTCGGCCATCCTGGTCTCCCGCGGCGTCGCCGCGCCCGGCTCGCTGCCGGACTCCTACGCGTCCTTCGTGCGGTCCGCGGAGGACACCGTCGTAATCGAGATGATCGCCGCGGGGTACGAGGAGATGCTCGAATCGGAGATCGGGCGGTCCATGCACGAGAATCGGATCATCGAGCAGCGCAGGCGGCAGGAGTACCGGGGGCACCTGGCGAAGAACATCGAGTATCTCGTCGAGTTCGCCCTGGCCTTCGCCCTCAGCCCGATGCGGACGCTCGAAGGACTGCCGCTCCGGGTCTGGGTCAAGTACATGCCGGACACGTTCGACGACATGCTCAAGTCGCTGTGGGGAATTCCGGCCTCGGCGTCGATACCGTGCGGCGAGATCGAGGCGCAACGCGGATTGCCGGCGGCCCGCGTCATCGAACCGGCATGGAACGGAGGAACGACATGATCGTGGGCGTCCCCAAGGAGATCAAGACGCGCGAGTACAGGATCGCCATGGTCCCCGCCGGCGTCAGGACGCTGACGGGCCGCGGCCACAAGGTCCTCGTCGAGAAGGGCGCCGGGCTCGGCAGCGGGATCGACGACGCGGCGTTCGCGCGCGCCGGGGCGGAGATGGTCGCGGCGGCCGCGGACGTGTGGGCGCGGGCCGACATGATCGTCAAGGTGAAGGAGCCGCTGGCGGAGGAGTTCCGGTTCTTCCGCGAGGGGCTCATCGTCTACGCGTATCTGCACCTGGCCGCGGCGCAGGAGTGCACCGACGCGCTGGTGCGGCACAAGGTCACCGGCGTCGCCTACGAGACGATCGAGGCGGCCGACGGAACGCTGCCGCTGCTGCGCCCGATGAGCCAGGTCGCCGGCCGCATGGCGATCCAGGTCGGCGCCTCGCTCCTGGAGAAGGAGCACGGCGGGAAAGGACTCCTGCTCGGCGGCGTCCCGGGCGTCCGGCGGGGCAGGGTGACGATCATCGGCGGCGGAACCGTCGGGACGAACGCCGCCCAGATGGCAGTGGGCATCGGCGCGAACGTCACCGTCCTGGACGTCAGCATCGAGCGGCTGATCTACCTGCGGGAGATCTTCGGGAACACGATCGAGCTGCTCTACTCCGACCCGGAGACGCGCGAGCGGAGCGCGCGCCAGGCCGACCTTCTGGTGGGCGGGGTGCTCGTCCCCGGGGCGCGCGCCCCGCGGCTCGTGGACACCGCCACGGTGGCCGCCATGGAGCCCGGCTCGGTCGTCGTGGACGTCGCGGTCGATCAGGGGGGCTGCGTCGAGACGTGCCGACCGACGACGCACGACCAGCCGACCTACGAGGTGAACGGCGTCATCCACTACTGCGTGGCGAACATGCCCGGCGCCGTCGCCCACACGTCGACCTTCGCGCTCACCAACGAGACGATGCGCTACGCCGTCATGCTGGCGGACAAGGGGCTGCGGCGCGCCGTCGCGGAGGATGCAGCCCTCTTCAAGGGGGTCAACACGCACGCAGGCTGCGTGACGTGCGCCCCGGTGGCCGAGGCGACCGGCCACGCGTACCGGCCGCTCGGCGGGATGATCTGATCCTTGCGCCGGGGGGCTGTTCGGCGCTGCGCGCCTCACCGCCCCCCGGACCCCCGCGGAACCTCGCGGCAGAGCCGCGAGGTTCCTTGCGCCGGGGGGCTGTTCGGCGCTGCGCGCCTCACCGCCCCCCGGACCCCCGCGGAACCTCGCGGCAGA
>CAMTWF010000325.1:0-5660 GCA_947085355.1 uncultured delta proteobacterium
GCCGCCCGCCTCGGCGGACGCCGGGACCGCGCCTGCGGCCGCCGACGCCGGCGTCGCCAGGCGGGACGTGGTCGCCACGCTGGCAGGGCCGCCGCCCGGCACACCGGAGCCCGGGGACTCCGTAGGCGGACTCGTCGCGCAGTGGCTCGACGACGGTTTCTATCTGTCCATCGACCGCACGACGTCGGCGGCGGGCGAGCGGTTCTACCGCACGATCCGCGGGCTGTACGTGCCCGCCACGTTCGTCGGCGACGTCGAGATCCCCGCGTACCGCGGGCTGGCCATCGGCCCCGAAGCTTCGCTGCCGATCGGGTTCGTCCCGCGCGGCCGCCCCGCGGCGTACCGCCGCGCCGCGGGCCGCGGGCTGAGCCAGGCGGGGCACGTCCCGCGGCAGGCCCACAGATTCCTGCGGGAGCGCGCCGTGGTCGGAGGGGCGGAATACTGGATCACTTCCGACGACCTGTACGTCCGCGCCCACAACTTCTCCGTGGTGGACGTCCGTCGCCCGCCGGAGGATCCGGGCGCCGGCGGCAAGTGGATCCTGATCGACCTGTCGGACCAGGTCCTCGTCGCCTACGAGTGGGACCGCCCCGTCTACGCGGCGCTGGTGTCGACCGGCAAGCCCAACTACGAGACGCCGCCGGGGAGGTTCCGCATCGCCGGCAAGCACGTCTCCGCCACGATGGACGGCATCACCGAACTCGACGGGGCCTACTCGATCGAGGATGTGCCCTGGGCAATGTTCTACAACAGCAACTTCGCCATCCACGGGGCGTTCTGGCACAACCGCTTCGGGATGACGCGGAGCAAGGGCTGCGTCAACATGAGCCCGCAGGACGCCAGGTGGCTCTTCGAATGGTCCGATCCGCGCGTGCCGGACGGCTGGCACGGCGTCCTCGCCGGCAACCTCCAACCGGGCACGTTGGTCGTCATCGAGGAGTAGGCGGGCCTACAGGACCGCGATCGCGGCGCCCGAGAACGCCATGGCGATCGCGAGCCCCCTGCGCGTCGTGATCCGCTCGCGCAGGAACATCACCCCCAACACCGGCGTGAACAGCGTGCTCGTCTGGTTCAGGACGCTCGCCAAACCGGCGTGGACCTCCTTCATCCCGGCGATCCACAGGATCATCGCGACGTAGGCCCCCAGGAAGGAGGCGGGGATCGTCACGGCCCAGCCGCGTCCCGGACGGAACGCCGCGGCCACCTCGGGGCGCCGCGAGGGGGCGAGCGCCTGGATCGACAGCACCGCGAGACCTCCGACGACCCGGACCGTCGTCGCCCACCACGGATCCGACCGCTCGATGACAGGCTTGGCCGCGACGATCGCCACGGCCATCAGGACGAACGACGCCGTGCCCAGCGTCACGCCGGACGCAATCCGCCGACGATCCGCCGCCGTCGCCGCCCCGGGCGCCTGCCATGCGCCGACGACGATCGCGCCGACCATGAACGTCGCCGCGACGATCAGCGCCGCTCCGGCCGGCTCGTCGAGGTAGAGGAAGGCGGCCCCGAGCACGAGCGGGCTGTAGAGGCTGCTCACGATGGCAAGACCGCCGGCCCCGAGGCGGTTGAGAGCCGCGAAGAAGAGCGAATCGGCGATCCCGATCCCGACCGCGCCGCTCGCCAGCAACACCGCCCAGTCCTCGGCCGGCCGGTCGGGCGGCGCCAACGGCACGCCGATCGCGGGAAGCGTCACCAGGAACAGGACCAGCGCCACCGAGTTCTTGAACAGGTTGAGCGCCACCGGCGGCACGTGCTCGCCGCTCATGCGGAACAGCACCGTCGCGCCCGACCAGACCAGCGCGCACGCCATCGAGTAGAACTCGCCGAGCCCGACCGATTCCATATTTGACCTGCAAGGTCCTCGCGGGCCTCGCGCTTGACACTCCCGGAGCCGCATGATACCCGACCGGCATCGTCATCTCCAGGTCGCCCGACGGCGAGCCCCGAGGAGGAACAATCATGGACGCGAAGGAGTACTTCGGCACCGAACTGCCCAAGAGGCTCGCTGCGGACCCGGCCGCCGCGAGGTCCGTCGCGGCGGTGTTCCACATGTCGATCACCGGCGACGGCGGGGGAGAGTGGCTGGTCGACCTCAAGTCCGACCCTCCGACCTGCAAGGAGGGCGGCGGCGCCGCCGACTGCACGATCACGATGAGCAACGACGACTTCAAGGCGATCCGGGCGAACCCGCAGGCGGCCATGCAACTCTTCTTCCAGGGGAAGCTGAAGGTCCAGGGCAACCCGATGCTCGCGACCAAGCTGCAGAAGATCCTGTGACCGGAACCGTTCACCCATATCCAGCCCTGACGCGCGGCCGGGCGGTCCTCCCCGGTGAACGGATACCTGTGCCACGAACTTCGTCGCACGGCGCGACGATATTGGTCACCGCGGAGCACCCAGAGAACACAGAGACCATTCTCTGCGGTCTCTGCGGTGATTCATCGTTTGGTTGCGGCGCCACCGCGCTATGACCCGCCGCGCGCGCGCCAGGCATTGACCGTCGCCAGTCCCGGCGGAGGGGCCGGCGGCGCGGGCCCGTTGCGGGCGCTCGACCCGCGGGCCGCCGTACTGGCGGCCGGCGCGTACGTCGTCTGCGTCGCCTCGTTCCCCAAGTACTCCGTCGCGGCCCTTGCGCCGATGGCGGCCGTTCCGATCGTCGCGGCGGCGCTGTCCGGGATGCCGTTGCGGCTGCTGTTCCGGCGCCTCGCGCTGGGGGCGCCGTTCGCGGTGCTCGTCGGCATCGCCAACCCGTTCCTCGACGCGCGGCCCTACGCCGTGGCGCCCGGCGTGGAGATCGCCGCCGGCTGGATCAGCTTCGCGACGATAGCGGCGAAGTTCCTGCTGTCCGTGTCCGTGCTGGTCGTCCTGGTGCACGCCGTGCCGGTGCAGGGGATCTGCCGGGCCCTGCGGGCTTTGCGGGCTCCGCTCGTGCTCGTGGCGCAGATCGACCTCTTGCACCGCTACCTGCGGGTCCTCGCGGCGGAGGGCGCGGCGATGCGGCGGGCGCGGGAGCTTCGCGGCGGGGGGTCGCGCAGGGCCCGCGGCGGGTCGGTGGCGGCGGCCATGCTGGCGGTGCTGCTGCGCCGCACGCTACAGCGGGGCGAGCGCGTTCACCGGGCGATGCTCGCGCGCGGCTTCGACGGCGAGATCCGGCTGGCCGGGCGCATGAGGTGGCGGCCCGTCGATACGGCGGCGACGGTCGGCGTGGCCGCGTTCTGCGCCGCGGCGCGGTTCCTGCCGGTGGTCGAGTGGGTCGGGGGGACGGCGCTTGGGTAGCCCCGCGATCCGGTTGTCGGGCGTGTCGTTCTCGTACCCGGACGGCGTCGAGGCGCTGCGCGACGTCGGCTTCGATGTCGCCGAGGGCGAGTCGGTCGGGATCGTGGGACCGAACGGCGCCGGGAAGTCGACGCTGACGCTGCTGTTGGCGGGATTCCTCCCGCCTCGGGACGGGATCGTGGAGGTCGCGGGGATCCGCGTTGGAAGATCGACCGTGCGGGAGGTGCGCCGTCGGCTCGGTCTCGTCTTCGAGGATCCCGAAGACCAGCTCTTCATGGGCACGCTCTACGACGACGTCGCCTTCGGGCCGATGAACATGGGCGTCGCGCCCGATCGCGTGGACGAGATCGTGCGCGGGACGCTCGCGATGGTCGGCCTCGACACGCTGGCGGATCGGTTCCCGGGCCACCTGTCGTCGGGCCAGAAGCGGGCTGCCGCGATCGCCGCGGTGATCGCGATGCGCCCCGCCATCGTCGTGTTCGACGAGCCCACCGCCGGGCTGGATCCCCGCTCCCGCCGGCGCGTCATCGAGATCATCGGGGCGCTCGGCGGTTCCCGCATCGTCGTAAGCCACGATCTGGAGGCGGTGCTCGACTGCTGCCGGCGGGTGATCCTGCTGGACGGCGGCCGAATCGTGGCCGACGGGCCGGCCGAGGATGTGCTGTCGGACGGCGCGCTGCTCGACGCGCACGGCCTGGAGAAGCCGCACTCGCTGATGAGCGCCTCGGAGCACCGCCACGTGCACGCCATGCGTCTCGGCTGCGCCGATGCGGGGGCGCCGCACGGCGGCCGCGAGGCGGCCGGGGACGCATGCGCCTGTTCGGAAGCCGGTCCGATGCCGGCCCGCCGGCGCGCTACCCCTTGAACGGCAGTCCCGTCCTCACCGAGCCGTCGGCCCCGATGGCGATCAGCTCGCGGTAGTGGATCGAGTACAGGTGCCCGGGCCTGCCGGACACGCCGCGGATCGCGACGATCTCCCCCGCGTACAGGATGTGATCGCCGGTCTCCAGCTTCCCCCGCACCGAGCATTCCAACGCCAGTACGCTCTCGCCTATCGTCGGGGCCTTGACCTTGAGCGACCCGATCGGCGTGAAGCCGGTCTCGGCGAACTTGTCGATCCTGCGGCCCGACTTCGTCCCGCACACCCACGCCCCGCGGGCGTGCTCCTCGCCGACCAGGCACACGACGAACTCGCCGGAAGCCTCGATCATCTCGCGCGAGTACCGCTTGTGGGCCAGGGAGATCGCCAGCATCGGCGGCTCCCACGACGTGATCGTCCACCAGCCGACGCCGACGATGCTCGACTTGCCCTTGCCGTCCGCCGACGTCACCAGGACGTACGGGTGCGGCGAGGCGAGCGTGATCGCGTCGTCCCAGGAAATCTCCTTCAGTTCGTGCTTCGTCATCGCGGTGCTCCTTTCCTCCCGGCCGCGGCGCCCGTCGTCCGCCGGACGGTCAAGCGGCCTCCAGCATCGTCCGAAGCGCCAGGATCAGCGACAGCGCGGCCATCGCGGCGCCCAGCGCGCGGTTCATCAGCGTCGCTCGGCGCAGCGGCACGACGGGCGGTTCGCCCTCCGGCCGCCGCGCGATGAACGTGCAAGGCACGATCGCCACCAGCGAGCCCGCCACCAGGCCTACGATCCCGATCGTGGCCAGCAGGCCGGCGAGCGTTCCCGGGGACGGCGTCCACAAGCGCAGCGGCGGCGGCAGCAACGCCGCCAGAGCGACCACGCCGAGCGCGAACGCCAGGATCGTGAGCGCCCACAGCGGCGGGCCGGCCGCGACGTGCAGCCGCACGAAGCGGACCACGCGGGCGCGGCACGCATCGCCGCAGCACCAGTACCCGGCCGGGAGGTAGCGGCGCCTCCGCCGCCCGACGTCGGCCGCCAGGTTTCTCGGCGCCGCATCCGTTCCGACCGTCGCGCCGCACCACTCGCACACCCTCCCGATCCCCTCGGCCACCGTCGCCGGCGGCAGTTCCGACGGCTCGCGCAGATGTTCCACGCCCGGGTCTTTTCTCCCGGCGCCTCCCCGGTGTCAAGGGCCGGACGCAGGCCACGGACGCAACCGTCCACCCCCATGCGTGCCAACCACCCGCTCCTGCTCCCGCTCCCGTTGCCGGGCGAGGAGGCCCGCGCGTAGCCGTTCAGGTCATTCACCACAGAGGCACAGAGGACACGGAGAAGAGCAGAGTGGTGCGCATGGCCGCCGGGTATGAGCCCTGCGACCGCGGGCGTCCCGCCCACCGGTGGTGTGCACGGCCGTCGGGTATGACCCCTGGGACCGCGGGCGTCCCGCCCGCCGGTGGTGTGCACGTAACCGTTCACCCCGTCTCCGGAGGGTGCTCGACTTGGACCTGGACCTGGACCTGGACCTGGACC
>CAMTWF010000326.1:0-10075 GCA_947085355.1 uncultured delta proteobacterium
GCCGCGGCCTCGCCGAGCAGCCGCGCGGCGCCCGCGGCGTCACCCCCAGCCTGCAGGTGCCTCGCGACCGGCTCGGCGAACCCGGACCGGCCGGCGGCGCGAACCGAGAGCCAATGGCCGGCGGCCAGGTGCAGCCGCGACCGCATCTCGGGCGGGATCGTGCCGTAGACGAACGCGCGCAGGTCCGCGAGCGCGAAGGCGTACTCCCGGGCGCCGTCGAACTCGGCGTCGTCGATCTCCGCGAGGAAGCCGAGGCGCACGAGATCGCCCAGACGCGCGCGGACGGTCTCCATGTCCTCCACCTGCCGCGACTCGACTCCCCCGTCCGGCGGCGCCGCGCCGCTTCGGACCCGGGCCAGCGCGACCAGCGCCTCGTCCCACACGACGTCGCCGACCACGGCGGCGTCCTGCAGCGTCTCCCGCCGGTCGCGATCGAGACGCTCCCACCTTACGCCGACGAGCGCCTCCAGGGTCCGGTGGCCGAGGCGGCTCGATGCACCGGTCGGAGCGACATCGCAGCCGTCGGGCGAACGTCGCAGGGCGCCGGACGCATCGAGCGACCGCAGGGCTTCGACCGCGGCGCCCGGGTAGCCCTGCGACATCCGCAGCACCAGAGACACCAGATCCGCGGACGGCGGCACGCCGAGGCACTCGGATACCAGTCGTGCGAGGTCTTCGCCGCCGAGCGGCACGAGTTGGACGATCTCCATCTCGACGGCGCCGGCGAAGAGCGAGGCGGCGTCGACCGTGCGGGCGGCGGCGATCCACGCCACCGGCGCGTCCGCCAGCCTGCGCACGGCCTGCGACAGCAGAAAACGCCCCTCGTCGGTGCCGCGTTCCATGCCGTCGATCGTAACGACCAGCGGGCGGCGGGAGGCGTCGAGGCGCAGGGCCCGGGCCAGTGCGTCGAGAAACGGCGTGGGCCTGCGGAGGATCTCCTCCTCGTCGCCCGGGGCGGCCACGCCGCGCAGGCCCGCCAGGACCGCCAGCCTGATCTCGATCTCGCGGACCTCGTGCTCGGCCAACGCCGCGCACGCCTCGCGCACCCGCCGCGCCAACCTGCGCGGCAGCGCGCCCGGGTCGCGGCGGTCCACGGGGCCGTCCGCGATCCAGCCCATCACGAGCCGCTCCATCGGTGCCAGAGGCTCCTCGACGCCGCGGCCGAGCCGCACCTCGATCCGGCCGACCGGCAGGCCGGGCCCCGGCCCGCGCGCGCCGGCAGCGGCGAGGAACGTGGACTTGCCGCTCCCCGGCGGGCCGTGGACCACGACGGCGACGCCGCGCCCGGCCGACAGGCCCGACCGCAGGTGCCTGGCGGCGCGGTCGAGGAGGGCGTCCCGGCCGAGCATCGGCAGCGGAGCGCCGGCCACGCGAGCGTCGGCCGCCGATCCGGTCGCCTCCCGAACGCCGGCATCCAGGCTCTCCCGTGTCTCGGAATCGCGCGACGGCGGCGCCCCGACCGAGTCGCCGAATCGCACGCCGCACGCGCCGCACCGCGATTGGTCGGTCCACGCCGCCTCGCCGCAAATCGGACACCGAATCACGACCCTGAGCACGCCGGCGAGGCTACCAGGAACGCGCCCCCGCCGCCAGCGGAACGGCGGGACACGGAGTACGGGACGTAGCCGTAGCCGATGTCGGGACGATGTTCGATTGACATTCCTGGGTGTGCGGCGTAGCGTCCGCGACGACATGTCGATCCTGAAGTTCGGAACACTTGTTGCGGCGGCGACTGTTGCGGTCGCCGGCGCGGCGTCCGCGGACGAACCCTCCATCACGGGATCGTGTCCCGGCGCCGACGCGGAAGCGATGCGCGCGGCGCTGGCCCGATCCGACGCGGGGGAAGGCCCCGTGGCCGATCTCGACCTGGCCGCCTGCTACAGGGCGCTGGGCCAACCGTTCCCCGAGTCCGTCGCCCTGGCCAGGGCGCTGCGGTCCGGCCTCCTCCCGGATGCCGGCGCGGCCGCCGCGCGGGCCAGGCTGGACGAGATCGGGCACCCGCCGGACTCGGACCGCTGGATCGCCGCGGCGCCGACCGAGCGGGATGCGGCGCCGACGCGGACCCCGGACGCCGAGGGAGACTCCGACGCCGTGTGGGCCTACGTGCTGGCCGGGGTGGCGGGCGCGGGCCTGCTGGCCGGGACCGTCTCAGGGTTCGTGGCGCTCGACCAGGAGGCTTCCGGCGAGGATGCGGTTCCCGCGGGAGTGACGGGCGCCGCCCTGGCCGCGATCGGGATCGCCGCGGGCGTCGCGGCGGTCGTCCTTTGGCCCAACGGCGAGGTGACGCCCGGCCCCGGCCCCGGCGACGTCGGGCTCGGCCTGACCGTCAGGTTCTGAGACGCCGACCGATGATCGGACCGCGACTATCGGCCATCGTCGCGGGATTGGCGCCGGCGTGCCTGGCGGCCGCCGTGGTCTGCTCTTGCAGCAAGAGCGTGGGGCCGTTCGATCCGGCCCTCGGCGACGCAGCATCGCTCGCGAACGCCACGCCGCTCGGGCCGGCTGGACCGCCGGTCGCCTTGCCGCCGGCGTGGACGATCTCCGGTACGATCCGGATCGCTCCGGACCTCCAGGACAAGATCGGTCCCACGGACGTCGTCTTCGTGACCGCGCGGGTTCCGGGTCAGCGCATGCCGATCGCCGTGTCGCGGATCGGGAACCTTGCCTTCCCGATGGCGTTCACGCTCGATCCCTCGCACGCCGGCGAGGGCGGCGGTGGTCCGCCCGAGGGCCTCGACGTGTCCGCCAGGGTTTCCAAGGGCGGGATGGCCGGTCCCGCCAAGCCCGGCGATCTGGAGGGCAGGCACGCCGGTCCCGTGAAACCGGGCGCCTCCGGGGTCGAGATCACGATCGACACCGTTCTGTAGCGCCGCCGTAAGGGGTCTTTCTCGCGCCGGCGGTTCCTCAGACGGGTTCCGAGGGGTAGTGCGGACAAACAGGATGGACGGGACAGACAGGATGGGATGGGATGTTGCATGGGACCTCACCGAGAAGATCATCGGCGCATGCTTCGAGGTCATGTCCAAGTTGGAGTTCAAGAGACTCCACGGATAGTCCCCCTCCTGTTCATCCTGTTGTCCCCCCTGCAACCGGGGAAGAACGGACGGCGTTACGGACCGGGGGGTGATTGCCGATCACCGGCCGCGGACCGCTCCCGGCTTCCCGCGGCGATCAGATCGTGCGCCTCGCGGGCCATCGCCTGGATCCGTTCGTCGGGGTGTCCGGATGCGATCCATCCGGCGAACTGACGCGCGTCGTCGCCGCCGAGCAGGGCCAACGATTGCAGGGCCCGGGAAATCTCGTCCATGCGGCGCCCGTCCAGACCGGCCAGGAGCCGCGGGACCTCCTCGACGCGGCCCAGGGTCCCCAGCGCGTCGATCAACGTCAGCCGAAGGGCGGCGGGCGCCTGGGCGAACGCATCGAGGAGTCCGGACGCGGCGTGCTCCGCGTCGCGGTCCTGGAGGATCCTGACGGCGAGCGTCCGCAGGTCGGTCGGGGCGTCGGACTTGCCGACGAGCGCCACGAGCACGGCGTCGTCGAGATCGAACAGCGCGTTCATCCGGGCGAGCAGCGCCAGCGCCGCGTGCAGGCCGGATTCGAGGGCGCCCGACAGGTCGAGCGGTCCCGGCGGGATCGGCACGTGGTGCGTGCGCAGCACTTCGAGCGGCCACTTCCGGCCGTGGCGCAGCCGCAGCGACTGGTCGACCGCGAGACGCCGCGCATCCTCGGTGAGATCGACCCGTATCGCCGCCCTCAGCGGGTTGTCCGCGGACACGGGGAGCCGTGCGGCGCCGCCCTCGCGCAGCCACCGCACCCCCGCCGCGGCAAGACGATCCTCGATGTCGACGCGCGGGCGCTCCATCCTGATCTGCGGGTGCAACTCGACACGCACGGAAACCGGCAGTTCCGGCTCGGCCGACGCCCGGTCGGCGGCGCGCGAGCAGCCTGCAATCCAGACGGCGACGGCGATCAGGCGGACAACCGCCGGGATGCTGCCGGCGCCGCCCTTCCTCATCTGCCTCCGCCGCCGGGCGGGAACGGACCGAACGCCTCGGGATCGAGAACCGGCACGTCGGCCGTGCGCATCCGCACGCCGATGCCGTGGCGGACGAGCCTCGCGAGGAGGTCGTCCTGCTCGATCGCGAGCAGCGGGACCGCATTGGGCGGAACGAGGTCGCGGTGCATCGATTCGGCGATCCTGCCCGTCGTCACGATGACTCCCTGGCACGCCCCGACCTCGGGCAGCCGCCCCCGCAGCAGCGCGATCTGCTCCGACGGCACCAGCTTGCCCGGCGGCACGCGCGCGACGAGCACCATCGCCGCGATCTCGGCCGGCCCGAACGACGCCCGCGCACGCAGCAGTCTCGCCTCATTGCGACCACCGTGGGCGTCCGGCGTCGGCCCGGCGACCGGCTCGATGTCGCGGAACCCCTCGGCCGCCAGCAGCGAGATCGCCGCCTCGTGGAACGCCGGCGCCGGCAGTTCCATGAGACGGCGCAGCAGGACGCGGCGCACCGCGGCTTCCTGCTGCGTCACGGCGGCAAGCGTCCGCTGCTCGCACGCCGCCACCTCGTCGCCCGAGGCCGATTCCAGCGTGGTCCAGCGGCCTCCCGAGAGCGAGTGCAGCGTTCCTCCGAGCCGCCTGCCGGCGTCGGCACGCGCCAGGGCCGCCTCGACCGCCGCCGCCGGCGTGTCGGCCTCCGCCGAGCGTCTCGCGGCCCACTCGCGCATGATCTCCGCGACCGTCAGCGCGCCTGCCGCTCCGCTCCCCTTCGCACCACGCAACGCCGACGCGACGGCGCCGGCCAGGTCGCCGCGGCCCGAATGCCGACGCGGCGCCGCCGTCTCCGGCCGGTCCTGACCGCCGGCCGGCGGACCGACTTCCTTCACCGCCGCATCGTTGCGGTCACCATCACCCCGGCGTATCCGTTCACCGGGGGGGACCGCCCGGCCGCGCGTCAGATCGGAGACGCATGGCGCCGCCAGGGCGGCCTCTGCGTCCCCCCCGGACCCCCCGCGTTCCGGCGCGGAGCAAGTCCGCGCCGGAACTCCACTCCCGGCCTCGTGCATCGCGGGATATGGGTGAACGGTTACACCCCGGCGATCCGCCGAAGCGGCCGTGCCGGCCGAGGCGCCCTTCTTGCCGCGCCGGCGCCGCCTGCGCTTGCGTCCCCCCTCCCCTTCCCGTTCCCCTCCCGTGAACGAGCCCGCGCCCGAGCCCGCAGCCCCCGTCTCACCGGCCGCCACGTCATCTTCCATGCTTCGCGCCTCACCGCCGCCGTCCGCCGTCCGCCGTCCGCCGTCCGCCCCGTCTTCTCTCGCGCCGGCGCCGCCGCCTCTCGCGGCTCCGCGCCTCCTGCCGCGTCCCTTCTTCTGCACCGGGGGGCTGTTCGGCGCTTCGCACCTCACTGCCTCCCGGACCCCCGCGGACACTCGCGGCAAAGCCGCGAGCGTCCTTGCCTCCGTTGCGGCGCCGGCATCCGCCTTCGGGTCCGCCGTCACGGCGCCGGCGCGCCGGATACCGCCGGCCGGCCGCTCCTTGCGCCGCTTCTCCGCCTTGAACCTGGCCGCCAGCTCTTCATCGGGACCGGGGTCCGCGCCGGCCCATTCGCGCAGCGCGAACGACCCCGGCTTGACCTCGGTGAAGACGCACGACTCGCCCTGCCGCCGAATCAGATCCGACAGCCTGGCGCGCATCGTCTCGGCCGGCGCGTTCCCCACGTGCGTCAGCAGGTCGAGTTTCACGGCCAGTTCGGCGAGCCTCTTGTACGTTGCCGGCTTCCCTTCCATCCGGAGGACCGCCAGCGCCGCTTCGGTGAACGTCATGCGGGCCCGGAATGTAGACGCCGCGACCGCGCATGTCCACAATCGACGATTCATGGGGTGCACCCGTTCACGAGGCCGAAGATCTTCCAGGTCCGGGTCCGGGTTGGTGTCTCCCCTCCCGCCGGTGCTACAAAACGGATCGCCGGCTGCCCGGAGGGCGCGCCGGCCGAGGCGCGGAGAGCCGCGGTGAGGACGAACCCCTACCTGAACCGGATGCCTGTACGCGAACCGTCGCGCTTCTTCGGCCGGAAGCGGGAGGTCCGCAGGATCCTCGACGGCCTCGGCGCCGATCCCCCGCAGTCGTTCTCGGTGGTCGGCGACAGGCGGATCGGCAAGTCATCGCTGCTCCATCAAGTGCGCCACCCCGACGCGATCGCCGCCCATCTCGGCCCGGACGCCGGGGCTTCGTTCCGCGTCCGCTACCACGACTTCCAGGCCGGCGTGCCGGCCGACGAGGCCGGGTTCGTCGCGTTCCTCTGCGCCGAGGTGGCGGCGGCGACCGGTGCGGCGCGGCCCGAGCAGGCCGGGCGCGAGCGACTCGTCGAGATGCTGCGCGAGGCGGAGGCCGGCTCGTTGCGGCTTGTGTTCCTGTGGGACGAGTTCGAGGTCGTGACGCGGCACCGGGCGATCGGCCCGGACCTGTACGCCCTGCTGAGGTCGCTCCTGCAGAACCACAGGCTCGGCCTCGTCGTCGCCTCGGGCAGGGATCTCCGTAGCGTCTGCCATTCGACCCGCGTGGCGGACTCGCCGTTCTTCAACGTGTTCCAGACGGTCCGTCTGCGCACGTTCTCGCGGGGCGAGTCGCTGGCGCTGGTGCGCGACCCGTCCGTCGCCGCGGGCCTGCCGCTGGAGCGGCACGCCGGCCTGGCGATCGATCGTCTGGCCGGCACGTTCCCGTTCTTCCTGCAGATCGCCTGCGCGGCGATCTTCGAGCACATGGACGAGGAGGGCGTCGACGAGCCGGACGCCGCCGCGGTCGAGGCGCGGTTCCTGGAGGAGGCGGAGCCGCACTTCCGCTACTTCTGGGAGGAGCGCCTCTCGGCGGAGGAAAGGGCGGTCGTCGTCGAGGCGGCGCGCGGACGCGTCACGGGGGGCGCGGGGAGACGCCTGGCCGAGCGTCTCGAGAAGGACGGCTACCTCCTGCGGCTGGGCGACGGGTTCGCGCCGTTCTCGCGCTGCTTCGCGGGCTTCGTCCTGGAGGCCGCGGAGGACGACGGCGGCGCGCCGGAAACCGGGGCCGCGAACGCCATGGAACTCGGCGAGACCCGTGCGGAGCGATCCGCGGGGCCCGGCGCGCCGGCCGAAGGGCGGTCGGCGACGCCCGGCGGGCGGCGGGCGAGCACGCCCGGCCCGATCGGCCCGGCATCGGTGCTGCTCGGCAAGTACGAGATCGTGTCGGCGATCGGCGAGGGCGGCATGGGCAAGGTCTTCCTCGCCAAGCACCTCCACCTCGGCCGCCAGGTCGCCGTGAAAGTGCTCGGGCCGCACGTCGCGTGCCTCCCGGACATGGTGACCCGCTTCCGGCGCGAGGCGATGGCGGCCAGCGCGATCGGCCACCCGAACGTCGTCCAGGTCCATGACTTCGACTGGCACGAGGACGGACGGCCGTTCATTGTCATGGAGTACCTCGAGGGCGAGGACCTGGCGACGAGGATCTACGGCCGCGGCGGCCGGGAGCGACGGCCGCTCGCCCCCGGCGAGGCGGTCGCCGTCGTGCGCGCCGCCTGCGACGCGCTCGGCGAGGCACACGACCGCGGCATCCTCCACCGCGACATCAAGCCGAGCAACATCTTCCTCGCCTGCGGGCCCGGCACGCCACCGCCCGGACCGCTCGCCTACGCCGTCAAGATCCTCGACTTCGGCATCTCCAAGATCGTCGCGGGCGGCTCCCAGGTCCTGACACGCGCATCGAACGTGCTCGGCACGCCATGCTACATGGCGCCGGAGCAAATCACCGATCCGTCGGCCACCGGCCCGGCCGCCGACCAGTACGCGCTCGGCGTCGTGCTCTACGAGGCGCTCACCGCTACCGTCCCGTTCGAGGCCGGCCCGGCGCTCTCCAGGCCGTTCCTGCCCGCCCCGCCGCCTCCGCCGCCGCCGCCGAGCGCCCGCAGGCCCGGCCTCGCCGCGGCGCTCGACTCGGCCGCCCTCCGCGCCATGGAGTTCAGGCCCCAGGACCGCTTCGACTGCGTGCGCGCCTTCGCCGCGGCGCTGCTCGTCGCGCAGGCCGGGGGATCCTGACCCCGTCGGCCCGTGCTATCGTCCGCGCGTGACGTTCCGCATGTCCGCCGCCGTGACAGTCGGCGCCGCGCTCGCCGCCGCCGTGCCTTGCGCGTCGTGCAAGGCCAGGAAGGAGGCGACGCCCAACGAGGGCGGCCGGTCCGCGCCGAACGATCACCGCGTTTCACGCCGACCGCGCTTGACCGATGCCCCTCCCCGGGCTAGCGATCGTCCCGTGCGAGCAGTAGCGATCAACGATGCGGCGAGAACCGAAATCCCGTCGGACCACGTACGCTCGTTCGCTGCGAGGGCTTGAGGAATGCGAAAAGCCGTGCCCGAGCATGCCGAGAACCTGCTCCTTTTCGACCCCAGGCCTGAGGGGTGCGAGATCCTCGTGGGCGACGCCCTCACGCTTCTCCAGCGAATGGGATCGAGCACGTTTCGGTGTGTCGTGACCAGTCCGCCCTACTGGGGGCTCCGCGACTACGGCATCCCGGGGCAGATCGGTGCCGAGCCGGATCTCGATGACTACACAAGGAATCTCACGCGCGTCTTCAGGGAAGTGCGACGCGTTCTCGCCGACGACGGCACCCTGTGGCTCAACATCGGCGACTCGTACACGAGCGGCAACCGGACATGGCGAGATCCGGACAGGAAGAATCCTGCGCGTGCGATGAGCTACCGCCCTGCGACTCCCGAAGGTCTCAAGCCGAAGGACCTGATCGGCGTTCCATGGAGGCTCGCCTTCGCGCTCCAAGCCGACGGATGGTATCTGCGTTCCGACATCATCTGGCACAGGCCCAACTGCCAGCCGGAGTCGGTGAAGGACCGTCCGACCAGGGCGCACGAGTATGTGTTCCTCTTCTCGAAGTCGGAGAGCTACTGGTACGACCAGGGCGCCGTCATGGAGCCATCGAACCACCACGGGACCACGCGCAACCGACGAACGGTGTGGTCCATAAACACCGAGCCGTTTCCGGACGCGCATTTCGCCACGTTTCCCCCCGCCCTGGTCGAGACCTGTCTTCTGGCAGGATCGAGACCGGGCGACATGGTGCTCGACCCCTTCTTCGGCTCAGGTACGGTTGGGGAGGTTGCGCTTCGGCTCCAACGGCGGTTCACCGGCATCGAGTTGAAGGAGGAGTACGCAGCCATTGCGAGGAGACGATTGGGATGGGGACAGCAGCAAGATGAGAAAGCCTGAACCCGGTCGTCTGCCGGTCCTGCAGCCCAACCTCCAGTTGTCGTTCTACCATCGACTGCAGGCCATCGAATCGCTCCACCTTCAACCTGCCCTGGAAACGGCTCTCAGGAAGCTTGACCTCCGTGCCCTCGACCGGGAGCTTGCGGAGTACGTTGGACAGAAACCACTGAAGCGCCTGGCATCCTTCGGCCTGCGCGGCGAGGTGTTCTTCCCGGTTCCCTGTATCCTGGAGGCAAACCCGTTTCTGCTGGGGTACTACCGCCTCCTCCTCGGCTTCTCGCAGAAGGAGTGCTACACAAGGGCCCGTTCGGCAGGTTCAAGCGGCTTGAGGACCGCGGCGACATCCCCGACCGCCTGAGGCCGGAGATCGCCGCGCTCTGCCATAGCCTGGTTCAGACGTCATCCGTGCTTGTCGGGGCCATGGACGGGTTGTCGCTGCGGACCGTCCGTGACTTGCAGCTGCTCACCATCGGGGCGACTGTAGCGGCGAGGCGTAGCGCGTGGACGCGCCCCCTTGTAGCGGCGCGGCGTAGTGCGGGGCTGCGCTGGGGGCGCGTCCACGCGCAAGCCCGCCGCGACGTTGCTCATAGGTTCCGGTCCGCTCTTCCGACGCGGGCGGCCTACAGGACCCGCGGCGGGCTTGCGCGGGGCGCGCAGTACGACATCTCGCGGCCACCAAACGGGGGCGCGCCCCGCGCTACGCCTCGCCGCTACAGCCGAGTTGAGAAGCTGCGAACGGGAGCGGGAGCGGGAGGTTAGCACGCATGGGATCCTGACCCCGTCGGCCCGTGCTATCGTCCGCGCGTGACGTTCCGCATGTCCGCC
>CAMTWF010000327.1:0-20157 GCA_947085355.1 uncultured delta proteobacterium
GACTGGAGTTCAGACGTGTGCTCTTCCGATCTGGCGGCTCCGCCCGGCCCGGCGGCTGTTCCGGCGCGGGGGGCGCGCGGCGGCGCCCGCGACCTGCCGCCCTTCGACGTCTACGGCGCCGACGAGGCTCCGGCGTTCCCCGATCTGAATCTGGAGCCTCCGGGCGGCGGCCCGACGGTCCGCTTCGCCTCGGTCGTCCGCGGGCCGGCGATCGTGCATCTCTGGAGCCTTGGTTGCGAGACGTGCGCGGACGAATGGCCGGCACTGCGCGGCTACCGGGAGCGTCGTGCCGGCGGGGACGACGGCCTCCCGCAGGTCGTGTCGATCGTGGCTCTTCCCGACGCGGCCGATCCGGCCGCGACGGCCGCCGACCGGATCGGGGAGATCCGGCGCGGCGGCTGGTTCGGCCGGCCGGCGCCGGACCTCTCCGCCGATTGGATCGTCGTGGAGGACGCGGTGCTCTCGGGTTTCGAGAGGCCTACCGCGGACCGTCCGGCGACCGGGTTCCCCGAGACGTTCCTGCTGGACGCCGACCGGCGGATCCGACTGCGCCTGGTCGGACCGACCAGTTGGGAGGACTCCGCCTGGCGTCACCTGGTCGAGATGCTTCAGGGGTCGAAAGTTGAAAGTTGAAAGCTCCGAAGCTTGTAGGGTCACGTGAGGTTCGGATCCGGAACCTTCAACCCTCGACTTTCAACTTTTAACGGCTACGGCATCTCCCCGCGCAGGTTGCGCCACGCCGCCGCGATCGGCCTGCACTGCTCCGGCGTCGGACCGGCGGGCAGCGCCGACACGGACGTCTCGATCGCGCCAGCTTCGATCATCCAGCCGCGCACGACGCCGCGGGGGGCCGCTCGCGGCAGGCGGTTGTGCCAGGCCTCCAGCGCCCCGCGAAGGCGCGGCAGGGCCGCGACCGCCGCGCGGCGGAACGTCCGCGGATCGGCCTCTGCGGCGGCGAACGCCGCATCGACCTCCGCCAGGGCCTCGCGCACCTCGGCCGTAGGCTCCGGCCGCCTCGCCTTCATCTCGCAGTCGCATCCCGGCGACGCGGCGGCCGCGGCGACCGCCGCGGACAACAACGAGCCCGCTCGGTTCACTCTCCACATGACGGACCTCCCATCACGCCGCGATTAGGCAACAGGCGCCCGCCGCCGGGCAAGTTCCGCCCGCGCGTCGCACTTGACATCGGATCCTCGGCGAGTAGAGTGTGCCGAACGTTTCGGCCTCGGGGGGCGGTCCGCACGGCGCACGAAGCGCCGCGAGCCGGAAAGCGGAGACGGGAGTTGCGGCGGCGGCGGGTCGCCGGGAGGTTGTGATGCCTACGACGAATCAGTTGGTCCGCATGGGACGCGAGATCCAACGATCCAGGAACAAGGTGCCGGCGCTGAAGCGGTGCCCGCAGAAGCGCGGCGTCTGCTTCCGCGTGTACACCTGCACGCCCAAAAAGCCGAACTCCGCGCTGCGGAAGGTCGCCCGCGTGCGCCTCACGAACGGGATGGAGGTCACGACCTACATTCCGGGCGAGGGTCACAACCTGCAGGAGCACTCGGTGGTCCTGATCCGCGGGGGCCGCGTGAAGGATCTGCCCGGCGTGCGGTACCACATCGTTCGCGGGACGCTGGGCACCGAGGGTGTCGCGAATCGGAAGCAGGGCCGGAGCAAGTACGGGGCCAAGCGCCCGAAGACGGTGCAGGCGTGACGCTCGGCGCCGGAGGCAGGTAGGCATGCCCAGGAGAGGAACGGTAGTGAGGCGGGAGAGGGCCCCGGACCCGAAGTACGGGGACACGCAGATCGCCAGGTTCATCAGCGTGGTGATGCGGCAGGGCAAGAAGTGCGTGGCCGAGGGGATCATGTACGGAGCGCTCGACATCATCCGCGACCGTCACCGCGAGGACCCGGTGGAGACCTTCCGCAAGGCGATGGCCAACGTGCAGCCGAGGCTGGAGGTCCGTTCGCGCCGGGTGGGCGGCGCGACGTACCAGGTGCCGGTCGAGGTGAGGGGCGAGCGGCAGGTGGCGCTGGCGATGCGGTGGCTGAGCCAGTACGCGCGCGCAAGGGGGGAGAAGACGATGCGCGAGAAGCTGGCCGCCGAGCTGGTCGACGCCGCGGCCGGGCGCGGCAGTTCCGTGAAGAAGCGCGAGGACACTTACCGGATGGCGGAGGCCAACAAGGCGTTCGCGCACTACAAGTGGTAGGGGCGGTGGTCGCACCGTGAGGTCATGGCTCGTCAGGTGCCGTTGGCGCGTACGCGCAACATCGGGATCGTGGCCCACATCGATGCGGGCAAGACGACCATCAGCGAGCGGTTGCTCTTCTGCACCGGCGTTTGCCACAGGATCGGCGAGGTCGACGAAGGCACGACCCAGATGGATTGGATGGACCAGGAGCAGGAGCGCGGAATCACGATCACGTCCGCCGCGACCACCCTGCACTGGCGGGATCATCGCATCAACCTCATCGACACCCCCGGCCACGTCGACTTCACGATCGAGGTCGAGCGTTCCCTGCGGGTCCTGGACGGCATGGTGGCGGTGTTCTGCGGCGTCGGCGGCGTCGAGCCCCAGTCCGAGACGGTCTGGCGGCAGGCGGACCGCTACGCCGTCCCGCGCATCGCGTTCGTGAACAAGATGGATCGTCTTGGCGCCGACTTCGGCCACGCCGTCGCCTCGATGCGCGAGCGTCTCGGGGCGCGCCCGGTTCGACTGCAGCTCCCGATCGGCGCCGGCGAGGAGTTCCGCGGGGTCGTCGACCTCCTGCCGATGCGCGCCGTCGTCTGGCGCGACGAGACGCCCTGCATGGAGTTCCGCTCGGAAGACGTCCCCCAGACGATGATGGACGAGGCCGAGGCGGCGCGCGGCGAACTGGTCGAGGCGTGCGGCGACGTGGACGAGTCGATCATGGCCGCCTACCTCGACGGCCGCCGCCCGTCCGGGGACGAGCTGATCCCCGCGATCCGGAAGCTGGCCGTCTCGGGGCGCGCGGTGCCCGTGCTCTGCGGCGCGGCGCTGCGCAACCGCGGCATCCAGCCGCTCCTCGACGCCGTCGTCGACTACCTCCCGTCGCCGCTGGACGTTCCTCCGATCCGCGGCATCAGGCCGGACCGTTCCCGCCACGAGGTGCGCGAGCCGTCGGTCGACGCCCCCTTCGCGGCGCTCGCCTTCAAGATCGCCTCCGACCCGTTCGCCGGCCAGCTCGCCTACCTGCGCGTCTATTCCGGGTCGTGCCGCTGTGGCCAGAACGTCTACAACGCGGTCAAGGGCAAGAGGGAGAAGATCCCCAAGCTCGTTCGCATGCACGCCGACAAGCGCGAGGAGGTGCGCGAGCTTTCCGCCGGCGACATCGGCGCCGCCGTGGGCCTCCGGTTCACCACCACGGGCGACACGCTCTGCGACGAGAAACACCCCTTGCTGCTCGACGCGATCCCGTTCCCCGAGCCCGTGATTTCGGTCGCCGTCGAGCCGAGGACGAAGGACGACGAGGAACGCCTCGGCACGGCGCTCGAGAAGCTGGTCGTAGAGGACCCCTCCTTCCGGGTCAAGGTCGACGACGACACCGGACAGACGCTGTTGTGGGGGATGGGCGAACTGCACCTGGAGATCCTCATCGAGCGGCTTCGTCGGGAGTTCCGCGTCAACGTCAACTCGGGCCGTCCGCAGGTGGCCTACAAGGAGTCGGTCTCGGCGGCGCACGAGTGCGATGGACGGTTCCTGAGGCAGTCCGGCGGCAGGGGGCAGTACGGGCACGTCCGGGTGCGTGTCGAGCCGGCCTTGCAGGGCAAGGGGTATTCGTTCGTCAACCTGGCCACGGAGGATCAGGTGCCGCGGGCGTATGCCAACGCCGTCGAGCGCGGCGTGCGGGACGCGATGGCGTCCGGCCCGCTCGCGGGGTACCCGGTCGTGGACGTGGCGGTGCGCCTCGTCGGGGGCAGCCACAGCGAGACCGATTCATCGGAGACGGCGTTCCACGCGGCGGCGATCGTGGCGGTCCGCGATTGCCTGGCCGCCGCCTCGCCCGTGCTGCTTGAACCGGTCATGTCGGTCGAGGTAGTCACGCCGGAGGCGGCGCTGGGGGACGTGCTGGGCGACCTGCGGGCGCGCCGCGGCCGGGTGACCGGCATGCGAAACCGCGCCGACCTTCGCATCGTCGACGCGGTCGTCCCGTTGTCGTGCATGTTCGGGTACGCGACCGATCTGCGCAGCAGATCGCAGGGCAGGGCGACCTACACGATGGAGTTCGCGGCGTACGAGCCGGTGCCGCAGAGCGTCGCCCACAACATCGTCACCAGGGTTCGCGGAGGATCGTGATGACCGCCAACAAGATCCGCATTCGTCTCAAGGCATACGACCACAAGCTGCTGGACAACTCGACCCGCGAGATAGTGGACACCGCCCAGCAGACCGGCGCCCGCGTGGCGGGGCCGATCCCGCTGCCGACGCGGATCAGCAGGTACACCGTGCTCCGCGGGCCGCACGTGGACAAGAAGTCGCGCGAGCAGTTCGAGATCCGCACGCACAAGCGGCTGATCGACATCCTGGAGCCGACGAACCAGACGATCGACTCCTTGATGAAGCTGGACCTGTCCGCCGGCGTGGACGTGGAGATCCTGAAGTAGCCGGGGGTCGCCGGCCCGTAGCGCGGGCATCTTGCCCGCAACAGAGGTTGCCGATGCCGACGGTTGATGTGTTCGACATGGAGCGCAGGAAGGTCGGGGAGATCGCCCTGGACGACGCCGTCTTCGCGGCGCCGGTCAAGTCCCACCTGCTGCACGAGGTCGTCCGCGCCCACCTGGCGTCGAGGCGCGCCGGAACGCACGCCACCAAGGGGCGTTCGGCGGTGCGCGGTTCGACGAAGAAGATCTACCGCCAGAAGGGGACCGGGAGGGCCCGCCACGGGGCCCGGCGCGCGCCCGTCTTCCGCGGGGGCGGCAAGGTGCACACGCCGCAGCCGCGGGACTACTCGATCACCCCGCCGCGCAAGGTCCGCAAGGCGGCGATGAGATCGGCCCTGTCGTTGTTCCACCTGGAGGGCCGGCTTGTCGTCCTGGACTCGATCCCGCTGTCCGAGGTCAAGACCCGTCACGTCAGGAGGCTCGCGGACCGTTTCGACGCCAGTCCGGGGCTCATCGTCGACGTCGGAACGAACGATGCGCTTCGGCTGTCCACGCGCAACCTGCCGGACGTTGCGTTCGTTCCGCCCGAGGCGTTGAACGTCTACGGGTTGCTGAAGGCCGGCAGGATGCTGATCACGCGCGCCGGCGTCGAGGCGGTCAGCGCGGCGCTGAGGCCCGTCCCGAGGGCCGCGAAGGTCCCAGGGGTGATCCGATGAAGGCTCTGGAGAGGGTGCTCGTCCGGCCGCTGGTCCTCACGGAGAAGGGCAACCGCATGAGGGATGCCCAGAACAAGTACCTGTTCGAGGTGGCGGTGGAGGCGAACAAGATCGAGATCCGCAAGGCCGTCGAGTCGATCTTCAACGTGAAGGTCCTGGCGGTCAGGACGATGAACGTGCACGGCAAGCCCGCCAGGCTCGGTCGCAGGCGCGTCGTCCGGCCTTCGTGGAAGAAGGCCATCGTGACGCTGGCCGAGGGGCAGTCGATCGAGTTCTTCGAGACGGCGTAGCGGCGCGCGCGGCACGGGGAGGCGCGGCGGGCCGGCAGACAGGAGCGGCGAGATGGGAGTCAAGAAATTCAAGCCTACGTCGCCCGGCAGGCGATTGATGACCGGGTACGAGTTCGACGAGATCACCAGGTCGAGCCCCCAGAAGAGCCTGACCACGGGCAAGAAACGCACCGGCGCCAGGAACAATCAGGGCCGCACGACGGTCAGGTTCCGCGGCGGCGGTCACAAGCGGTGCTACAGGGATATCGACTTCCGCCGGGAGAAGATCGGCGTGCCGGCCAGGGTCGTGTCGGTCGAGTACGATCCCAACCGGTCGGCTCGAATCGCGCTCCTGGCTTATGCCGACGGCGAGAAGCGGTACATCGTGGCGCCGCACGACGTCCGCGTCGGGGACAAGCTGATCTCCAGCAGGAACGCCGACATCCGCCCCGGCAACGCGCTTCCGCTGCGCCATATCCCGCTCGGAACGACGATTCACTCCATCGAACTGAAGATCGGCAAGGGCGCACAGATCGCCCGTTCCGCCGGCGCCTCCGCCCAGCTCATGGCCAAGGAGGGCGACTACGCCCATGTCAGGTTGCCCTCGGGCGAGGTGCGGAAGATCCACCTGAACTGCCGTGCCGTCGTCGGGCAGGTGTCGAACCAGGAGCACTCGCAGGTGCGGCTCGGCAAGGCCGGCCGCAACCGATGGCTCGGGAGGCGCCCGCACGTGCGCGGCATGGCCATGAATCCCGTCGACCACCCGCTCGGCGGCGGCGAGGGGCGGTCGAAGGGCGGGAGACAGCCGTGCTCGCCCTGGGGCCAGCAGGCCAAGGGGTTGCGGACGCGGCGGCGCAAGGATACCGGCCGCTTCATCGTCAAGCGGCGGCGCGGCAAGTAGGCGAGGTGTCAGGTGGCCAGGTCGATCAAGAAGGGTCCGTTCGTGGACGATCACCTTCTCGCGAAGGTGAACGAGGCGCAGAAGACCAAGAGCCGCCACGTCATCAAGACGTGGTCAAGACGCTCGACGATCATCCCCGAGTTCATCGGGTTGACGTTCGCGGTCCACAACGGCAAGAAGTTCGTCCCGGTGTTCGTGGACGAGAACATGGTGGGACACAAACTCGGCGAGTTCGCCCCGACGCGGACGTTCCACGGTCATTCGGGCGACAGGAAGGCGGTCAAGAGGGGCGCCGGTCCGGCGGCGCCTGCCGCCCCGCCGGCGGCGAAGTAGAAGCGGTCGATCGTCCGAGCGGACGGCCTTGACGCCCGGCCGTCGTGCTGGTAGAAAGGCCGGCCCTTTCGGGACGGCCGCATGGTGAGGGAGCCGGCGCCGGGATCGGCGCCCGTCGGCGGAGCGGCGCGTGGCGGCGGGGCGAAGGTCCGCGGGGGTCCGGGGGGCGGTGAGGCGCGAAGCGCCGAACAGCCCCCCGGTGCGGTCGCGGGCATGTGGTGGCGGGACCGGGATCGGCCCCGTTGGTGCGGGAGATGTCGAGTAGAGCGGTCGGCAGATTTGTTCGGGTCACTCCCCGGAAGGCGCGCACGGTGGTGAACGCCATCAGGGGGCGGACCGCCGCGGAGGCGCTCAGGATCCTGCGTTTCGTGCAGAAGGACGCCGCCGTCCATGTTCGGAAGGTCTTGGAGAGCGCCATCGCCAACGCGAGAGCGGCGGATGCGACGGCGAACGTCGACAAGTTGGTCGTCGATACGGCGGTCGTCCAGGAGGGGCCCAAGTCGATGCGGCGCTGGCGGCAGCGGGCGCACGGGCGCGCCACGCGGATCATCAAGCGCATGAGCCACATCGAGGTCGGCCTGCGGGAGGAGGAGTAGCCGTGGGGCAGAAGGTCCACCCGTTCGGGTTGCGGCTGGGGATCACCCGGACGTGGTCTTCCGTGTGGTTCTCGGAGCGGGCCTACGCGCGTTGGCTGCACGAGGATCTTCACATCAAGCGGCGCATCAAGGCGGAGTTGTTCAACGCCGGCGTGGCCAACATCGATATCAGGCGGACGCCGGCGCGGATCAACGTTGTCGTTCACACGTCGCGTCCCGGGTTCGCGATCGGCAAGAAGGGCGAGCGCATCGACGAGTTGAAGAAGCAGCTCAGGATCCTGACGGACACCGACGTCCACGTCGACATCCAGGAGGTTCGCAAGGCCGAGACGAACGCGCAGCTCGTGGCCGAGAACATTGCGACGCAGATCGAGCGTCGCGTGGCCTTCCGCCGGGCGATGAAGAAGTCGCTGTTCACCGCCATGCGCTTCGGGGCGCTCGGGTGCCGCCTGAGAACCGCGGGCCGTCTCGGCGGGGGCGAGATGTCGCGGGTGGAGAAGTACCGGGAGGGCCGCGTGCCCTTGCACACGTTGCGGGCCAACATCGATTACGGGTTCGCCGAGGCGCGCACGACGTACGGCGCGATCGGCGTCAAGGTCTGGATCTACCTCGGGGACGCGCCTCCCAAGCGCGTCCTGCGGGCGGCCAAGCAGCCTGGGAGTTGAACCGTGCTGAGTCCGGCGAAGATCAAGTACCGCAAGCACCAGAAGGGGCGCATGCGCGGCCTGTCCAAGGGCGGCTGCAACCTCGACTTCGGCGAATTCGGCCTCCAGGCGCTCTCGTGCGGCTGGGTTTCGGCCCGCCAGATCGAGGCGGCGCGCGTCGCCGTGACCCGCCACGTCAAGCGCGCCGGCAAGTTGTGGATCCGTCTCTTCCCCGACAAGCCGATCGGCAAGAAACCGGCCGAGACGCGCATGGGCAAGGGAAAGGCGGACCCCGAGGACTGGGTCTGCGTGGTCAGGCCCGGAAGGATGATGTACGAGCTGGGCGGCGTGCCGGAGGAAACGGCGCGGGAGGCGTTCCGTCTGGCCGAGCACAAGCTGTCCGTGCGATGCCGTTTCGTGCGGCGGGAGGTCCCGGCATGAGGGCCAAGGAGATCCGCGAGCGATCCGACGAGGAGATGCGGGCGCTTCATGCCCGCATGGTCCTCGAGATGTTCCGGCTCCGCCAGCAGAACTTCACGTTCAGGCTGACCAAGACGAGCGAGATCCGCAAGGCGCGCAGGGACATCGCTCGCGTCAAGACGGTCATTCGCGACCGGGCGAGGCGGGCGGCGGGAGCCGCCGGGGGCGGAGGAGGCGGGCAATGACGACCGAGCTTGGCAGGGGGACGAACCGGCGTCGCATGACCGGCGTGGTCAAGAGCGACAAGATGACCAAGACGGTCGTCGTCGTCGTGACGCGCAAGGTCCGGGATCCGCTGTATCGCAAGTACGTCAACCGCAGGGCTTCGTTCGCCGCGCATGACGAACGCGAGGTCGCTCGCGAGGGCGACATCGTCGAGATCCAGGAGCACCGGCCGGTTTCCGCGACCAAGCGGTGGAAGGTCATCCGCGTCGTCCGCAGCGGCGCGCTCGGGGGCCGGCGGCGATGATCCAGCAGCAGACCGTCCTCGACGTCGCCGACAACTCCGGCGCCAAGAGGGTCAAGTGCATCAAGGTGCTCGGAGGCACCCGGAGGCGCTACGCCTCCCTGGGCGACACGATCGTCGTCAGCGTCCGCGAGGCCCTGCCCAACTCCAAGGTAAAGAAGGGCTCCGTCACGCGCGCGGTCGTCGTCCGCACGGCCAAGGAGGTACGCCGCCGGGACGGCTCGTACGTCCGCTTCGACGTCAACTCCGCCGTGCTCATCACCGGCAAGAACGAGCCCGTCGGTACGCGGATCTTCGGGCCGGTGGCGAGGGAACTCCGCACCAAGGGGTTCCTCAAGATCATCTCGCTCGCCCCGGAGGTGCTCTGATGCACGTCAGGAAGAACGATCTCGTCGTCGTGCTCTCGGGCAAGGACAAGGGCAAGACGGGCAAGATCAAGCGCGCCATGCCCAGGCTCGGGAAGGTGATCGTCGAGGGGATAGCGAAGGTCAAGAAGCACCAGCGCCCGACGCGGAAGAACCCGGCGGGCGGCATCGTCGAGATGGAGGCGGCGATCGACGCCTCCAACGTGGCGCTGCTCGACGGCAAGACCAACCGGCCGACGAGATGGAAGGTCGGTGTCGGGAAGGACGACAAGAAGGTCCGCGTGGCCGTACGCACGGGGACGGTTTTCGACTGAGACGCGGCTGCTGCCGCCGGCAGCGGTAGCGCCCGGGCGGATGGATGACGATGACGGAAGGAAAGCCGAAGCCCAGCGCCGAACAAGTCCGGGACCACGTCGCGGGCGTGGGCGTGGGCGTGGGCGATTCCGCGGTGCACGTGCCGGTCGCCGACGCCGACGCCGACGCCGACGCCCACGCTCACGCCGACGGGGGTGGTCCTAGACTTCCGCGGGGCCGTACGAAGGAAAAGGCGGGCGGGAAGAAGGGGGAAGCCGCGCCCGCGAAGCAGGCCGGCAAGCGGGGCGGCAAGCGGGACGCCGCCGCGGCGGGCGAGGCCGCCGCGGCCCCGAAGGAGAAGGTCGTCCCTCGGCTGCGCACGCGGTATCACTCCCAGGTGGTCCCGGCGATGATGAAGGAGTTCTCCTACGGCAACTCGATGCAGGTGCCGCGGCTGCGCAAGATCGTCCTGAACATCGGGCTCGGGGAGGCGGTGCAGAACGTCAAGGCGATCGACGCGGCCGTCGCCGACATGACGGCGATTGCCGGCCAGAAACCGGTTGTCGCCAAGGCGCGCAAGTCGATCGCCGCCTTCAAGCTCCGGGCGGGCGTTCCGATCGGCGTGACCGTGACGTTGCGGCGGGCGCGGATGTGGGACTTCCTCGACCGCCTGCTGGCGCTGGCGATCCCGCGCGCCCGCGATTTCAAGGGGATCTCGCCGAAGCAGTTCGACGGCCGCGGGAACTTCTCCATGGGGATCCGCGAGCAGGTGCTGTTCCACGAGATCAACTACGACAAGGTGGACAAGGTGCGGGGGCTGGGGATCACCGTCTGCACGGATGCCGGCACGGATCGCGAGGGCAGGGCGCTCCTGACCCATCTCGGTTTCCCGTTCCGGCAGGAAGGAGCCCGGTAGGCCATGGCAAGGACGCAGGCATTCGCCAAGCTCGTGCGCAAGCCGAAGTTCGCCGTCCGGCACCGCAACCGGTGCCCGATCTGCGGCCGGCCGCGCGCCTTCTACCGCAAGTTCAACATGTGCCGCATCTGCCTGCGCGGTCTGGCCTCCCGCGGGGAGATCCCCGGCGTGATCAAGGCCAGTTGGTGAGTCGATGATGACCGACCCGATCGCCGATCTCCTGACTCGTGTCCGCAACGGCTATCGAGCGCGTCTGCCGCGCGTGAACGTCCCGCCGTCGCGCGTCAAGGAGAGTATCTGCGGCATCTTGCGGGACGAGGGATTCGTCCGCGGCGTCTCGGTCGAGACGGTGGCCGGTCGCAGGACAATCGTGGTCGATCTCTCCTACGATTCCCAGCAGCGTCCGGCGATGCTGGGCGCGCGACGGATCAGCAGGCCGGGCAGGCGCGTGTACTCGCCCGTCTCCGGCATGCCCAGGGTACGCAGCGGCCTCGGGGTTTCGATACTCTCCACTTCCAGCGGGGTCATGACCGACGCCGAGGCCAGCCGGAAGAGGATCGGCGGCGAGATCCTGTGCGAGGTCTGGTAGCGCGCCGGCGCCGCCGCGGAGGGTTGCGATGGGGCTGTCGAGGATAGGGAGGCGTCCGGTCGAGATCCCGAAGGGGGTCTCCGTGGTCGTCCAGGGGCGCACCCTCAAGGTGAAGGGGCCGAAGGGCGAGATGGATCTCCGGATGCCCGAGCACGTCGATGTGGCCGTGGCCGGCGGAACCGCCCGCGTCGGCGCATCCGAGGCGCTCGGGAGGCGCCAGGGCGCCTACCACGGTCTCGTCCGCGCGCTGCTCCAGAACATGGTGCGCGGGGTATCCGAGGGTTTCGAGAAGAAGCTGCAGATCGTCGGCGTCGGCTACGCTTTCCGACTCGTCGGCGACGCGGTCGGCTTCAAGGGCGTGTTCACGTTCGATCGTCCGTACCGTCTCCCGCCGCAGGTCAAGGCCGAGCTGGCCGACAAGGATACGACGCTCACGCTGCGGTCCTTCGACAGGGACATCCTGGGGCGCACGGCGGCGGACATCCGGCGGATCGCCCCGCCGGATCGGTACAAGGGCAAGGGCATACGGTACGCGGGCGAGAAGCTGACCCTGAAGGCCCGCAAGGGAACGAAGCAGTGACGGCTCACCCTCTGCGTCCCCGTATGCGCGGGGCGCCGGGAGAGGGAGGTCCAGGACGATGTTGAGCAAGGACGAGGCGAGGGAGAAGAGAAGGCGCAGGATAAGGCGCAAGGTCGTCGGCGCGCCGCAGCGTCCGCGCCTGGCGGTGTTCCGGAGCGCCCGGCACATCTACGCCCAGGTGATCGACGACTCGGCGGGCCGGACGCTGGCCCATGCGTCGAGCTGCGAAGCCGATCTTCGCGGTGGGCGCGCCGGAATGCGGAAACGGGAGATGGCTGTTGCGGTGGGGAAGCGGATCGCGCAGCGGTGCCTGGAGCGGGGGATCTCGGCGGTCGTGTTCGACCGCGGGGGCTACAGGTACCACGGTCGTGTGGCCGCGGTTGCCGGGGCCGCCCGCGAGGCCGGCCTGAAGTTCTAGGCGGGGGAACGGGGCCCCCGAGGAGAGGCGTTAGGTGGCGGAACGTCGGGACAGCAGGAACGTACCGGCCGAGGAACTCCCCAGCCGGGTGGTCAGCATCAACCGCGTGGCGAAGGTCGTCAAGGGCGGTCGCAGGTTCTCGTTCTCGGCGATCGTCGTGGCGGGCGACGGAAACGGCATGGTCGGCGTGGGGCTAGGCAAGGCGCGCGAGGTGCCCGAGGCGATCCGCAAGGGGACGGAGCGGGCGCGCAAGAGCCTCTTCAGGGTGCCGATGGCCGGCGCGACGATCCCGCACGAGATCCTGGGCCGCTTCGGAGCGGGGAGGGTCCTGCTTCGCCCGGCCGGCCCCGGAACCGGCGTCATCGCGGGTGGGGCCGTCCGGGCGATCGTCGAGTCGGCCGGCATCAAGGACATCCTGACCAAGTGCATCGGCACGACCAACCCCCACAACGTGGTGCACGCCACGATGCAGGCGCTGAAGAGCCTGGAGGAACACGACACGGTGGCCCGGCGCCGCAGGCTGCCGGCGGGCCGCCTCGGCGGGGAGACCGAGCCGCGCGGAGGCGAGGCGTCATGACTACCGGGCGGCTGCGCGTGGAGAAGGTCCATTCGACGATCGGCCGCGACAGGCGGCAGGAGGCGATCCTCCGGGGACTCGGCCTGCGGCGCATGCACCAGGTCGTAGTCGTGCCGAACACCCCGGATTTCCGCGGCATGATCAAGAAGGTCCTGCACCTGGTCAGGGTGGAGGAATGCGATGAGTGACGTGCTCGGCACGCTGCGCCCGCCGCCCGGATCCCGTACCGCCCGCAAGCGGGTCGGTCGTGGCCGCGGATCCGGCCTCGGCAAGACCTGCGGCCGCGGCCAGAAGGGACAGGGGGCCAGGGGCCAGGGGCCGCGCACGGGCTTCGAGGGCGGCCAGATACCGTTGCAGCGTCGGCTTCCGAAGCGCGGCTTCACGCCTCCGCGGCACGTCCGCTGGCAGATCGTCAATCTGCGCGACCTGGGTCGCTTCCAGGCCGGCGCCTTGATAGATCCCGACGTCCTGAGGGCCGCGCGGCTGGTCCGACGGTCCGGACCCGTGAAGATCCTCGGGCACGGGGTATTGGACCGGGCGCTCACGGTGAAGGCGCACGGTTTCTCCGCGGCGGCGATGGAGCGGATCATCGCGGCCGGGGGGACGATCGAGCGTATTGGCGGAAAGCTGGATACCCCGGTCGGCGGGGGCGAGGGCGCCGCCGGGTAGTGGCGACGGAGAGCGGGAGTGGCGGCATTCGCCAACATCGGCAAGATCCCCGAACTGCGGCAGCGGATCCTGTTCACGCTCGGCATGCTCCTCGTCTACCGCTTCGGCATTTTCATCTCCGTGCCGGGCGCCGACCGCTCCGTGATGGCGGACTACATCGGCCAGCAGGGCGGCTCGTTCCTCGGCATGTTCAACCTGTTCACGGGCGGGGCGCTGGAGCAGGTCTCGATCTTCGCGCTGGGCATCATGCCCTACGTCTCGTCATCCATCATATTCTCGATCCTCGGCATCATGGTTCCGTCGCTGCGGGCCCTCCAGAAGGAGGGCGAGATGGGCCAGCGCAAGATCAACCAGTACACGCGCTACGGCACGATCGTGCTCTCGATCGTCCAGGGCCTGGCGATGTCGATGGCGTTCGAGGGGATGGTCTCGGGGTCCGGCGAGCGCGTCGTCCCGGTCGATTCCGTCTGGAGCTTCCGTCTGATGGCGGTCGTGTGCCTGACGGCGGGCACGTGCTTCATCATGTGGCTGGGCGAGCAGATCACGGAGCGCGGCATCGGCAACGGGATCTCGCTGATCATCTTCGCCGGCATCGTCGCCGGCCTGCCGGGCGCCCTGTTCATGACGTGGCAGCAGGCGACGGTCGGCGAGTTGTCGCCGCTGCTGCTGCTCGCCCTGGCCGCGCTGGTCGTCCTCGTCGTGGGGACGATCGTCTTCTTCGAGCGCGGGCAGCGACGGATCACGATCCAGTACCCTCGCCGCACCGTCGGCAGGCGCGTCTTCGGCGGGCAGTCGACGCACCTGCCCCTGAAGGTCAACCAGTCGGGCGTCATCCCGCCGATCTTCGCGTCGTCGATCCTGATGTTCCCGGCCACGCTCGCCAATCTCGGCATCCCCTTCATGGACGATCTGGCGGCCACGCTGAACGCCCAGATGTGGGTCCACAACACGCTGTACGTGGCCGGGATCATCTTCTTTTGTTTCTTCTACACGGCCGTCACGTTCCGCCCCGACGACGTGGCCGACAACCTCAAGAAGCAGGGAGCGTTCGTCCCGGGCATCAGGCCGGGCCGCAAGACGGCCGAGTACATCGATCGCGTCATGAGCAGGATCACGTTCGGCGGCGCGCTCTACGTGTCGGCCGTCTGCGTGCTCCCGACCTTCCTGATCCAGGAGTACAACGTGCCGTTCTACTTCGGCGGCACGAGCCTCATGATCGTCGTCGGCGTGGCGCTCGACACCGTCCAGCAGATCGAAGCACACATGATCACCCGTCACTACGACGGTTTCGCCGGGCCGCGGGGACCGCGGATCCGCGGCCGTCGCGGCGGACCGTGACCGGATGGGAATGTCCGGCATGGAGATCGTAATGATCGGACCACCGGGAGCCGGCAAGGGTACGCAGGCGGTCGGCCTCGCGGAGGCGCTGCACGTTCCCCGGATCTCCACGGGCGACATTCTCCGCGCCGCGGCCGCGGCCGGTACCGCGGTCGGGAGGAAGGCCAAGGATTTCATGGACTCGGGGCGGCTCGTCCCGGACGACTTGGTCGTCGGGATCGTCGAGGAGCGCCTCCGGGAGCCGGACTGCGCGGGCGGCTTCCTGCTGGACGGCTTCCCGCGCACGACGCCGCAGGCCGAGGCGCTCGATGCGGCGTTGCGCCGCGCCGGGCGCGCCGTCCGCCTGGTCCTGGCCATCGAGGTTCCGGACGAGGAGGTCCTGGCCAGGTTGGGCGGCCGGAGGAACTGCGTGTCTTGCGGCCGCATCCGGCACGTCTCCTTCGACACTCCCCCGTCGCCGGGGCGTTGCGAGTGCGGCGGGGCGCTGGTCCGGCGCGACGACGACCGGGACGAGACGATACGCGACCGCCTTGCGGTGTACCGCTCGCAGACGGCGCCGCTGCTGGAGTACTACGGGGCGCGCGGGCTGCTGCGGCGCGTGGCCGGCGTGGGGACGCCGTTGGAAGTGCGGGCGCGGGTCGGGGAAGCGGTGGGGTCGGCATGAGCGGCGACGGTCGGCCCGGCTGCGTTGCGGATTCCGGCCTGGTCCGGCCGGGGCGGGTCCACTCCGTGCTGCCGCGCGGGCTCTTCTCGGTTCGCACGACCGAAGGGACCGTCGTGGCCGGCATCGGCAGGGAGGCCCTCCACCTGGTGCGGATCAAGCCCGGCGACGCCGTGGACGTGCGGGTGTCGCCGGGGGATCCGACGCGCGGTCGCATCGTGGGGAAGGCCGGGGAGGGACCGGTCGAGCGAGGTGGTGCATGAAGGTCAGGCCCAGCATCCGGAAGATCTGCGACAAGTGCAAGATCGTCCGCCGCCGCGGGGTGGTCCGCGTGATCTGCAAGAACCCCCGCCACAAGCAGCGGCAGGGCTGAGGGAAGGAGGAACGGAGTGGCGCGTATAGGCGGAGTCGACCTTCCACGCCGCAAGCACATCGGCATCTCGTTGCGCTACGTCTACGGCATCGGCGCGACCAGGGCGAGCAGCGTGTGCGAGCAGGCGGGGATCCCGCAGACCAAGAGGACCGAGGATCTCACGGAGGCCGAGGTCAAGCGCATCCGCGAGGTCATCGACGCGGAGTACAAGGTGGAGGGGGATCTGCGCCGCGAGGTGGCCATGAACATCAAGCGGCTCATGGACCTCGGCTGCTACCGCGGTCTGCGGCACAGGCGCGGGCTCCCGGTGCGAGGACAGCGCACCCACACCAACGCCAGGACCCGCAAGGGGCCGCGGCGCGGCATCATGAGGAAGCGGTAGCGGGGCGGCACGGGCGTCCGGAGGAAACGACATGGCACGCAGGGCAGCGAAGGAGAAGGGGGCCAAGCGCACGACGGCTCACGGCATCGCCCATGTGCTCGCCTCCTTCAACAACACCATCATCACGTTCACCGACACCGACGGCGACACGATCGCCTGGTGCTCGGCGGGCAGTCGAGGCTTCAAGGGCTCCCGCAAGTCCACGCCGTTCGCCGCGCAGGTCGCGGCCGGCGACGCCGCCAGGAAGGCGATGGACCAGGGCATGCGGAGCTGCGCCGTGATGATCTGCGGCCCCGGGACGGGCCGGGAGTCGGCGGTGCGCGCCATTCAGGCCGCGGGGCTGCGCGTAACCCTGATCCGCGACGTCACGCCGATCCCGTACAACGGCTGCCGGCCGCCCAAGCGCCGCAGGGTCTGAGGAGGAAGCAGTGGCAAGGCATACGGGTCCGGTCTGCAAACTCTGCCGCAGGGAGGGCGCCAAGCTCTTCCTCAAGGGAGAGCGATGCTACGCGGCGGAGAAGTGCTCCTTCGAGCGAAGGCCGTACCCGCCGGGCCAGCACGGCAAGGGCCGCATCAAGGTCTCGGAGTACGGCAAGCGGCTGCGGGAGAAGCAGAAGGTCCGACGCGTGTACGGCGTGCTGGAGCGCCAGTTCCTCAAGTGCTTCAAGGCCGCCGCGCGCCGCAAGGGAGTCACCGGCGAGAACCTGCTCAAGACGCTCGAATCCAGGCTCGACAGCGTAGTCTTCCGCATGGGCCTCGGCGCCACGCGGGCCGACGCCCGCCAGCTCGTCCGGCACAACCACGTGCTCGTGAACGGGCGCCGCGCGAACATCCCCTCCCGCTCGATCAAGCCCGGCGACGTCGTGTCGCTCGCCGCGAACTCGCGCAAGATCGATCGCGTGCGGCGGGCCGCGGATTTGGCGGGATCGAGGGACCGGGCGCCCTGGATCGAGATGGCGGCCGACGGGCTTTCCGGGACGTTCAGGGCCGCCCCGTCGCGAGGCGAGCTGGAGGCCGTGCAGCCCGTCGAGATCAATGAGCAGCTCGTCGTGGAGTTCTACTCCAGGTAGTCGATCGCGTAGCGCGGGCATCTTGTCCGCAACCGTACACGGAGGTGCGCTGATGCATATCGACTCGATGAACTGGCGGGAACTCATCCGCCCCAGGCAGATCGTCCCGGAGGCGGATACCGCCTCGGCTACGTACGGCAAGTTCGTCTGCGAGCCGCTCGAGCGCGGCTTCGGCCTGACGTTGGGCAACGCCCTGCGCAGGATCCTGCTCTCCTCGCTTCGCGGCGCCGCCGTCACGAGCCTCCGGATCGAGGGCATGCACCACGAGTTCACGTCCGTCCCCGAGGTGCGCGAGGACGTGACCGACATCGTCCTCAACCTGAAGGGCGTGATCCTGAAGTCGACGTTGAACCGTCCGCAGGTGATCCGCGTCGAGAAGAAGGGCCCCGGCGACCTGAAGGCCGGCGACCTCCCGCAGAACGAGACGCTCAAGGTGATCAACCCGGACCACCACGTCGCCGCCATTTCCAAGGGCGGACGGCTCGCCATGGAGCTGACCGTCACGACGGGCCGCGGCTACCGGCCGGCCGACAGATCGCAGGCCGGCGGGGCGATAGGCGCGATCCCGATCGACGGGCTCTACTCGCCGGTCCGCAAGGTCAACTACCTCGTCACGAACGCGCGGGTCGGCCAGATCACCGACTACGACAAGCTCACGATGGAAGTCTGGACGAACGGCACGCTGGGCCCGCAGGATGCCCTGGCGTATGCGGCGAAGATCCTCAAGGAACACATGGCGATCTTCATCACGTTCGACGAGGCCGACGCGGCGCTGGCGCTCGAGGAGGGCGGCCCGGAAGAGGTCAACGAGAACCTGTTCCGGCCGGTGTCCGAGCTGGAGCTGAGCGTCCGCGCGACCAACTGCTTCCGCAACGCCGAGATCACCCTGATCGGGGAGCTCGTCCAGAAGACCGAGGCCGACATGCTGCGGACCAAGAACTTCGGCCGCAAGAGCCTCCGCGAGATCAAGGACATCCTGGCGAAGATGGGGCTCGCGCTGGGCATGCGCCTCGACAACTGGCCGCAACTGCTGGCCAGGTGGCGGCAGATGCAGGGGCGATAGGACGGCCGGGCAGGGCCGTGCCGGCAACCACCAAGGACCCGAGCGGCTTTGCCGCGAGGGTCCGCGGGGGTCCGGGGGGCGGTGAGGCGCCCGGCGCCGAACAGCCCCCCGGTGCAAACGACCCGAGCGGCTTTGCCGCGGGGGTCCGGGGGGCGGTGAGGCGCCCGGCGCCGAACAGCCCCCCGGTGCAGCGGAGGACGAAGAATGCGACATCGCAAGTCCGGCAGGAAGCTGGGAAGGAACGCCGCTCATCGTCGCGCGCTGTTCCGCAACATGACGGGTTCGCTGCTGGTCCACGGCCGCATCGAGACGACTCTCGCCAAGGCGAAGGAACTCCGCGGCCACGTCGAGCCGATCATAACGAAGGCCCGTGGGCTGCGTGGGGAGATCGGCGGCGGCGAGCGGGCCCTGCATCTCCGCAGGCTGATCGCGTCGCGCCTGCCGACGGCCGTGACGGCGCATTCGCCCGACGGCGACCGGCTCCTCACGCGGCGGAACCTCCTCACGATGCTGATCGACGAGATCGCTCCCCGGTACGTCGGCCGGCCGGGCGGCTACACCCGCATCCGTCGTGTCGGGTTCCGCAAGGGCGACAACGCGCCGCTCGTGGTCATGGAACTTGTCCCCGCCGAGGCCCCCGCCGAGAAGCCCTCCACGAAGCAGCCGGCCGGGCGCCGGAAGGCCGCGTTCTTCCGCCGCGGCAAGGCCGAGGCGACCGCCCAGGACGAGGCGCGAGAGAAGAAGCGCTGATCCCCTTGGGGGACGGCGGACGGCGGACGGTTCATCCCCAGGCCACCACGCCAATGCCGCGACGCTGGTCCGCCGGCGCCTTCGCGAGCGGTCTACTTCGGCGCGGGCGCCTTCGGGCGGGGCTTGGGCGCTACGCGCGAGTGAAGTGGGGGTACGTGCCGGTCGACCGCGCGGCCGAACAGCCACGCGCCCGCGCGCCACACCTGGTCCTCCCACGTCCGCTCGAAGAGCGTCCAGAGCCGGTTGCGCGCGTCGGTCGCCAGGAACAGGCCCTCGTCGACCTTGCGGCGACCGCCCTTGGGCCGAAGCGCGGCGCCGAGGCGCGCGCCGATCTCGGCCGTCTCGCGCACCTGCGCGGCCGTCACCGGGGTCTTGCCGCGGACGGCCAGGGCATGCTTCGTGAAGAGGGCGGCGAGCGCGACGCAGTCGCCCGCCATGTCGATGCCCCCGCGGCCCTCGCGGATCTTCGCGACACCCGCGGCGGGAAGGACGCCCGCCTGCGCGAGCGCGTCGGCAGAGGAGAACAGGAGGCCGCGAAGATCGCTCGCGCGCGCGAGCATCTTCTTCACCTCGGCAGGCGGTGCGTAGCGATCGACTTGGATCTGTGCATACGCGAGCGCGAGGCCCAGATTCGACAGATCGGAGATCGCGGGGACCGAAATGCCCGGCAGCTCGCGCTTGAGGCGGTCGGAGTGGGGGAGCACGGCGTCCACGCCGAGCTTGGCGTTTGCGCGGGCCAAGCTCGCGTCGGCGTTCAGCGACCGCACCTGGGCGGCGGGGATGTTGCGCGCCTCGGGCAGCCATCGATCGTACTGCTCGTGCGATCCTGCCGGCTCGGGATCGCCGGCGTTGTCGGGGCGCGGAGTCGCCTCGGGGGTATTCTCGTTCGACATGGGGACCTCCTTTGCTCCGGCTCATAGCACAGGCCCGCGGCCGCAAGCAAGCCCGACTGCGGTAGGTGTAACGAGCACTGAAGATGTCCGGGTCATAAGCACTTAAAGATGTCCTGTTTGGCCGGCTGCCTGGTAGGTGGCCTGGATGAGCAGCATCGAGACGCAGGTGGCCCGAAAGGCGAGGGAGATGACGAGGACGGAGATC
>CAMTWF010000328.1:0-7870 GCA_947085355.1 uncultured delta proteobacterium
AACCGTCGGCCCCGCGGCGTCGCCGGCCGGCTGCTCCCCCGCGGTGACGGCCACGATCGCGACCGCCGCGATCGACGCCGCGAGCGCGATGCCGCCGCCGGCGAAGGCGACGACGCGGCGGCGCCGCGCGCGTCGCCGTTCGTCCGCCGACCGCAAGACGCCCGCGACGTCGATTTCCGGCCTGGCGCCCTTTCCTTCGTCGCCCGCCCGGCGGATCCACTTCGCCGCCCGTCGGGCCTGCTCCACGTTCCGCGAGCACTCCGCGCACCCCCGCACGTGTTCCCCGAGATCGGCGGACGCCGCGGCCTCTCCCTCGGCCAGGTCGGCCAGTCTCCCGTCGACTTCACGACACTTCGTTTCGCTCATGGGACTCCTCCATCATGGACATGCGTCTGCGGCAGATCCCCCAGCGTTTCCCTCATGACAGCGAACGCCCGGCTCGCTCGTTTCCTCGCCGCCTGCGGCGTGAGGCCGCACGCCTCGGCCGCCTCCTCCCACGTGAGGTCGGCGGCGTATCGCAGCACGATCAGGTCGCGATCCTCTCCGGGCAGAGCGAGGAGCGCGCGGCGCACGCGCCGGATCGTCTCGGCGCGCACGGCCTCGTCCACCGCCTCACCCTCGGGACGCTCGGCCTCGACAACGACGAGGTGAAACAGGGCGCCGCGGCGCCGGCGCTGCGCGATCCTGCGGGCGCAGACGCGCCTGGCGATAGCGAAGAGCCACGTCCGCACGGAGGACTCGCCCCGGAAGGCGGTCATGGCGCCGAGCGCCTCGATCAGCGCGTCCTGCGCAGCCTCTTCCGCGTCTGGGCGCGACCCCAGGATCTCGCCGCAGAAGCGCCCGAGCGACTCGCCCATCGCGCGGGCCATCATCGCCAGCGCCTGGTTGTGCGATCCGTCCCGGATCGCGACCGCTATGTCGACGTCCCGATCGATCTGCATCGCCAATGCGCCTGCGGCCGTCATCGTACCCCCTTCGTGGCAACGACGGACAGAGTTGTGACGCGGCCCGGCGGCGCTTGCGCCGCCGGCCGCTGCGGCCTACCCTTCCGGCGCACGGGCTGCAGGAGCGGGTGGGGGCCGGCGGAGGCGGGCGGAACGTGAGACGGATAGCGCTTTCTCTGGTGGCGTTGGCCGGGATCGCGGCGGGGGCGTGCTACGCATCGACGCCGTTCGGCGTCGATGCGGCGGACGGCCGGGACGTTCCCGGCCCGGACGACGGCGGGTCCCCCGACGAGCAGCCGTTCTGCGGCGACGAGAAGGAGCCCCGGTCCACGGGCTCGTTCATCGTCGACGGCGATCCGACGTTCGACCCGTCGGTCGTGACGCTGTCGGAGGGCGAGGTGCTTGCCGTGGGCGCGATGCTCCAGCGCGACCGGCGTTCGGGCGAGTGGTCGAACGTCTGCACCGGCACGCTGGTGACCGACACGGCCGTGCTGACGGCGGCGCATTGCGTGATCGAGATGACCGGGGTCGTGCCGGCCTCGCGTGTCCGGTTCGCCGTCGGGCGCGACGCGGCGTCGCCGGAGGCGACGATCGATGTCCGGGAGGTGCGGCCGAACCCGGCGTACCGGCCGTGGGGCAGGGAGCAGGCGCGCGCCGACCAGGCCCTCCTGCTGCTGGCGCGGCCGGCGAGCGAGGCGGCTCCGGGGATCGCGCCGATCCGGGTGAACCACGACCCGCTGCCGCCGGAGTTTGTCGGGAGTCTCGTGCAGAACGTCGGGTACGGGTCGACGACGCCGGAGGGAGGCGACGACAACACGCTGCGGTGGTGGACGGTAGAGGTCGTGACCGAACTGACCGAGTTCGACTTCACCGTGTACGGCGGCGGCGTTTCCGCCGTCTGCTTCGGGGACTCCGGCGGGCCCGCGCTGCGGATGCGCCCGGACGGGCGCCCGACGGTGGTCGGCACCGTGTCGTGGGGCGACCCGTCGTGCGTGGACTACGACCACTTCGCCCGGACCGACTTCAACTGGGGGTTCCTCGATCGGTACATCGACGATCCGCCCGATCCGTGCGGCGGCTTGACCTGGTACGGTCGCTGCGACGGCGACACCGCCGTCTGGTGCGAGGACGGCGAGACGTTCGAGCGCAATTGCGCGGCTTGCGGTCAGACGTGCGGCGATGCCGGACCGAGCTACGGTTACTACTGCCTGTAGGCGGGTCCTCGCGGCGGCGTGCTTCGCCGTCGCGGCCGCCGGTTGCGGGGATCCGCTTCCGGCCCAGTGGCCTCCCGGGATGTTCTGCGGCGTGGGGGATCACGCGAAGGGCGGCTCCGGGACGTGGACCGGCACGATCGTCAACGGCCGGGCCGAGCCGGACCCGGAGGTGGCGCGGCTGTCCGAGGGCGAGCAGCTGGCGGCAGGCGCGATGGTCGGCGCTCGGGGCGGTGGAAATTTCTGCACGGGCACGCTGGTCGGAGACAACGCGGTCCTCACCGCTGCGCACTGCGTCTGGGGCCGGACCGCCCGGGATATCGCATTCGCGATCGGCCGCGATGCGGCGGATCCGGTCCACGTCTTCCGCTTCTCCGAGATCCGGGTGAACCCGCGCTACGGCGGCGGCGAGGCGAACGACAACGCGCTTTGCATCCTCGCCGGCCTCGCATCGCAGGAGTATCCGGACGTCACGCCGATACCGGCGAACGCGGAGCCGCTCGAGGGCCTCCTCCCCGCGTTCGTCGGGCGGCGCGTGCAGAACGCGGGCTACGGCTCCACGACGCCGGGCGGCGGCGGCGGCAACACCCTGCGCTGGTGGACCGTCGAGGACGTGGTGTCCCTGGAGGCGCAAACCTACGACGTCGACGGGCGCGGCGTCACGGGCGTCTGCTTCGGCGACTCGGGAGGCCCGTCGATGCTGACGTTCCCGGACGGATCGGTGCGCGTCGTCGGGACGCTCAGCGGCGGCGACTCGTCGTGCGTCGACGTCGACACGTTCGTGCGCACGGACGCTTCGGCCGAGTGGTGGGCGCCGCTGGTGCGTCCCGCCCCGGGGTGCGCCTGGGGGACGGTCGGCAGGTGCGACGGCGACGTCGCCCGGTGGTGCGTCGGGACCTCGGCGTCCGACCGCCGGACGCAGGATTGCGCCGCGTCCGGCGCGGTGTGCGGCGCGGACGCCGACGGCAACCACAGGTGTATCGCGGGCCGCCGCTGCCCGGCGGACCTGACCGGGCAGGGGCGCTGCGAGGCCGGCGACGTGGCGGTCTGGTGCGAAGACGGCTTCGTTCGCCGCCGCCACTGCCGCCCATGCGGTCAGGTCTGCCGCTGGATCGACGCCGAACTCGGCAACTACTGCGGGTAGGGGCTCGCGGTTCGCGGCCTACACGTCGTCCGACAGCGACACGTCGATCCCGAGGCGGCGGCCGAGGTCGTCGAGGCCCCGGCGGAGTTCGGCGGGCGCCACGGAGGGCGGGCACCGGAGCCTGGCCGTGGCCGTGAAGAGCGGCCCGCCGGACAGCGGCGCGTTGACGACGTCCGTGGCGAGTTCCTCCACGTTGACCCCGCGGCCGGCCAGGAAACCCGCGATCGCGTGGACGATCCCCTCGTGATCGGCCCCCTGGATGTGCAGCAGCATCGCACGGTGCCCGACCTGGGGCGGCGCCGGCGCGCATTCCCGGACGGAGACGGCGATTCCGTCGCGTTCGAGCGCGGCGAGGTCGGCGGCGAGGAGCGCGGAGGCGGCGGCCGGGGCGGTCACGCGGGCGATGCCGGCGAACATGCCCCCGAGCCGCACCATGCGGCTCTCCTCCCAGTTGCCGTGGCGCGCGGCGACAAGCGCGGAGATGCCGTCGATCACGCCCGGGCGGTCCGGGCACACGACGGTGAGGACGAGCGACACCCCGGCGGCCGAGGTCGTCTCGGATCGGCTTGAGTTGGTCGATGTCACGGAATTTGCTCCTTCGGGTCCAACTCTAGGTCCAGGTCCAGGTCCAGGGCAATGCAGCGCGTCACTTGTCCGACACGTCCGACTGCTTCAGGATGACCTCAAGCGCCTGCTCGACGCGCAGGTACGGATCCGGCGGCGCTTCCCCGGAAGCCGGGGGGTCGGCGGTCGGGGGTCTGCGGTCGGAGGCCAGGGCGGGCGGATCTGATGCGGCGTCCGCTCCCCCGACCCCCGGCTCCCTCGGCCACGGAAGCAGCCGTCCGGGGACGCGCCGGTACGACACGAGGAGCAGCAGGGCGGCGATCGCGGCGACGGCGATCCCCGCCGCCGCGGCGATTCGGGGCACGCGCTCCCGGGCCGCGCCGGAACGCTCGACTGTGGCCGTCTCCCGAACCGGTCCGCCGGCCTCGGCGGCGCCATCGATGTCGCCGCGCGCCTCCACCAGCTTGGCGTAGGCATCATCGAGCGTCGCGGCCTCCCGGAACGGCTCGGGATCTGGAAAGCCCAGGTCGCGCCGCCGCAGGCCTTCCAGGTATGCCAGGTGTGCGCGGATCCGATCTGCCTGGCGGCCCGGCGGGGCGAGGTAGCCGGCCATGCGCAGCACCCTGCGGGCCTCGATCACCTCTCCAGCCTGCAACAGCTTCTCGCCGTGGGCGAGCAGGCCCGGGACCATCTCGGCCCCGCGGGGATACTCCGGCTCGCGGGCGAGGATCGCGCCGTACGTCTCGATCATCTCCCGGTATCGTCCGGCGGCGGCGTCCGTCAGGCCGCGGGCCAGGAGCGCGTCCAGCGGCGCCATGCGGGCCGCGTCCATCGCCGAGAAGAGCCGCTCGGTCGTCTCGCGCCAGTCCCAACCCGCGCCGGGCCGTTCCCCGATGGAATCCTCGTATGCGCCCCGGACCGCCCACAGCGCGTTGCGCTCGTACCGGAGCAGCGCCGCGCGCGCGGCCTTGCGGACCAGCGGCCGGTCGGCGTTGATGAACGACAGCATGACGTGCACCCCGTCGGGATCGCGGACCTCGCCGATCGCCGCCAGGATCTCGGCCAGGAGCTGCTCGTCGTGGACCTGGGCCATCAGCGGCGCGCGGTCCTTGCCCAGGCGCGCGAGCTGCTGGGAGGCGAGGTCGCGCACCGACTGGTCCCGGATCCGGCGCGACAGGATCAGCGCCGGAATCGCGCGCTCGCCCTTGCCGCGCACCACGATCGCCGCCGGGCGCGCGAAGGCGCCTTCGTGCGCCGACACCAGGCGGATCGCGTCCAGAGTCGCCTCGGTGGTGTCGATGGCGTCCAGGGCGGCCAGGAGCGCGACGGTCTCGAACACGACGGCCCAGGAATCGCGGTAGACGTCGTGGGGGGAGACGACGAGCGCATGGAGCAGGGGCGCAAGCGGCGTCCGGGCCGCGACCGGGCTCCCCTCGAGCGTCGCCGGCGCGGCTCGCATGTAGTCATCGGTCAGGCGGGCCAGAAGGCTCGGCGGGAGCGGGCGCGGCCTGAACAGCCGCTCGGCAAGCGCCTCCCGCGCTCCCTCCTGGGCGTCGAGCAGGTTCGCCAGCGCCTCGGCCCGGGCCGGCAGGTCGGCCCGATCGACCAGCGAGGCCAGGAGCGCGTCCACCTCCGCGCCGGTCAGATCAGTTTCCTCGGCGGCGGCGGACGGCCGGGCGGCGCAGGCCGCCAGGATCGCGATGGCGGCCCGGCCTCGAAGGAATCCGCGGCCGAGCGGTCCTGGTCGTAACGCGGGCAACTGCCTACCCCGCCATGCGGAAGCCGTCGAACTCCGCGGGGTGCTCGTGCCAACGCACGTCGATCGATTCCACGCGGGCCGCCTTCGGCCCGCCGCGGCACCATGCGACCATGTGCTCGACCTTCCCCCGCGCGCCGGTCGCCACGACCTCGACCGATCCGTCCGGCATGTTCCGGACTGTGCCGGTCAGACCGAGCCGCAGCGCCTCCTCGACGGTGTGCGCCCGGTAGAACACGCCCTGGACCTTCCCCGTTACGCGAATCGTGCAGGTGACGCGATCCATCGGCATCCCCGAATCCCGGCGCTCGTATAGCACGCCGCAACGCGAGCGATCAAACGGGGTGCGGGCCTGGGTGCGTCCTCCCAACGGGGGGGCGCTCAGCGGGAGGCTTGGCGGGGAAGGGAGGGGCTATGCGCCATGCGCCATGCGCGAATCGCATAGCGCATAGCGCATAGCGCATAGCGTCTCCGCGGCAAGGCGGCGCGCCGGGTTGCGCACGCCGACGGCGGCGACGTACGATTCGGGCGATGACCGCGGGGTTCGAGTCGTACGTTGATGGTTGGCGGCGGCGGTTCCGCGAAGCGGAGCGCCGGCGCGAGGACCGGGAGTGCAAGGCTCGCGCGCTCGTCCACAAGCTCGTCGAGCATCTCGTTGTCCGGTTCGGCGCGCGTCGCGTGATCCTCTGGGGGTCGCTTGCCGGCGGGAGATTCGGGGCCGACTCGGACATCGACCTAGTCGTTGAGGGGCTGCCGCCCGGGCGGGCGCTGTTCCGCGCGCTGGCCGAGTCGGCCGATCTGGCCGGCGAGTTCCGCGTCGACCTCGTGCCCTGGGAAGATGCGCCGGCGGCCCTGCGCGTCGCCGCGGAACGGAAGGGGATCGTCGTCCATGACGCACGTTCCGGGTGATGTGTCGGAACTCATCCGGGTTGCGGCCACGATCCGCGCCGAACGGGACGCCGTGGACCGAGTCGTCGCGAACCTGCGCGAGGCGATCGGGCGTCACAGTCTTCCGAAGCAGAATGGTTGATGGAGAAGAATTCGGTCTTGGCGGCGTTGTGGACGGGATTCCTCGTCTTTGGCCCCGTCGGTTTCGGCGTCGGCTGCTACTCCAGCTACTCCAGCAGTGGTGGCGATGCGGTCGACGACGATGCGGACGCGGTCGATCACACGGAACGCGATGTGCCGGACGGCGATGCGGACGCGGTCGATGACACGGAACGCGATGTGCCGGACGGCGATGGCGGGGGAACGACCGCGGCGGAGTGCAGCGCGGACGGGTGGTGCTGGTCCAATCCACTGCCGCAGGGGAACTCTCTTGCTGCCGTCTGGGGCAGCGGGCCGAGCGACGTCTGGGCCGTGGGCATTGGCGGCACCATCCTGCGGTGGAACGGCAGCGCCTGGGCCGGCGTCTCCAGCGGGACGACGCAGGATCTCTACGGCGTCTGGGGCAGCGGGCCGAGCGACGTCTGGGCCGTGGGCTGGGACAGCACCATCGTGCGGTGGAACGGCCGCGCCTGGGCCGGCGTCTCCAGCGGGACGACGGAGTATCTTCTCGGCGTCTGGGGCAGCGGGCCGAGCGACGTCTGGGCCGTGGGCGGGGAGTGGGGGCGCGGCACCATCCTGCGGTGGAACGACAGTGCCTGGGCCGTCGTCTCGAGCGGGACGATGTAGGATCTTCGCGCCGTGTGGGGCAGCGGGCCGAGCGACGTCTGGGCCGTGGGCGTGGGCGGCACCATCCTGCGGTGGAACGGCAGTGCCTGGACCGGCGTCTCCAGCGGGACGAGGACCCCGCCGCTTTACGACGTCTGGGGCAGCGAGCCGAGCGACGTCTGGGCCGTGGGCGTGGTCGGCACCATTATGCGGTGGAACGGCAGCGCCTGGGCCGGCGTCTCCAGCGGGACGACGCACGATCTCGCGGGCGTCTGGGGCAGCGGGCCGAGCGACGTCTGGGCCGTGGGCGGGGGCGGCACCATCCTGCGCTGGAACGGCAGCGCCTGGGCCGGCATCTCCAGCGGGACGATGATGGGGCTCTCCGGCGTCTGGGGCAGCGGGCCGAGCGACGTCTGGGCCGTGGGCGAGGGCGGCGCCATCCTGCGCTACCGCCCATGACGCACGCGTGAGGCCTCCATCGACTATCGCATCGGCAGGTCGAGCATCCCGGCGGGGATGCAGCCCCGAAGTTTGGTGTCTGCAACAGATGGTGATGAGGTCCAGCCCTTCTTCCCCGGTTGTAGGGGCGCCACGCAGC
>CAMTWF010000329.1:0-11997 GCA_947085355.1 uncultured delta proteobacterium
GCGCACTTGCGCGCGGCGCGTTGGGCTGCTGCGCCGACCCGCTTCGTGGTCGCGCGCCGCGCGCTGCGTGGCGCCCCTACACCCTGAGAAGGATGGCCCCAGGCGGTCATGTGGGACACACCGTCGGTTAGCACGCATGGGTCGAACCCCCCCTGCGACCATACGGGATGCTCGGGGGAGGGTGAACGGTTACCTACCGTTTTCTTGGCCGGCGAGTCGCCATGTGCTAGTTCGCGTCATGCCTCGGGGCGACCGTGGAGGAGCGCATCTCGGCCGGCGGCGGACGCCCGGCGTCGCGGCCGTCACGCTCCTTCTTCTCGCGGCGGCGCCGGCGCCGGCCGACGAGCCGCCGGGCATCCTGTTCCGCGGCGTGCGGGTGTTCGACGGCGAACGGGCGATCGGTCCGACGGACGTCCGGATCGAGGGCGGCGTCGTCGCGGCCGTGGGGGAGAACATCGAGCAACGCGAGGGCGATCGCGTCCATGCGGGCGAGGGACTGACGCTGCTGCCCGGCCTGGTGAACGCCCGCGTCCACATGTGGAACCTTCCGGAGGCGTGGACGGCGGACGTCGAGCGCACCGGCGTCGGGGTGGTCGCCGCGGAGACGGGCGGCGACTTCCCGCACAACCGGATCGATGCGTTGCGCCGGGGCGTGACGACGGTCGTGGACGCGGGCGCGCCGACGCGGGAGATCGTTCGGCTGCGCGGCGAGATCGCGGCGGGCGAGCAGGCCGGTCCACGGATGATCGTCTCGGGCGCCACGATCGTCGGCGAGGGCGGCGCGCCGAACCGGGCCCGGTCGGGCATGCGCGGCCTGGCGCGGGATTCGTTCGTGGAGGCGCCGGACCCGGATGCGGCGCGGCGGGCCGTCGCGCGTCTCGTCGAGGCCGGCGTCGACTTCGTGTCGGTGCTCTGCGGTCCCGATCCGTCGGTTCCGGCCGTCCCGGCCTCCCCCGAGGTCGTCGCGGCGGCCGTGGAGGAGGCGCGGGCGTCGGGTCTGGGCGTCCATGCGCTCGGGGCGTGTCCCGACGGGACGTTCCGGGGCGCCGCGGACGGGCCGGACGGCTTCGCCGGACCGTCGTCGGCGACGCCGGGCGACGGCGGCTTGCGGCCCGCCTTCACGCCGATGCTCGCCGTGCAGCGGTCCGTGCGTCCCGGCCGGCGCAACTGGACGGCGATCCGCTCCGCGATCATCGGCGCCCGCGCCGCCGGGATGCTCGTGCTGGCCGGCAGCGGCTTTCCGGCCGACGGCGCCGACGGTCCGGGCGAGGGGCTGCTGCGCGAGATCGCGCTGTTGGTCTCCGCCGGTCTCACGCGCCGCGAGGCGTTGGCCGCCGCCACCTCCGCGCCCGCCGCGGCGTTCGGCCTCGAAGGGGTCGTCGGCTGCATTCGTCCCGGCTGCCGGGCGGACCTCGTCCTGGTGCGCGGCGATCCCCTGTCCGACCTGTCCGACCTGCGGAACGTCGAGGCCGTCTTCCTGGGGGGTGTCGCGGTCGTGGAGGACGGCACGCCCGCCGAGGCGCTGGAGGAGGGCGCCGGGCGCCGCCGCGCGCTGCTGCTCCCATACGTCGTGTACCGGGACACGTACGACCTCGCCGGCGGCGCCGGCCTGGTCCTGCTGGACCCGCTCGGCACAGGCGCCCTGCTCAACCTGGTCGTCTTCGGCAGCGTCCGCGCCTACTGGGCCGCGGCGCTGAACATCGTCGGCCCGGACCTCCTCGCGGCCACGCGCCCGGAGTTCGTGCTGCTCGCCGACAACCTGCCGTTCACCTACTTCGGATTCGGCAACGACACGCGGGCCCGGGACGGCCGCACGGTCGAGCCGATCTCCGTGCTGGGGATGGCGGCGCTGGACCGCAGGCTCGGCGACAACCTGCGCGCGGGTGTCCAGTACCGGTTCGGCTCGATGATGATCGAGGAGGAGAGGCTCGCCGGGCTGCCCGACGCATCGCGCCTTCTGGCCGTTCGCGGCGAGTACCTGTCGGCGCTGAACCTGTACTTCGAGCACGACGACCGGGACACGCGGAGCCCGATCGGCGGGCCGACCAGGGGGGGCCGCAGGCTGCTGTCCGTCCTGTACGCATCGCCCGGCACGGGGAACCCGACGACGTGCGCCGTCGTGCGCCTCGATGTCCGTCAGTTCGTCCCGCTGTGGCGCCGCCACGTCCTCGCGTTCCGGTTCGAGGGCTCGATCGCGGCCGGAGACGCGCCGTTCGCCGTCATGCCCTCGATCGGCGGCGACACGAACCGCGGCTACTACCGGGGGCGCTTCGTGGACGACGCATCGATCGCGCTCCAGGCGGAGTACCGGTTCCCGATTTTCTGGTACTTCGAGGGCGCCGTCTTTTACGACACGGGCCGCGTCTTCGACATGGACCGCGCCCCGGACTCGCTCGGCCTGCACCACTCGGGCGGCCTCGGGCTGCGGTTCAACTACGACGACCTGCTCGTCGTGCGCCTCGACGTCGGCTTCTCGGACGAAGTGACGGGAAACCCCGTCTTTCAGGTGGCCTACCCGTTCTGATCGGCTGCATCTCCATCGCGTTGACGCTTGCGGCCGGATGATTAGGTTGCGACCCGTGCCGCGCGCCGGACGGGAAGGCGGACGGCCATGGAGGGCTTCGCGTGGGAAAGATCATCGGAATCGACCTTGGGACCACCAACAGCGTCGTCGCCGTGATGGAAGGCAAGGAACCGAAAGTGATCCCGAACGAGGAGGGATCGCGGCTGACGCCGTCGGTCGTCGCGTGGGACGACCGCGGCGAGTTGCTGGTGGGCCAGATCGCCAAGCGCCAGGCCGTGACCAACCCGGAAAACACCGTCTACTCGATCAAGCGATTCATGGGGCGCAAGAAGGCCGAGGTCGCCGAGGAGATGCGGACGGTCTCGTACAGCGTGGTCGCCGCGGAGAACGGCGACGCTCACGTCGAGATTCGCGGCAAGCGCCATTCGCCGCCCGAGGTATCCGCGAAGGTGCTCCAGAAGCTCAAGCGCGCCGCCGAGGACTACCTCGGGACCCAGGTGACCGAGGCGGTGATCACCGTCCCGGCGTACTTCAACGACAGCCAGCGGCAGGCCACGAAGGACGCCGGCCGCATCGCGGGGCTCGAAGTCAAGCGCATCGTCAACGAACCGACCGCCTCGGCCCTGGCCTACGGCCTCGACAAGAAGAAGGACCAGCTCATCGCCGTGTACGACTTCGGCGGCGGCACGTTCGACATCTCGATCCTCGAGGTCGGCGACAACGTCGTGCAGGTCGTCGCCACCAACGGCGACACCCACCTGGGCGGCGACGACATCGACCAGAGGATCATCGAGTACCTCATGTCCGAGTTCCGGAAGGACCAGGGACTTGACATCTCCAAGGACAAGATGGTCATCCAGCGCCTCAGGGAGGCCGCCGAAAAGGCCAAGATCGAGCTCTCCAGCGTCATGGAGACGACGATCAACCTGCCGTTCCTGACCGCCGACGCCGCGGGACCCAAACACATGAACATCCGGCTGACCCGGTCCAAGCTCGAACAGCTCATGGAGGACCTCGTCGACCGGACGATGGGCCCGGTGGAGAAGGCGCTGGCGGACGCGGCAAAGCGGCCGTCGGAGATCGACGAGGTCGTCCTCGTCGGAGGCTCCACGCGGATCCCGATGGTCCAGGAGCGGGTCCGCCGCTTCTTCGGCCGGGACCCGCACAAGGGCGTCAACCCCGACGAGGTCGTGGCGCTCGGCGCCGCCGTCCAGGCCGGCGTCCTGTCCGGCGAGGTCAAGGACCTGCTGCTGCTCGACGTCACGCCCCTGTCGCTCGGCATCGAGACCCTCGGCGGCGTCATGACCGTCCTCGTACCGCGAAACACCACGATCCCGACCCGCAAGCAGGAGATCTTCTCGACCGCCGCCGACAGCCAGACGTCGGTCGAAGTGCACGTGCTGCAGGGCGAGCGGCCCATGTCACGGGACAACAGGACGCTCGGACGCTTCCACCTCGAAGGGATCATGCCCGCCGCGCGCGGCGTGCCGAAGATCGAGGTCGCGTTCGACATCGACGCCAACGGCATCCTGCACGTCTCGGCCAAGGACATGGCGACCGGCAAGGACCAGAAGATCGCGATCACCGCCTCCAGCGGCCTCACCGAGGAAGACATGAAGCGGATGGTCCGCGATGCGAAGGAGCACGAGGCGGAAGACAAGAAGCGCCACGAGGAGGTCGGGCTGCGCAACAGCGCCGACACCCTGTGCTACCAGACCGAGAAGATACTCAGCGACAACGAGGCCAAGATCCCCGCCGATGACGCCCGCAAGGTCAAGGACGCCGTCGCCGCCTGCCGCAAGGCGATCCAGGGCGGCAACGCGGCCGACATCAAGCAGCGCATGGACGAACTGACCAAGGCGACACACGCGATCGCCGAGGCGATGTACAGGAACGTCGCCGGGTCGAAGCCGGCCGATGCAGGGCCTCGCGCCGACGGCGGCTCATCCGACCGCAAGGGCGGCAACGGATCCGGCGGCGACGGCGGCGGAGAAGTGATCGACGCCGAGTTCGAGGAGAAGTAGCCCGCCAACCTTGTCCGCCGTTCGCCAACGTCGTTGGCGGTACGGGGAGCGAATAGAGGAAGCCCGACCGGACCGGGTGATCCGGCTCGACGCCGGGCTTCATGCGCGTCATCACGGGATAAAGCGGCGCCGGCCGGCGCGCAGGACTTGCCGCCGCGGCCCGGCGGAACGGGTATTGCATCGTCTCGGGTGGCGTGCGCCGCGCAGGTTTACATCGATCCCCGCGCGAGTGCCTCCGCCGCCCAGGCCGGGTTGATCGGTCGGGTGCAGCGGGCTATAGTGTGTTTCGCTGGGCGGTCGGCGTCGCGCGGAGGTTGCGCGGGGTCCGCCGAACGGCAGGCAAGGAGGTCGCCATGGGAGTTCTCGGCAAGCTTGGTTTCGCCCTGTTCGGCTTGGTCGCGTTCGGCTGCTTGGACCGCGACGTCGCGCCGATCGAGCCGACGACGGTGACCGCCATCGATGTCCGGATCGAGCAGGCCGGCGTGTCGCGCGTCGACATCGTCTTCCTCGTGGACAACTCGGGGTCCATGGCCGAGGAACAGGCGGAACTCGCCCGCCGCATGCGCGGCTTCCTCCGCGACCTCGTCGAGCCGCCCGACCGGGACCCCGCCGATGGGCTCCCCGACTACCCGGCGGTCGAGGACCTCAACATCGGGGTCATCTCGTCCGACATGGGGGTGATGGGCTACAGTGGAATCCGCTCGTGCGAGCTTGCCGACTTCGGCGACGACGGGTGCTTCCGCAACACGCCTAGCCGCACGGTCCCGGGCTGTCCGGCCAGCTATTCCGAGAGGTGGCTCTCGCGGAACCCCGGCAACGCCGGCAGCTACTCGCCCGATCAGATGGCCAACGACTTCGCCTGCATCGGAACGCTCGGGATCACCGGCTGCGGCTTCGAGCAGCAGCTCAAGGCGATGCGGAAAGCGGTCTTCGAGAACCAGGGCCCCGGCGGCTGCAACGCGGGTTTCCTGCGGCCCGACTCGATCGTCACTCTCATCTTCGTGACCGACGAGGAGGATTGCTCGGTCAGTCCGGACCACTCGTACATGTTCGACCCGGCCCGCACAGACTTGGGCAACCCGAACATCCGCTGCTTCCGCAATCCCGACAAGGTGCAGTCGGTGGCCGAGTACGTCACCGCTTTCAGGAGCCTGCGTGAGGATGCGAGCCGGATCTTCATCGCGATGATCGTCGGCGTCCCGCTCGACACCCCGGCGTGCGAGGGGGATGGCGAGCGGTTGGGTGCGTGCCTGGCCGTGCCGGCGATGGAGCCGCGACCCGACGCCACCGGTGAACGGGTCGAACCCTCGTGCCTCGTACCCGACATGGGCAGGGCGGACCCGCCGGTCCGGTTCGTGCAGCTTGCGATGGACATCGAGCGCGAGGGGGTGGACACGTACGTCTCGTCGATCTGCCGCGCGGACTGGACGGACGCAATCCAGACCATCGCGAACAAGATCGGGAGCCGAATCCCCTCGGCGTGCTTCGCCCGGGCGCTCGATTTCACACTCGATGAAGACCCGGCCCCGGACGGGGCGACCGATCGCGACTGCAGCGCCGACTGCCGCGTCGTCGAGACGTACGGGGGTAGCGAACCGTGGCGTCCCTGCATGATCCAGCCGGGCGATGAGAACTGCATCTGCGAGCCGACCACCGCGGACAACTTCTACCCGCCGCCGTGCAAGATCAGGGGGACCGAGACGCCGTGCGAGCCGTTCAAGCGTGACCTCGGGTGCATCGGCGGGCCGTGCCCCGGAGCGGGGGAGCCGCCGTACGGGCGCCGGCAGTGCCTGGTCCGTCAGGCGCCCCGGACCTTCGACGGCAGCCGCTGCTCCGCGCCCGCGCAACCGGGTTGGTACTACGTACCCGAGGGGATGTTCCGTGCCGAGCCCGGGTGCGGCGATCCGCCGTGCGTGGATCCTCCCTGCCACCAGCTCGTGCTCGAGGTTTCCGGCCTGCCGATCATCGAGGACGGGTCCAGCGCCGACCTCCGGTGCCTGGCGTTCCTCTGCCCCGAGAGCCGCCAGTGCGGCACGTCGGAGCACCCAACGGCCGGGTGCTGCGCAAGCGGCCACCTCGGGACAACCGGCGTCGGCCGCACGATGGGCGAGTGCCGGCCGGAGTCCTGTCCGGACGGCCAGAGCCCGACAGCAGTCCCGTGCTTGACGGCCGGTGAAACCGAGGGCGTGTGCAGGGCGCCACCGCCACCGCCACCATGATCCGTCCATCCGCCGCGCTGATTCTCGGCTGGGGCGCCCTCCGGTCCGTTGCGCGCAGGACCGCCCGACCGACGGGTTCGCTGGAGAGTCTGCTGACCGCCTGCGCTGCCGAGCGCATCCGCCCGCTGGACGCCGCCGGCGTCGCCGCCGCGGCCGGCGCGTCCCGTTGCATGGCCTGCGGCCGATGCGACGAGGCGGCCCCCTGCGTTCCGGCGGTTCGCCTTCCCGCGGACTGGATCCTGGCCCGCACCCGCGACCCCACGGACCGCGACGTCGCGGGCGCTCCGCCGGCCGACGCCGGGGCATTCGAGGCGATGGCCGGCGCGTGCCCGGTCGGCGTCCCGTTCTTGCGGATGACCGACGTCCGGCGATAGTTCAGGTGAGTCCGAGGATCGTACGCTTGCCGTTGTACCTCGTCGTGTCGTACTCGCGTTCGACGTCGACCAGGCACAGCCGGTTGACGACCTCCGACAGCGGGACGGACGTGTAGCGGCCCCCGAGGAACGAGACCATGCGGGCGGACTGCCCGGCCTGGACGAGGTTGACGGCGGCGATGCCGAAGTTCCTCGCCATGCGCCGGTCGTAGGCGCATGGCGTGCCGCCGCGTTGGAGGTGCGACAGCACGACCGCGCGCGTCTCGATGCCGGTGCCCTCGGCGATCCCCCTCGCGAGCAACTCGCCCACGCCTCCGAGCGTCATGTGTCCGAAGCCGTCGACCTTGCCGTTCCGCACCACGAGGTTGCCGCCGCGCATCTTGGCGCCCTCGGCCACGACCACGATGGAGTAGCGGATGCCGCTCTGGCGCCGGCGGGCCAGCAGGACGTTCACCTCGGCGACGTCGAAGTCGTATTCCGGGATCAGGATGACGTAGGCGCCGGCCGACATGCCGCCCTGGAGGGCCAGGTGGCCGGCGTGGCGGCCCATCGTCTCGACGACGAAGGTGCGGCTGTGCGACCCGGCAGTGGTGCGCAGGCGGTCGACCTCGTCCGTGATGACGTTGACGGCGGTCTCGAAGCCTATGGAGTAGTCGGTCCCCGCGAGGTCGCGGTCGATCGTCTTGGGGATGCCCAGGCACGTGATGCCCATCTCGGCGAATCCGGCGGCGACGCCGAGCGTGTCCTCGCCGCCGATGGCGATCACGGCGCCGAGGCCGAGCTTCTCGATGCCGCGGACGACGGCGGCGCTGCGATCGTCCTTCGGGTTGAACGGGTTGGTGCGCGACGTGCCCAGGCGCGTTCCGCCCTGGCGGTCCCAGGGCCGCACCTCGGCGGACGTGAGCCGCTTGAAGTACCCCTCCTCGCCGAAGTCCGCGAACGGCGGCAGCACGCGATCCGGGTCGCCCTTCACGAGGCCGCGCCACCCGTCGCGGATCCCGATCACCTCCATCGGCACGACGCCGGGCTGCGGATCCTCGGCGGTCTTCACGACCCACTTGATCGCGGCGTTCAGGCCGGGGCAATCACCTCCTCCGGTCAGCAACCCGATCCTCTTCATCGCGCGAACTCCCGTGGCGCTGGCATCTTGCCCGCGCTGAAGGCGTTCTTATAGCCCCGCGGCCGCGTGGTCGCAAGGCGGTTCGCGGTTCACAGCGCGGGCGGCCTGCCTGCCGGCAGGCAGGCGCCGCAATCAAGCGAGGAATCACCGCAGAGACCGCAGAGGACGCAGAGAATGGTCTCTGTGTTCTCTGCGTGCTCCGCGGTGACCAATCTCGTCGGGCCGTGCGACGAAGTTCGGGGGTAGTAGAACAGCCGGAAGCCGCGAACTGCGAACCGCGAACGTTGACACGCGCTTCCGCGCGGACCTATACGTTCCGCATGCCGTCCAAGCACACGAAGTACGTCTTCGTAACCGGGGGCGTCGTGTCGTCGATCGGGAAGGGGATCACGGCGGCTTCGATCGGCGCGTTGATGGAAAACCGGGGGCTCGATGTCTCCCTGATGAAGCTGGATCCGTACATCAACGTGGATCCGGGCACGATGAGCCCTTTCCAGCACGGCGAGGTCTTCGTCACGGACGACGGCGCCGAGACCGACCTGGACCTCGGCCACTACGAGCGGTTCACCTCCGCGGTGATGAGCCGGCGCAACAACACGACGACCGGCCAGATCTACGATTCCGTGATCCAGAAGGAGCGCGCCGGGAAGTACCTCGGCGAGACGATCCAGGTGATCCCGCACGTCACGAACGAGATCAAGGACCGGATCCGCGAGGCGGCCAAGGGGACCGACCTCGTCATCATCGAGGTCGGCGGCACCGTCGGGGACATCGAGGGCCTGCCGTTCCTCGAGGCCGTGCGGCAGCTCCGGGGCGAGGCCGGACCGCAGAACGCCATCGTCGTCCACGTGACGCTCGTCCCCTACATCGCCGGCGCAGGCGAGGTGAAGACCAAGCCGACCCAGCACTCCGTCAAGGCGCTCCTCGAGATAGGCATCCAGCCCGACGTCCTGGTCTGCCGATGCGAGAGGCCGCTGTCGGCGGAGCAGAAGCGGAAGATCGCCCTGTTCTGCAACGTGCCGGTCGAGAGCGTCGTCGCCGGGGAGGACGTCGAGTCGATCTACGAGGTGCCGCTGAAGCTGAACTCCGAGGGGCTCGACGATCGCATCGCGGAGCTGCTCAACATCTGGTCCCGCGCATCGCGCCTCACGCGATGGAAGAAGATCGTCGAGACGCTCAAGCGCCCGGCCGAAGGCTCCGTGACGATCGCCCTGGTCGGCAAGTACGTCCACCTGCGCGACAGCTACAAGAGCCTCAACGAGGCGCTCGTGCACGGCGGCATCGCCGGCAACTGCCGCGTGGACCTGCGGTTCGTCGACTCCGAGGAGGTCGAGCAGAAGGGGGTGGAGGCGCTCCTGGCGGGCGCGCACGGCATCCTGGTGCCCGGCGGCTTCGGGCATCGCGGCATCGAGGGGAAGATCGCGGCGATCCGGCTGGCCAGGGAGAAGCGCGTCCCGTACCTCGGCATCTGCCTCGGAATGCAGCTCGCCGTCGTCGAGTTCGCCCGCCACGTCTGCGGCCTGGAACGCGCCAACTCCGCCGAGTTCGACGAGAAGACGCCGTATCCCGTGATAGACCTCCTGGAGACCCAGAAGGGCGTCGCCGCCAAGGGAGGCACCATGCGGCTCGGAGCCTACCCGTGCAGGCTCGCGGCGGAGACGAAGACGCGCGAGGCGTACGGGTGCGCCGAGATTTCCGAGCGGCACCGCCACCGCTACGAGGTGAACAACGCCTTCCGGGAGCGCCTGACCGAGGGCGGCATGCGCCTATGCGGGCTGTCGCCGGACGGCGGCCTGGTCGAGATGGTCGAGATCCCCGGCCACCCGTGGTTCGTCGGGTGCCAGTTCCATCCCGAGTTCAAGTCGCGCCCGATGGCGCCGCACCCGCTGTTCACCAGGTTCGTCGCCGCGGCGCTGGCGCACAGGGGGGCCGGGACGGCATAGCGGGCGCGTAACCGTTCACCCCTCCCCGTCGTCTCCATTCCCATGGGGCCTGAACGGTTACCGCCCGGATGAGCCGGACGGCCCTCAGCAGGCTGCAGGGAACGCGCCGGTGAGCCGGACGGCCCTCAGCAGGCTGCAGGGGAACGCACGGGTGAGGCGGGCCTCCGGCCGATCCTCGTCCGCCGTCCGCCGCCCCCCGATCCCCCACCACTTATTGATCTACTACCCCCGGATTTCGTCGCACGGCGCGACGATATTGGTCACCGCGGAGCACGCAGAGAACACAGAGACCATTCTCTGCGCCCTCTGCGTCTCTGCGGTGATTCATCCTTTGGTTGCGGCGCCTGCCTGCCGCCTGCCTGCCGGCAGGCAGGGCAGGCAGGCCGCCGCGCTAAGAAGCTATGCGGGGCTTCCCGACATCTGCCTAGCCGATCAGGCTGCGCAGGGCGAACGCGAGGTTGGCGGGACGCTCGGCGATGCGCCGCGAGTAGTAGGCGTACCAGTCCGCGCCGTACGGCACGTAGATGCGCACCCGGCGTCCCGCCCCGATCAGCCGCCGCTGCAGATCGCGCCGCACGCCGTAGAGCAACTGATACTCGACGCGATCCGGGCCGATGCCGCGCTCGCCCGCGCCGCGCTCCACCTCGCGCACGAGCCGCTCGTCGTGCGTGGCCACCTGTGCCCGGCCGCCGGCATCGAGGAGGCGGAACGTCAGGTCGAGGAACGCGCGGTTCACGACCGGCGCGCGCGTGTGGGCCACCCGGGGCGGCTCGTTGTAGGCGCCCTTGACGAGGCGGATCGTGGGGGCGAGCGGCAGCAGCGATTCGAGGTCGTCGGGGGTGCGTCGCAGGTAGGACTGGAGGACGGCGCAGACGTTGGACAGGCCCTCGGCGCGGAGCGTCCTGTAGATGTGGAGCGTTCCGTCGACGTTGGGGTGGTCCTCCATGTCGAGCGTGACGGTGACGCCGCCGGCGGCGGCGCGCAGGCACAGGTCGCGCGCCAGTTCCAGGGCGAGGTCCCGGTCGATCGCCAGTCCGATCTGCGTGGGCTTGATGGAGACGTGGCCCGGGTAGTGGATTTCGGAGACCGCCCCGACGGCGCCGACGAGGCCGGCGTGCATGGCGCGCGCGCCGGCCTCGGACGTCACGGACTCGCCCAGCAGGTCGAGGATCGTCGTGAAGCCGTCGCCTTCGAGGCGCGCGATGGCGGCGAGCGCCTCGCGCAGCGTCGCGCCCGCGACGAAGCGCGACAGGCCGAGCTTCCAACCGTGCCGCTCGGCGAGCCGGCGGATGGACGGCATGCCTGCGACGGCCAGGACCGCGGAGCGGTAGCCGGCGTTCACGTCACATCCTCAACAGGCGCAGCAGCCGCCGCCTGACCCTCGCCCCCGCCCAACCCGGCAGCAGGTCGCGGCCGCGCCGCGCGGCGGCACGGACGAGCGCATCGGCCGTGAGCGTCCCGTCGGAGCCCGAGATCAGCCGCAGCAACCGGTTGTGGATCGCCCGGTCGAATGCGAAGCGGACGATGCCGAGCGCCACGGAAGCGGCGAAGACGCCGGCGATGCCGCCGACGATCATGGCCGCATCCGGCGGCGCGGCCGACCATGCCGGGCCGCTCGCGGCGCCCAGGAGCGCGCCGGCGCCGAGCGCGATCGGCGTGGCGTGCGCGAGCCGCCGCTCGCGCGGGATCCAATCCCAAAGCCCCGCGACGACGAGGGCAGCCTGCGCGTCCGCGTCGGCCGCGGGCCGCCCCACCTCGGCCCCCGGCGCGTCCCGCCGCGCCGGGGCCGCTCC